>JBAUFS010000075.1:0-5090 GCA_049679255.1 Candidatus Rhabdochlamydia sp.
ATTGGAATGAGAATGAACTCAGAGATTACCAAGATATGAACCGTGTTATCATGGATAACATGGCTATTCTAGACCATAAAATGGATGTAGGTGAAGCCAGAGGTGAAAAAAAAGGCCTTAAGAAGGGTATGAAAAAGGGTCTGAAGAAAGGAGAAGCTATAGGTATTGAAAAAGGTAGAGTTGAAGGAGAAGCCATAGGCATTGAAAAAGGTAAAATAGAGCTGGTAAAGCGTCTATTACAGAATGGAGTGGAAATGGATGTAATTGCTCTGTCAGCTGATTTGTCTAAAGAGCAAATAGAAGATTTGCAAAAACATATCTTGGATGGGACTACTGCGGTCAACTTCTAAGGTCTAAGTTCTGCTTATTTTCCTCTAAAAGAGAATGAATTGATAATAGAGTTCTTTGAATAAAAAATTAGGAAGTATTATATGTATGGCACCTTTAGATTATCAAAATATTTAAGCCCAAAAAATAGTATGGGGCTTTATAAGCTGTTTGGAGTACAAGAGAATACAGACATTCTGATGCATTTCTTAAATGATGTCTTTTTTTCTAAAAATCCCTTTATAAACGTAGAGCTTTTACCTACATTTTGCAACTCTAGAGCAAGTGTTGTAGATGCTTTATGTATAGACAAGAATGGAACTAAATTCATTATTGAGATACAAACCGTACAAGAGTTTGATTCATTTGAGATATGGGCTCCAAGATATGTATCCGAAGCATATAGCAATCAAGTGAATGTTGAAGATAAACGCTATAATGTTAAGGAAATTATTTACATAGCTATTGTTGTTGATTATGAAATCTTTCCTAATAGACCTGGGTACAAATGGGATCATGTTATGCCAGAAAAATCTAAATACGATCTCAAAAATTTTTTCTTTAACTTTATCGAACTTTCTAAATTTAAAAAAAGTAAAGAAGAATTCTTCTCAACAGAAGAAAAATGGTGCTATTTTTTTAAACACGCGCATGAAACTACAGAAGCTGATTTAGAAAAAGTGATAGGCAAAGATGACATTTTTCGCAAAGCATATGCTGCCCTTGATCAATACCATTGGACTGAGAACGAAGTGATGAATTATGACAGACACACACGTATTGATATGGATCACAGAGCTATTATGGGACAAAAATTCGATGAAGGTAGGGCAATAGGTCTTAAGAAGGCTTTTGAAGAAACCAAAGATGAAGAAGATACAGACGTTGAACTAGTAAAACTTCTATTAGAGCATAAAATTGGGATTGATATCATTGTTCAGCATACCGACTTAGCTGTCGAACAGATAGAAGATTTAAAAAGGGATATTGTTGCTGCATAAGAACAGAGATCTGAAAAAAACATTATACATAAAAACATAGATCGATTTTTATGAAGTGAATGAATGCTTTGGTAAAAGGAATCCATCACATCACTTCTTTAGCATCCGATGCACAAAAAAATGTAGATTTTTATGCAGGTATTTTAGGCTTGCGGTTAGTGAAAAAGACGATTAACTTTGATGTTCCTGAAATCTATCACTTATATTATGGCAATGAAGAAGGCTCTCCTGGTACCATAATGACCTTCTTTCCCTATCCTGGTATACCACAGGGCCGAAAAGGTAAAGGGCAATTAACCGTTACTTCTTTCTCTATTCCTGAACATTCGATTGATTATTGGACTAAGCGATTGGATAAATTTCATATTCCCTATGAAAAGCCTGAGCAGCGTTTTAGTGAAACCGTGATCTATTTTGAAGATCCAGATGGTCTGGGGTTAGAGCTTGTAGCTAATCGATGGGATAAAAGATTAGGCTTTACTTATGGGAAGATCCCTTTTCAATTTGCCATTAAAGGATTCTATGGAATAACGCTTGTCGAAGAGTGCTATGAGAAAACAGCAAACTTATTAGTCGATCAGATGGATCATAAGTTCATTGCTGAAACAGGGAATCGTTTTCGTTATTCTGCTAGTGGCAAGCCTGGTGATTTTGTGGATATTCTTTGTAGTCCAGAAGCATTAAAGGGATTGAGTGGATATGGTACGGTTCATCATGTAGCGTTTGCTACAGAAACCGATATAACACAATTAGCAGCACGGGAAAAACTATTGGAATTTGGCCTTGATGTGACGCCTGTTTTAAATAGAGAGTATTTCCTCTCTATTTATTTTAGAGAGCCAGGAGGGGTTTTGTTTGAAATTGCCACTGTTTCTCCTGGGTTTTCAGTCGATGAACCGCTCAAACATCTAGGAGAATCTCTTAAATTGCCACCTTGGGAAGAACCAAACAGAGCAAGTATAGAACAGGTATTACCCCCTATTCAACTCAATCTTAAGAAATATGAGGATTGATGGTCTCTTCCATTCAGGGTTTTTTTTGTAAAAGAGCTTTTGCTTCTTCATCGGACAAAATTTGTGTAAAGCCTGATCGATTCAATTGTATGTTAGCTATTCTTGAATCAAAAGATTTTTTACGAAAATCAGAATAGCCATAACGCAGTCCAATGAACTCTACATGATTTTTCTCTGCTTCCTGTTCTATATCTGCAAGATGAGAACCTTTATCATTCATAAAAACGATACGCTTAAATCTTTGTTTTGTTTTTTCAAGTAGTTGAAAAAGAGCTTTACCCTTAGAGGTACCTGATGTGAAAAGAATGCCGTTTACATAAAGCACACCCTTATCTTCATTTTGAAAATAATAATTTTCTTGAGGAGCTGTTACTCTTAAGTCTATTTGATTATTTATAAGTTGATTAAAAGTTACTTTAGATAAGGTTAAGGACTGTGTAGAAAGACCGATAATTATGTGTTCTTTTTTTTGTAGATCTTCAATGGTTTTTTGCGCACCTGGTTCTACTATTTGCATCTGTGTAAAATGTCTTATTCCCTCCCATTCATTTAAAGTTTTTTCAAAAGCCTCTGATCCTTTTTGCTGTTTGATTCTGTCTTCAAACCACATGTCAGATCCCAGCATTTGTTTAGGAACAAGTAATGTATCATCAATGTCTAAAATGAAAAGTGTGTTTTGTGTTAAATAGGGAATACTTTCATTAAAATATTTTATTTCGATGATTTTAGCGCCAATCGAGCTGCAAATAAATAAGGCAATAGAAAAGAATAGGATTTTCATATACTTCCTAATAGAATCATCAATGATTGCTATCTTGGTTTTTTTGTCAATTGCAGGAAGACCAACTTTGTTCAAAAAAAATTCCCGTAGAGAAGGTCTTGAGCTAAAAAAAAGATATTGTTATATCTGCCCTGATTTACTATCAGGGAAAATAAAACCAAACTTTAGGATCATATGACTATAGATACATTCGTTAGGATAGATATCGATAAAACCGTATCGGATGTTATCAAGGATACTGCTCAGGAGGGTTGGGAAGATCCGTTTTATGTCGTAGATCTTGGTGATATCGTATATAAATATAACCTTTGGAAAGATTTAATACCGCGAGCTCATCCATATTATGCTGTAAAATGTAATGACTGTCCTATAGTTTTAGATCTTCTTGCTGCTTTAGGGTCTGGCTTTGATTGTGCTAGTAAAAGAGAAATTGATGCTGTATTAAAATCAGGGGTTAGTTCCTCATCTATTATTTATGCTAATCCTTGTAAGGCAGGTTCTTTTATTACCTATGCTGCTTCTATGGGGGTCGATGTTATGACATTTGACAACGAATTAGAGCTTCAAAAAATAAAGAAATTATTTCCGCAAGCTAGAATGGTTCTTCGTATAAGAGTAGATGATAGTAAATCTATCTGTCAGCTTGGTATGAAATTTGGTTGTTATGAGCAACACGTTCCTAGTTTGCTTCGTGTGGCTAAAGATCTAGAGCTTAATGTAATTGGAGTGAGTTTTCATGTGGGCAGTGGTTGTCAAGATACCCATGCTTACGCAATGGCTTTAGAAACCTCTGCCAAGATTTTTGCCTTAGCTAAAACCCTTGGTTTTGATTTTACTTTTCTAGATATTGGAGGGGGTTTTCCTGGTTTTAAAGAGGATATCATTCTTTTTAAAGAGATTGCTAATATGATAAATGAAAAATTAGATAGACATTTTCCTGCTGCTTCTGGTGTTAAGATCATTGCTGAGCCTGGCAGGTACTTTACAGCTTCTGCATTCACCCTCTGTACAAATATCATCGCTAAACGAGAGCTGTCTTTTCCTAATGAAGATACTATGAGTATGTATTATGTTAATGATGGGTTATATGGTTCATTTAACTGCCTTATCTTTGATCACGCTGTTGTCAAGCCGTTAGCCTACCAGATGAAACCATCTTCTGAAGATAAATTGCAAAAAAGCAGCGTTTGGGGTCCTACATGTGATGGAATGGATTGTATTCTAAAAACTTGTTATCTTCCTTCGCTTAATATGGGAGATTGGATCATTTTTGAAAATATGGGGGCTTATACTATCTCTGCTGCTTCTAATTTTAATGGTTTTGAAAAGCCTACTCTAAAATTTGTACTTCCTCTTTCCCTGAAGAATCTCTTTAACTTTTTAAGGGAATAATAGAGCAGCTGCATAGCTGAAAATAAAATTAAACCCTGCTTGTTTAATACGACTATTGAAAAAATTCTTTTTCTCTGAGTTCATCTTCTTTAGCGCACTGTATGACAAGCTTTTTTGCTTTTTCTAATATGTTAAGAAAATCTTGTAGAGGGAAAATGCAATTCTTGAGAGTCTGTATTTTGTGATAGGATTTGGATTTCTATATTATCTATACCTTTTTCGTAATTAAGTATAGCGATTACTTGATTATCAAAACAAATATCAACAACCATACCTTCAAAATCTAAGTCGCTAAATAATGTTATTCTAAATTTTTTATTTATAGGCATATTCGATAAACCTCCAAAAAAGTTCCGTCTGCTTTAAGTCTCTTTGGGGTTATTACGTTCTTCTTTTTTCTAAGTCCAGTAATCTTTTTTTTGCTTTCTTGGGTTACACATCGTTTATACAAAGGCCCATTCAATAGAGAAGTGCGACAAATAGATTAAAATTTAAAGTGGTCAGAGATGGCTGCAACTTCTATGGTGTTTTTAAGACAAAAAAAATACCAAAGGAGGAGCAAATGCCCAAGGGCTA
>JBAUFS010000076.1:0-4393 GCA_049679255.1 Candidatus Rhabdochlamydia sp.
AAATCACTGAAGAAGACTTAAAGAAGATTATCGGAGACGACAACATTATTCATAAAGCATACACAGCTCTTAACCAATTTCATTGGACAGACGAGGAACTCAGAGCTTATGAAGCAATGAAACGCGAAATGATGGATCAAAAGGCTATTTTGGAATATAAAATCGATGAGGGGAAAGCCATAGGTAAAGTTGAAGGTAGAATAGAAGGTGAAGCCATAGGTATTGAAAAAGGTAAAATGGAAGTAGCAAAAAATCTGTTGCAGAATGGGCTTACAATGGATGCAATTATTCAGTTTACTAATTTATCTAAAGAACAATTAGACGGTTTAAAGAAATATACCTTTGATGAGACATCAGCAGTTAACTTCTAAAGATAGAAAATAAGTAGGAATTACAACAAGGAAGTGGCCTTTAAGGCCACTTGTTTTTCTTTTGAATCAAGAGAATCCAGGCTTTTTATCAAAAAGGTAAAGGTTTTCCGAGCCTGTGCTATCAAACCCTGCTTGAGATACTTCTTCTAAGATAGCAAGAACTCTCTCTTTTGCGATGCATGAATTATCTTTAGATAAGAAGCGTAAGCGCCATTGATCAATACAAAAAGTTTCTGGCTGTCCATCGGGCCAGATTTTGACTCCTCTATTGCTGATCATTTGCAAGGTAAGCGCATTCCATTTATTTGCTGTAAGCGCTTTAACAGGATTTTGATTAGCATAGATAAAAACATCAACGCCAATGAGATCTCTTTTCGAGGCAGTAGAATGAGTATGAGTATGAATAGTCTGAAACTTATTCTTATTTTGATAAATAACAGGAGTCAAATGCTGCGGTTTTTCGCCTAAGAATTTGATTACCTGTGAAGCAAATTCTTGTGTGCCCATTTTATATTTGCTAATTCCCTCTTTAAAAATATCATATGTGTGAAAACCCTCTTCTATGGTTTTTAACCATGCATTATGAATTCTTTCTGCTAGTAGAGTTTCTTCCAAGTAAAGTAGCATGAGTACGCTTCCTAATAGAAGAGCAGAAGGATTTGCCACGTTTTGTCCAGCTCTTCTCGGAGCAGAGCCGTGAATTGCTTCAAACATTGCACCTCTATCACCAATGTTGGCAGAGCCCGCAATTCCCACTGACCCAGAAATTTGGGCTGCTACATCAGAGAGGATATCTCCATAAAGATTAGGCATGACAATGACATCGAATATTTCCGGGGTATCAGCTAATTTAGCTGCCCCAATATCTACAATCCAGTGTTCGTTCTGAATGTGGGAGTATTCTTTTGCAATTTCATCAAACACCTTATGAAATAATCCATCGGAGAATTTCATGATATTATCTTTTGTAAAGCAGGTCACTTTTTTTCGATTGTGATGAGAGGCATATTCAAAAGCGTAACGAATAATTTTTTCTGAACCAGGACGAGAAATAATTTTAAGCGATTTATATACATCCTGCGTTTGGCGATATTCAATGCCTGCATATAAATCCTCTTCATTTTCTCTTACAATAACTACATCCATTTTAGGGTGTTTTGTAGCAATAAAAGGCGCATAAGAGATGCATGGACGTATATTCGCATACAATCCTAAAGTAGTGCGAATGGTTACATTTAAGCTTTTAAATCCACCTCCTTGTGGAGTGGTAATAGGTGCTTTTAAAAAAGCTTTTGTATGACGTAGTATTTCCCAAGAGTTGTGTGCAATTCCTGTTAGAATACCTTTATTGTATACTTGTTCTCCTATTTCAATAGAATGAATATCTAAAGGAGCACCAGCTTCTTGTAGAATATGTAAGGTGGCTTTCATGATTTCAGGTCCAATTCCGTCACCATGAGCTACTGCTATAGGAATTTTTTTGCTCATTATTACCTCAATTAAAAGCTTATCTTTTACGGCTTTTTTTTGAAGACTTCAAGCAAAAATAGGATTCGCATATACTGTTAAATACACAAACACAAAAGTTTTTATGCAAGAAATACAAGAGATCCTCGATCGACAGAAACAATATTTAGCGCATTATTTTACCAATTTGCCTTTAGAGCAGTTGCAAAAAGTAATCAAGCAATGCAGCAAAGTATCGGGGTTATTGGTCCTTACAGGGGTTGGAAAAAGTGGAATTATTGCTGAAAAAATTGCAATGACACTTATTTCTACAGGAACAAAAGCATTGTACTTTCCTCCCACTAATTTTTTACATGGAGATATAGGGATCCTATCTGAAAAGGATCTACTTTTGTTATTTAGTCGTAGTGGAGAAACAGAAGAGCTACTACACCTAATACCTTTTGCTAAAAAAAGAAAAACGCCTATTGTAGCAGTTGTTTCTCATTTAGATTCACGTCTTTCTCGTTTAGCTGATTTATCCATTTATTTACCTGTTGAAAAAGAGTTATGCCCTTTTAATTTGGCTCCAACCACCTCTACAACGGTACAGTTATTATTCGGAGATCTTCTAGCTGTCTCTTTGATGCACAAAAACCAATTTGATCTTATCAAGTATTCTCTTAACCACCCTGCTGGTTCCATTGGTAAAAAAGTGACATTAAAAGTAGAAGACTTGATGTTTCGCAATCAAAATGTCCCTCTAGCTGATCCCTCAGATAAACTCATTGATGTTTTATTTGAGCTGTCTGATAAAAAATGTGGAGCAATTTTGATTGTAGATGAGACAAAAAAACTACTGGGCATCTTCACAGACGGAGACTTGCGAAGGGCTCTGCAGATGAGGGGCGCTTCTGCTCTAGAGCAGTCAATGAGGGATTTAATGACAAGCTCTACTGTAGTCGTAAATCGAGATTTGCTTGCTTGGGATGCGTTAGCTCTCATGCAAAGAGATCCAAAAAGATATATCACGATTTTGCCTGTTGTGTTAGAGGATCGTACCGTAATAGGTATTTTACGCATGCACGATATTGTTCAAGCAGGAATTGCTTAAAAGTTATTAATTTTATCAAGGAGCTTTAAGAAAATGGAATGTTTTCTGATTGTAGTTGTTTTTGCCTTGGGGTATTTAGCAATTATTTTAGAGTATTATATCAGAGTGAATAAAACAGCTGTTGCACTGCTTATTGGTGCTATTTGCTGGACGATTTATATGTCATGCAAAAATTCGTCTAACTTATATGATTTGGGTCATCACGTTTCAGAGATTTCACAAATTATCTTCTTTTTAATCGGAGCTATGACGTTAGTAGAGCTTATTGATTCTCACCGTGGCTTTAAGATCATTACAGACCGATTGAGAACAAGATCTAAAAGAAAAATGTTATGGGTCATTTCATTTGCCTCATTTTTTCTTTCTGCTGTTCTTGATAATCTAACCACAACTATTTTAATAGTATCCTTATTACGTAAATTAATCCCTGATAGAAAAGAGAGATTTTTAATGGTTTGCATTGTTGTAGTTGCCGCAAACGCAGGAGGTGCTTGGACGCCAATTGGAGATGTTACAACCACAATGCTCTGGATCAATGGTCAACTTTCTAGTTTTGCTGTGATAAAAGCCTTAATTATCCCATCGATAATCTCATTGCTCATTCCTCTTATTTGGTATTCTTTAAGATTAAAGGGAAGATTTACTTCTGGTGATTTGCAAAAAGTAGAACCTGCTGAACCTGGAGCTAAGGTTGTTTTTTGTTTAGGAATAGGAGGTTTGATTTTTGTTCCTATTTTTAAAGGGCTAACAGGGCTTCCTCCTTTCATGGGAGTGATTTTAGCACTAGCTCTTTTATGGATTGTTACAGATCTAATGCACTATCCGCATGAGGAAAGAAAGCATTTAAGGGTGCCTCATGTGCTTACTCGAGTAGATACTTCAGGGGTATTGTTTTTTTTAGGAATTTTGCTATCTGTAGCAGCATTGCAGTCTGCTGGAATGCTAAAAATTGTGGCAGAGTGGTTAAATAAAACAATTGATAACCCTGCCTGGATAGCTACTTTACTAGGTATTTTTTCTGCAATCATAGATAACGTTCCTTTAGTTGCAGCTACAATGGGCATGTATCCCTTGGAAGTATTTCCCATAGATTCTTCTTTTTGGCATATGATTGCTTATGCAGCTGGAACAGGAGGAAGTATTTTAATCATAGGCTCATCAGCAGGTGTTGCTATTATGGGGATCGAAAAAATTGATTTTCTCTCTTATGCTAAAAAAATGAGTATTCCTGTAGGTGTTGGTTACTTAGCAGGGATGGCAAGTTATTTAATTCTCAGACCCTTTTTGGCTTAAATTCGATGGCGTTTATATTTTTTTTCCTCTATGAGAAAGCGGATAAAAGAGAGAAAATGGTTTGCGAAAAAAGAGGTATATTATGTATGTTGTTTACTTCCTTAAGCGTAAAAGCAATAGCGCAAAAGGAATAGGATCAACGAGATTGGTTCAAAAGATGTTTAACAGC
>JBAUFS010000077.1:0-3870 GCA_049679255.1 Candidatus Rhabdochlamydia sp.
GTTTATATAAATGGAAAAAAGCAACAAGTCACAAATTTAAAAGAGCGACACCGGATTATTCTTCATTGTCTTGGACCTCTTTATCAAAAAATGTATTATTCCGAGTTATGGTGATGAATGTCGGTTACAAGATGATAAAAAACAAATTGATGCTTGGAGTGCTTTTGCTCAAGCTGTTTGGAGTAAAGCTTTTTAGATCTGAGGGATAGTTAAGGAAAAATATGCAGTGTTTAGAACGTCTTGAAGTAATTTTAAAGACAGTTGAAAGATGTAATATTAATTGCTCTTATTGTTACTTTTTTCATGGAGAGGATAAGAGCTATAAAAAACATCCCCCATTCATTTCCTGGGTAACGATTCAGAATTTGACGCGGTTTCTTATAAAAGGTATTCGTGAATTTCAAATTAAGAGCATTCAAATCGATTTTCATGGCGGAGACCAACTCTCCAAAGAAAAACAGATTTTGACCGAATGTGTCAATATTTTAGGGAGTATTTAGGTCCTCTAACTGAATTGACCTTTGCATTACAAACAAATGCCACACTCATTGATGAAGAGTGGATAGAATTATTTTCTAAGCATCGAGTCTCTGTTGGCATTAGTATTGATGGTCCAAAGGTAGTTAATGATCGATTTCGAATAGATCACAAAGGTTTAGGAACATACAATCGAACAATTGCAGGTCTTAGAAAGCTTCAAACTGCTGTTCGAGATAAAAAAATGAAAGGAGTTGCTGCTCTTTGCGTAATTAATCCTAAAAATAATGCACTAGAATTATATCAGCATATTGTCCATGAATTACGTATTCAACAACTCGATTTTTTATTACCCGATTATACTCATCATAATTTTGTAGATGAGGATCCAGAGGAATACGGAAGGTTTTTATGTGATCTTCTAGATGCTTGGATAACTGATGATAATCCACTCATTCGTGTACGGATCTTAAACTCTGCTCTTAGTTTGCTTGTAGGAGGTAAAACACATCTAAAGGGCTTTGGGCCATCTTCTAATGAGATTGAAGCCATCACTGTTTCTTCTAATGGGGATTTATCTCCTGATGATTCACTTCGTTCAGGTATTCCGCATCTTATGAATAAATATAATATTGCCTCCATCTCATTAAGTGATTTTTTCACTACACCTGAAATGCAGGAGGTCAACCAAGCATCGCAAAATAGTCCAGAGACTTGTAAGTTCTGTTGCTGGGAAAATGTTTGCGGAGGAAATGCATTGATTTCTCGCTACAGCTCAGAAAAAGGCTTCGACAACCCTTCAGTTTTTTGCTCGGGATTAAAAATGTTTTATATCTCTGTAACAAAATACCTTATTGAAAATGGAATTTCTACTGATAAGGTTAAAGAGGTTTTACTTTTTTCTAAACATAGTACTGTAGGTCAATCATGAAAATAAGAAAAAGAGCGCTTTTCACTTCTTGTTTACTCATTGCTATATTACTTACGATTTATGTTTGGGGATTTTTTAAAAAAGAGAACCAACAACAAGTAATACCGTTTAAAGTTCTTCATGGTCTTCCGGTTGTTGATGTGAATATTCAAGGTCATACTTTACAGTTAATATTAGATCTAGGAGCTCATTTTTCAAGCTTAAGCAAAGAATCTATAAAAAAGGTTCCCTTATTTAAGCTTTCAAAAACGATCAATAGGATGAATATATACGGCCAAAAAACAACTAATCCAATGTTTAGCGCTTCTCAAGTATTTATGGGCAGTTATTTATTACCTTACTTAGAGTTTAGCGAATCGATGGGCTCTAGTCCTGATTTTGAACTAGAACCACCAAAAGTATTAACATATGGAAGTATAGGAAGAGAACCTTTTCTTAATAAGGTGCTTTTTATTGATCGCAAACAGAAAGTGTGTGTTGTTGATCTGGCACATCTTAATCAAAAAATAGATCCAAGAAAATATTTTCAAGGAGAATGGATTGAAGCTGATTTTAATTTAGATCAAGGAACTGGTATCAGCTTGTGTTTGATTACAAATTCTGGAGAAAAAAAAGAATTCATTTTAGATACAGGAGCCAACTTTTCTGCTATAGATAAAAATTCTTTATCTAAACTTCCCATAGATCTTCGTAATCAAACAGAAAATATCTCTATTAGCTTATGTGATGGGACTTCTTTGGGGACATTTCCATTTTATCCTCTGAATCTTTCAGAAGCGGGTTTACAGGGAATCTTAGGCTTTGATTTTTTCGACTGTTATCTTATTTGTATTGATTTTTTAAATAAAAAAATCTTTTTTGTTCCAGATAAAACTTGAGTAATCACTTTTTTCGAAGGAAAAACGTGTTAAATAACCACTTTTTTCAAATGAAAAACGTGTAAAACTGCACTTTTTATAAAGGAATATTTGCTTTTAATGGAAAAATTTTTCATATTGAAGATATGGAAAGAGATATTTATAAACTGCTCGAAGAGTGGAAACAATCAGTTCGACGCAAACCATTAGTGCTAAACGGAGCTAGGCAAGTAGGAAAAACTCACTCCTTAAAGTACTTTGGTAGAACTTCTTATAAGAATACGGCCTATTTGAATTTTGAAAAGGATGAAAAATTAGGTCAATATTTTGAGGGGACTCTAGATCCAAAGCAACTCATAAAAATCTTAAGTATCCACACAGAAACAGAGATTGAACCTCACCATACTCTTTTAATCTTAGATGAAATCCAAGAATGTCCAAAAGCACTCAATAGTTTGAAGTACTTTTGTGAAGAAGCAAATGAGTATCATGTTGTTGCTGCAGGTTCACTTTTAGGTGTGAAAACAGCAGGAGGGAAGGGATTTCCTGTGGGAAAGGTTAACTTTCTTCGTATGTATCCTTTAACTTTTTTTGAGTTTCTTGCTGCTTTAGGTCAAGAAAAAACAAGGAATTTTCTAGAGGAGTATTCTGTCTATGAGCCGATTCCAAATCCCATGCATGAAAAATTAATTCAACTACTGAAACTTTACTTCTTTATTGGAGGAATGCCTGAAGCGGTTGCTGAATACGCAAAAACAGAAAAGTTGAATGTTGTCAGAGAAATTCAAGGGGAAATCTTGAACGCCTATGAAAGAGATTTTGCTAAGCATGCACCGCCTCATGAAATTATGAAAATAACAACGATCTGGAAACAAATTCACCGTCAATTGGCTAAGGAAAATAAAAAGTTCATTTTTGCAGCGATTCGAAAAAGCGCTCGAGGTAGAGATTATGAAGAAGCCATTCAATGGCTTTCAGATGCAGGGCTTATCCATAAAAGCTATCTAGTAGAGTCCCCAAAATTCCCTCTTAGTGCTTATGCTGATAATAACATTTTTAAGATATTTTTAGCAGACGTTGGGCTACTTGGAGCTCAAAGCAATCTTTCTCCTCAGACCATTATTGATGGAGATCTTTTGTTTACGGAATTTAAAGGAGCTCTTACAGAGAATTATGTGGCCCAAGAATTGATTGCAACCAAATATAAGGAGCCTTACTACTGGACAAGCGAAGGCACAGCAGAGGTGGATTTCTTAATCGAAGAAGACCATGGGATTTATCCTCTTGAAGTAAAAGCAGGTGCAAGTCAGAAGAAAAAGAGTCTTCTTGTCTACAATCAAAAATACGCTCCTTCTAAACTTATTCGAGCCACTACTATGAATGTAAAACATGATGGCAACATCTACAATTATCCGCTTTATCTGATTTCTCGATTTCCCTTAAAATCTGATTAGAAATTGACTGCTGAAGGTTCTTTCAAGATGTATTTCCTTAAATCTTCTATTTGCTCTTTAGATAAATCAGCTGATAGGGCAATCACATCCATTCCTACTCCATTCTGCAATAGACGTTTTGCTAGCTCAATTTTACCCCTAGCTTCAGCAT
>JBAUFS010000078.1:0-20449 GCA_049679255.1 Candidatus Rhabdochlamydia sp.
TAACGCCAGTTTAACATAAGCGCTCTATGAAAAAAGAGGCTTTCTATGAAAAATTTGTAAGCTTTACCTATTGATTTGGTATGAAGTATAGTTGAGTGGAGAGAAAATAACACACAGGGTAAGAAGAAGGACTGATTCTCAGGAGTTTAAAGATGCCTTAAATTAAACTGGCGTTTGTTTAAAGTCTATTCAGCTAGTAAAAAAATAGCACAGAAGACCGTGTGTGTGCCAGGGCTTTTTGATCAAAAAGCCCTGATCCAAAATAACGATACAATGGAGTTTTTTTAAAAAAAGAAGGGAAGCTCAATAATCTAATATAAAGGTCACAGGTCCATCATTGATCAGATGCAGCTTCATATCTGCATAGGTAACAAGAGCTGCATCTGATTTATAAACGTCTCATATAGAGACTTAGCAAGATCTGAGTAAAGAAAGATCCATTTTACTCTGAGCATTAGAAAACATCCTAAGTTGTAAGAGTTTTTTAACAAGATATGGGATTTTCTTTGTGTGTATCTTGATTGCTAATACCTAATAGGGCAACAGCGCCTTGGCCAATTGTTCCCACTTGCTTAAGATTTACAAAAACCTGTGCCTTTAAAACACGCTGAACAACAAGACGCATTATTGAATTCGTTTTTCTAATGCTTGTAATTGGTGTAGCATATGAGGAGGCAGCTCTGAGCCAAATAAAGTAAAATAGCGGTGCATCTCTTTGATCTCTTGACGCCACTGTGTAACATGAATAGCAAAGAGTTGCTCTAGTTGCTCGGGGGTAAGAGATAATCCAGAGACATCCAAAGAATCTTGCTTAGGAAGATTGCCAATAGCAGAAGTTTGAAAATTATCGCTTTGGTCTACTCTTTCAAAAATCCACTTTAATACACGAATATTATCTCCAAATCCTGGCCAAATATATTTACCTTTATCATCTTTTAGAAACCAATTTACATGGAAAATCTTAGGCAGAGTTACATTATTTTTCTCCATGCTTAGCCAATGATTGAAGTAATCTGCCATGTTATAACCACAAAAAGGGAGCATAGCAAAAGGATCATGACGCAGCTTACCTATCTCTCCGCTAGCTGCTGCTGTCATTTCAGAAGACATACACGCTCCTAAAAAAACCCCATGGGTCCAATCAAAAGCTTCATAGACCAAAGGTACAGTATTCGAGCGCCTACCACCAAAAATAATTGCGGAAATAGGAACTCCTTCTGGATTTTCCCAGTTAGGATCAATCACAGGACATTGCTTGGCAGGAGCAGTAAAACGTGCATTGGGGTGAGCCGCGAGATGCTTAGAATTAGGAGTCCAAGGGTTTCCTTGCCAATCTGTTAATTGAGAAGGAGGCTGCTCTGTCATCCCTTCCCACCATACATCTTTATCTTCTGTCAATGCAACATTTGTGAAAATGGTATCATGTGTAAGGGTATTCATTGCATTGGGATTAGAGGTCAAAGAAGTTCCAGGCGCGACTCCAAAAAAACCCGCTTCTGGATTAATCGCATAGAGCTTTTGATCTCTTATATGTAACCAAGCAATATCGTCTCCTACACATTCAATTTTCCAGTTAGGAAGACTTGGTAATAGCATAGCTAAATTAGTTTTTCCACAAGAGCTGGGAAACGCAGCTGCAAAGTATTTTTTTACTCCCTCTGGATTAGTAATGGCAAGGATTAACATATGCTCTGCTAACCAACCTTCATTTCGGCCCATAACAGATGCAATGCGCAAAGCAAAGCTTTTCTTACCTAAAAGCGCATTACCACCATATCCGCTTCCAAAAGACCAAATGCTGCGCTCTTCTGGAAAATGTACAATATACTTCTCATTAGAACAAGGCCATGGCACATCTTGCACATTATCTAAAAGAGGCATGCCTACCGAATGTAAACAAGGCACAAACTCTGCATGAGCTAATTTATCAAGAACCGCCCTGCCCACTCTTGTCATAATATGCATATTGCATACTACATATTCTGAATCGGTAATTTGTATGCCAATTCGGCTAAAATCAGAGTCTATTGGACCCATGCTAAAAGGGATGACATACATGGTCCTTCCTTGCATAGAACCACGAAAACGAGCTTTTAATAGGAGCTTCATTTGTTCAGGATCTTTCCAATGATTAGTTGGACCTGCATCTTTTTCATGTAAAGAACAGATAAAAGTAGACTCTTCAACACGAGCAACATCATTAACAGAAGAGTGGCACCAAAAGCTATAGGGGCGTTTTTCAGGATTTAATGGAATAAATAGCTTTTTTTCAACAAGAACCTGAGAAAGATTGCGATATTCTTCTAAGCTACCATCACATATATAGATTTGTTTTGGCTGACAAAGTTCTTTAATCTCCTCAACCCAATTAATAAGTTTTTGATTGCCTGTCCAATTTTGGTTAAAATTAGACATGGCTTGTATTCCGTTTTAATTCCTTCAAGTAACTGATCTACGCTTTTTAAATTTATCTAAATATTCTAATGCTTTTCCTGTTCCTAAACAAACAGCTAAAAGCGGATTAGGAGCTACAATTACGGGAAGACCTGTTTCTTTAATTAAAGACTTATCAAACCCTTTAATTAAAGCACCTCCCCCTGCTAACACCATACCCCTTTCAACTAAATCTGCAGATAATTCAGGTGGACATTGCTCAAGCGTCAATTTTACACATTCAACGATTTGTTGAATAGGTTCTGCTAGGCATTCTCGAATTTCTACTGAGTTAATTCTTTTTGTAACAGGAAGGCCTGCTACTTGATCTCGGCCACGCACTTCCATTTCAAGCTCATGCTCTCCCATGGGATAAGCAGATCCAATTGTGACTTTAATTTCCTCAGCTGTTCTAGGACCAATCATTAAATTGTAAGTACGGCGCATATAATTGACGATGCATTCATCAAATTCATCTCCTGCAATTCTTAAAGAACGAGATTCGACAATTCCTCCAAGAGACAGAATGGCAATTTCGGTTGTTCCTCCACCTACATCAATAATCATATTTGCAACAGGCTCATGAACAGGAAGACCTACACCAATAGCAGCTGCCATTGGCTCTTCAATTAAAATGACTTCCTGGGCTCCGGCACGCAGAGCAGAATCTTCAACAGCGCGTTTTTCTACTCCTGTAATGCCAGAAGGAACGGCAATCAAAATTTTAGGACGAAAAAAGCTACGCGCAGGGGTTACTTGCTTGATTAAGGCTTTTAACATCCCTTCTGCGATTTCAAAATCAGCAATAACGCCATCTTTCATGGGGCGCACTGCATGTATTCTACGTGGTGTTTTTCCTAACATAGCTTTTGCTTTATGTCCAACAGCCAACACTTCATTATTTGTAGAATCAACAGCTACAACAGAAGGTTCAGCTAATACAATCCCTTTTCCACGTACATATACAAGAGTATTTGCTGTTCCCAAATCAATTCCAATGTCATTAGCAAAAAAATCAGAAAGATTAGTAAATCTATTAATGAATCTACCAGAAGCCGTTTTGAAAACCGTTTTAAACGAACTAGAATTTGCTTTAGCCATATCTTTGTTTTTTTTTATGTCTTTAAAAGCTCTAATACATCTTCCCAGGTGAGCTTTGCTATCACCTCATCATCGCAACTTACCACTTTCTTGACCAATCCTTTTTTTCTTCTCTGCATTTCTGCAATTTTTTCTTCAATGGTATCAAGCGCAATGAGCTTATAGGCTGAAACCGATTGCTTTTGTCCCAATCTATGTACTCTATCTGTTGCTTGATTCTCCAAAGCTGGGTTCCACCACATATCGTAATGAATGACAGTATCAGCTCCTACGAGATTTAAACCTGTTCCACCTGCTTTTAAAGAGACTAAAAATACAGAAATAGAAAGATCTTCATTAAATTTCTTAACTACTTCTAGCCGATTTTTACTAGACCCATCCAAGTATACAAAACGAATCCCTTTTGCTTCAAAATCCTCTCTCATAATTTGTAACATGCGTGTGTACTGAGAAAAGATCACAGTTTTGTGTTTACCTTCTATCAATGTTTGTAAAAGGTCAAGTAGCATATCGTATTTAGCAGAATCACCCGGTTCTGCTTTTTCTTTTGCAAAAATCGCAGGGTGACAACAGATCTGCTTTAATCTAGTAAGAGTTGCAAGAACATGGATTTGTACTCGATCAAAGCCATCTCTTTCTACCAACTTCACTAATTCATCACGAGCAGATTGTGCATAAGATCGATAAAGCTGCTGTTGTAACTCTGAGAGTTGACAGTGGTAAATGATCTCTGAGACAGGTGGCAGATCATCTAGTACATCGCATTTCATTCTTCGTAGGATAAAAGGAGCTACTTTTTTGCGTAAATACTCTAAATTCTTGGCTTGCTCTTTACCTGAAACACGGATGTATTTTTCTACAAATCTGTCATAGGTTCCTAAAAATCCAGGCATCAAGAAATCAAATAAACTCCAAAGCTCTTCCAAAGAGTTTTCAATGGGCGTTCCTGATAGAATTAATCTGTGGTCTGCTGATACCATCTTAACCGACTTGGCATTTCGAGTGCCTCGGTTCTTAATATGCTGTGCTTCATCTAAGATCAGGTAAGAAAAATTAGCTACTTTATAATGCTCAATATCTTTTTGCAGTAATGTATAAGAAGTAATGATAATATCGCACTGATCTAACTGCCCAATCAACTTTTTCCGATTATTGGGAGCTCCATCGACTACGACAGCCTTCATCTTAGGATTAAACTTAGATACTTCCTCTTTCCAATTATATAACAGAGAAGTTGGGCAAATAATCAGAGAGGCTCGAGGGCTTTTTGTTAAATGCTGTGTTAAAGCAACAATGGCTTGCAGAGTTTTACCAAGACCCATATCATCGGCAAGAATTCCGTTTAAAAACATGGTTCTAAGTCTTTCTAACCAATGCACTCCTTCTAATTGATAAGCACGCAATGTAGCTTTTACAGAAGTTGGTACATCAGAAAAGATCAATTGTTTCTCACCAATCATCTGTTTGCGGATTTCTACTAGTTGCTCCGTCATAGAAAATTCTACAGGCAAACCTTCAAACTGAGATCCATCGATATTAGCTAAGCTCCAAAGAGGTCTTTCCAGTGTATGGTTTTCAAGAACCTCTATACCCATTTCATCAAATAGCTGTACAACTGCATAGAGGCGGTCTAGATCTAAAACTAAGATTTTAGGAATTTTATGACCCTCATTCCCTTTTTTTACACGACATTTAGGCGAATCGAGTTCAATAAAAGATTTTCTAGATCCTACGCACTCCCAAAGCTGATCGAGCTTAATTCCATTAAGAGCACCATTGACTCTTAATGCAATCATATAAGTGCCAATTCGATCTGTATGAGACAAATCGATCACAAATTGTGTTTGATCATAGATAAATTGATCGAGTAGATTCTGTGGACAATTAAATTGCACCCTCTGTTGATACCGAGGAATAATATCGGTCATAAACTCAACAATCTTTTTCTCAGATTTTGAGATATACATCCCAGTATCGGGCTTAAAGAGAAAATCCTGAAAGAGATCTTCAATGATTTCTCTCTCTTCCACCAAATTACGAGCCAAAATCCCTTGTTCTGAAACAAAGCAATTCACTCCTTTAAAGGTAAGTTGTGAGACAGCAACAGGAACTTTATGCCCATCGTAATTGAAATGTAAACTAGCCTCTAGCTCTCCGTCTAAATAAGAAATATCACAAGTAGCTTCTAAGCTACCTACAAATGGCAGAGTAACAAAGTCTTGCAGTGCTTCTTGATTAGCAATTTCAGCATAACGAGCCATTTGCGGCAGAGCATTTTCTACAAAAGTCCCAAATAAAGGAGTCGGAATTGTCATATCCCGAATTTGCTTTAAATTACGTAAATGCAGTCTTGTAATAGACTCGGGGAATCGGTAATAGACATTCTTATAGATCATTCCCGGTTTTGCGCATTCAAAAAATCGAGATTCTTCCAATCCAATTGCATGATCTGCAACAAGGATGCGAGGATCGATTAAAATCTTAGAGGTAGGAGGAAGAATATACTGCAAACAAAAACGCAGCTGCGCTTGCGCTGGAGAAAAGCGTAAAGGCATTTCCATGGTAGCTTCATAGATTCCTGGTAGAAGAGGAGATTCATCTTCTTGCGACAATAAACCAGATTTAGCCATTTTCTGCATGGCTATTTCATATGTTTTTGCCAGAATCATCCCAAAGGTTTCTAAATCTAAGTAAGCAATTCTTTGTGCTCTTTCTGTGTGATTGTTTTCATAAAAACGCGCTTGATCACGTATAATTTGTATAATCTCTTGTTGCATTGCGTCAAATGATTGCAAGGAAAAACAGTAGTTCTTTCCGGCAATACAAATGATTTCTTCATAACGCAACCTTTCTAAAAAGAATCTTGCATTTGGTACATATAAGGGCTTAGAACGATAAGGAAGACGCAGAGCAATCTGCAGCTCTATAATCTTATTGTCTTCCTCTAAAACAGGATTAAAAATGAGAGCAAACTCTGCTTTGTCTAACTCCTGTTTTTGATAAGATCTAAAAAAGGGAGAAATAGCAAGATGAGAGGAAGCTATCGCATATTCTTGCAAAACCTGTTTTTGATGTTGTTCTTCCTGTTGCTGAAAAATCTTACTTTCTGCTTGCTTAATTTTTTCTAATAGCTGTTCTTGTTCTACCTTGTCGATTCCAATTGTTGCTCCTAACTGCCTTAAGTTATTCTCCTTTGAAAAAGTAACCAAAATAGAATCGAGATTCTCTTCTAGATAAAAAATAAGCGCCGCTAAATGTTGACAATCATAATTGTAAGGACAATCACAATTAGAGTCCCTAGTTTCACATTCTAATCGATCAATTTCCATCTCGCTTTCATAACAATTATCATATTGTCCCATCACTTTGGCGGAAATTCGCATTGTCTTTGCGTCTAAATGTAAGAGTTTAGCTGATACGACTTTTTGCTTTTCGTAAAGCTCACGCCCTTCTTTTACAATTGCAGAAGAAAAATCCTGCTTTAATTTTCGAAAATTCAACATAAGTAGTGCAATTGATTAATGATTTCTAAAATCTAACCGAATCTAGTTTATTATTTTTATAGAAAACTTTTTTATATATGTAAATCCATTCGGGTTTTCCATGCTTTTACCTTTTTCTTTTAACCTATGCAAGAAAAATTGCCGTTAATCTTTAAGATTTGCCAAAATGCACAAATTTTATCTCTTGTGTATTATCCAAGAAAACAAAGAATAAAAAGAGTGATCGCCTTAAGATCTTAATTCTTCACATCTCTTTAAAATAAGTCTTCAAGAGTAACCTGATTTGTTACAATTTATTCAGAATACACGTCTCTTTAAGACCAAAGATAGTAACCATGGAAAGAAATAGTTGTTTTTTAATTTTTGTATGCTTTTGAAAGACTTGCATTTTTTTTAAGAGATTTCGAGCGTATATTTTATTCAATGAAAAAAAGGCTTTTTCTAGCAAGATTTTTTTTAACATCTCTATTCTCTTAGCTTGCAGAATTTTGTTCCGCTGCTTTTAAATTTTTATATCCAGTGGGAAAAGTACATTTTCCTGTTTTAACCCCTTTATCATAACCGGCGGATAAAGAGTGTTAAATTTCTTAAAATTATATAAGTTACTTACAGTCAATAACATACATTTTTAACATATAAATAACTAATAAACAGATACTTAAACAAATAGCCAAAAAAAACCATTAATTAAAGTATTTTGTTTGAGTTAATTAATAATAAATAAACATTAATCCTGTAAAATAGATGTAAATAGGAGAATAAAATATGACTATCCATAACAATACAACAACTGCTACTGCTAGTATATCCCCTGGATCTAGAGATCAAATCCCTTCTAGACTTAATGATCAAGTAGAAGGAGTAGCTTTTGATGTTCTATTTTCGCAAACACCCCCACCAGATACAGAACAATTACGCTTTGAGCTAAAAGAATGTGGAAAAACCGGCTCTCAGTATTATACAATAGCTACATGGAAGGGTAAAAGATACCGCATCACCGTACATGACAATAAGAGAAAACTAGCCTATTCAGAAAGAGATTGGCAACAAGTAGAGGATAAAACTATCACAGTATTAGATAGAGTCCAAAATGGAAAGCATTTCTTTAAAGGAACTCTACAACTGCACGCCAAGACTAAAAACAGGTGGAAAGTGACTCATGAAAATAACATTCCTCCTGTAGAGCGCTCTGTAAACAAAAAAATCATCAGAGAATTCAAAAATTTATTTGAAAGCCAGATCAACCATACAAATATCTTACCTGCTGCGAAATCCCCTGAAAAATTCAGAAGAGCTTCATATCCTTCAAACCCCCTTTATAAACCGGCAAAAAAAGAAGTAAATTTCCTTGAATTCCGCGAGAAAATTTTTGAAAAAGTTAAAGGTTATCTTCGTTCTTTAAAATCGAATAAATTTGAACGACTCAAAAATCATTTATACCCTGTTAGAAATATTAATAATTTTGACAATCTTTCTAGTGCCGCATCTAGCATAAGCTCCCTTGAAGAAATAAACACCCCAAAAGAAGATGACCTAGACGATAGTTTTAGTGATAATTCAAGCTTAAGCGATAATACAAGCTTAGGTGATAGATCTAATGCATCTAGTCGTGTATCCGAAGATAGTGGTTCTTCTTATTCTCCAGTGACCAGAAGATAGGGATTCTTTTATTAAAGCCCACTTTACTTATTTCATAAGGCGTAAAGCGGGTTTCTTTTTTTTAAATTCTATTATTTTAATCGCAACACTTGCTGCAAAAAAATTCTCTCGATATACTCTTGTCCTCTGTACAAGCGGGTGTAGCTCAGCGGTAGAGCATCACGTTGCCAACGTGAGGGTCGTGAGTTCGAACCTCATCACCCGCTTAATTTTTTTTAATACCTGCGGGTGTAGCTCAGCGGTAGAGCATCACGTTGCCAACGTGAGGGTCGTGAGTTCGAACCTCATCACCCGCTATAGTTTTTAAATTTAAGGAGCGATTTAAATGGACCAAGCAACAACAGAGCCTAGGCAGTTGATCAATGAGCATGTGCGTTTCACCATTCACAATAAGCCCTCTTGTATTGTTGAATTTGATGTTGAAGCTCTAAAACCATTAATGCAAGCAGCCCATAAGAAAGCGGTTAAGAAAGTAGGAAAAAACGTTACTCTTTCTGGCTTTCGCAAAGGAAAAGCTCCTGAGAATCTTATCGAAAAAAACTTCTCCAATGAAATTAAAAAGCAGTGGGATCAAGAAATTGCCAATGCTGCTTTCCAAGAGTGTCAAAAACTAGCTGGTATTCCTATGCTGCATAAAGAAGGTAAAGTCTCTTTTAACATGAAGAGCCATTCTGCCCATGGAGCTCTTTTACAGCTTTCTTTTGAAACGGAACCCTCTCTTCCTTTTATAGACCCTAAAGAAATCCAGCTAAAAAGTGTTAAAAGACCCAAAGTAAGTCCTGAAAAAATTACTGAAACTATCCGCCAAACCCAATTTTTCTTTGCAAAATGGGAAAAAATAACAGATCGTCCTGTTCAGGAAAATGACTTTGTAACTTTAGATGTAGATCTGATTGAAGAAGGAACTCCCTTATTTTCAAATACGCGTTTCGAAGTAAATGCAAAGGGTATGGCTGAATGGATGTTGCTCCTTGTCCTCGGCAAAAATATCTCTGATACGGCTGAAGGAGTGAGTGTTCCCGATCAAAACGCATCTCAAGAAGAAAAAGAAGAGTTAAAACCAAAAAAAGCACGTATTACCATTAAATCTATTGATTTAGCAACACTGCCTCCTATTGATGAAAAGTTTGCTAAGCTACTGGGGGTCTCTTCTGTTGAAGAATTACACCAACGAGTAGAAGAGTTGCTAAATAAGCAGGCTGATGCACATGTTCAAGAAGCTCTGCGTGAACAAGTAACAGAGCTTCTGTTAAAGCAGTTCCCTTTTGATTTACCTACGACTCTTGTCCAAAAAGAAGTAGAGTTTAGAATTCAGCAACTAGCTCAAAATGCTGATTTTAAAAGCTATTGGGATAATTTGAAAACAGAAGAGCGTAAAAAAATGTTTGAAACAATTGAGCAACAATCGGAAAAAGCTGTTCGAATGTTTTATTTATGTCGTAAAATTGTAGGTGAAGCAAACATTCGCATTTCTGCAGAAGATGTGCCCTCTGCTGCCTCTACTCCGCTTGAGATTTTACTTAATCCCCAAAATCCCAATCACTCTAATCATCCTGAAATTGAACATGCAGAAGCATATTCCCGCTTGATCTTAGAAAAGGCAGAAGACTGGATTATTAAATATGCAAAGTTTTAATTTAAACTAGTTGAACTTGCAGATTATCTTTTCATTGAGCAATACTAGAGAATTCACATTAACCGCTTTTGAGGTCTATCGTATGAATGTTCCATATGTGATTGAAGATACAGGCCGTGGCGAGCGCGCCATGGATATTTTTTCCCGTCTATTAAAAGACAGGATTGTTTTTATTGGTACAGAGATTACAGATCAAGTAGCTGATGTAATCATTGCCCAAATGCTTTTTTTACGTGCTGAAGATCCAAAAAAAGCTATAAGCATCTATATAAATTCTCCTGGAGGTTATATCTCGGCTGGATTAGCAATTTACGACACCATGATGTTTATGGATTATGAAATTAATACTTACTGTATAGGACAATCTTGTTCTATGGCAGCCCTTCTTTTAGCTGCTGGCACTAAAGGCAAGCGATTTGCATTACCTCATAGTCGAATTATGATTCACCAGCCAATGGGTGGGATTGGTGGTTCCTCTGCTGATATTGCTATTCAGGCCAAAGAAATTATTGAGCTTAAAAGAATTTGTTCTAAGATTCTAGCACAACTTACAGGTCAAGACATTACTAAAATCGTTGAAGACTCTGAGCGGGATTTTTTCATGAACCCAGAAGAAGCAAAAGAATACGGTCTTATTGACAAAATAGCTACACAACCACAAAAAACGCCAGCGACAAAACAAGAATAAAAACAAAAGATTTTTAAGAGTTATGACAAAAAAAGAAAAAAATGGCGCCCACTGCTCTTTTTGCGGCCGCCCAGAAGAAGCTGTGGAAAAACTGATATCTGGTCCTGAATCCTACATTTGCGATAAATGCGTACGCCTATGTATCGAAATTGTCGATAAAAAGCCCATTCATCATGAGCTAAAGATCCTAAAACCAAAAGAGATTAAAGCTTCTTTGGATGCTTATGTCATTGGCCAAGAAAGGGCCAAAAAGACCATTTCGGTTGCTGTTTATAATCACTATAAGAGAATTCGCTCTCTTCAAAAAGAGAGTGAAATCGAATATAGTAAATCCAATGTCTTATTGTTAGGGCCTACGGGATCAGGAAAGACTCTCATTGCACGTACTTTGGCCAGTATTCTAGATGTACCTTTTGCTATTGCAGATGCCACTACTTTAACCGAAGCTGGTTATGTAGGTGAGGATGTGGAGAATATCATTTTACGTCTTGTACAAGCAGCAGATTATGATATTGCGCGTGCTGAGCAGGGTATCATTTATGTAGATGAAATCGATAAAGTTCGCAAAACAACTGGCAATGTCTCTATTACACGCGACGTATCTGGAGAAGGAGTGCAACAAGCTCTTTTAAAAATTGTAGAGGGAACCATTGCCAATGTTCCTCCTAAAGGAGGAAGAAAACACCCCAATCAAGAGTATATTCGTGTAAACACACAAAATATTCTGTTCATTGTAGGGGGTGCTTTTGTGCATCTTGAAAAGATTATTGCCAAAAGGCTTGGTAAGAGCACGATTGGCTTTGATGTAGGTGAAGCGCGTGTATTTGACACTAATGAAATCAATTATCTGCTTTCTAAAGTAGAACCTGAGGATTTAATTCAATTTGGTATGATCCCAGAATTTGTAGGTCGTTTTAATAGTATTGCTAATTGTAATGAATTAACTATCCAAGATCTTGTCGACATTCTGATTAAACCGAAAAATGCCATTATCAAGCAATATCAACATCTATTTGCAGAAGAAAACGTCTCTTTAAAGTTTACCGATGATGGCCTAAGAGCTATGGCTGAGAAAGCAAAAAAAACAGGAACGGGAGCTCGTGCTTTAAGAATGATTGTAGAAAGTCTTCTATTAGAGTTAATGTTTGATATCCCATCAGATCCAACCATTAAAGAAATCATCGTTGATGAAGAGTGTATTACCTCTCAGAAAAAACCTAAAGTGATTCGCTTACAAACCAGCTAAAATAAGGCAGGCTGACCTGCCTTTATTTTTTTATCTTGTCTGATGTTGTACCATTACTGAGAGCTCTTCCTTACCTGCTCGAGCGCTTTCTTGACCAGAAGCACTAAAAGAACTAATAAATTGCATTTGTGCTTGCAATTCAACTACTTTTTGTTGGGACATCCCCTGTCCTAGTTGCTGTGCAGCGTTGATATCTTGAACCCATATACTTACATAATCAACCACACCTTTATCATCGGTATCGTGATTTTTCTCGTAAAATTGTTTGGCTAGCCAAACAATATCTCCTTGTAGAGTTCCTCTTTGATCTTTCTGAAAGGAGGTATCCCCCTGCCATTTTTTAATATCTTCTGAAAATTTAGCATCCCCTACCTTAGTATCAAAATCATCGATAACGCCCTCTATAGCCGTTACAATAGGCTTAAAATCGGGTTGGGTAACAGATGCTTCTTTAAGCTTTTTACAGTCTTCTACAAGCTTATTATAGGAATTTTGTATTTCTGTGAGATGCTTCCCATCAAATTTATCCCAATCCTCTTGGGTCACTTCTTTTTTAGCTCCTAATTGATTTTGTATCTTACTAAGCGATGTACTCAAAGAAAGCAAGTCGCTCATAACAGAGCTGAGCTTATCTGTTTCATGAGTAATGTCCAAAATTTTCACAGAAACATTATCCATAGCTTTAACGTAAATAACTAAAACAATGATGGTAAGAGAAATCCCATCGGCTTTCATGCGGTCGACAAGATCTGCCCACTGAGATTTGCTAATATTTGTATCTTCAGATACTTGTCTATTGCTAGAATGAGCAATAGTAGAAGGAATTCCATTGATAATACGAGCCATGAAATATTCTTCTTTTTGGTGGATAAATAGAAAAAAAGCCCTTAAAATTTAGGGCTTTTTGTGTAAGAGCTTCTTTTTAAGCGCTATGGAATAATTTAGCCATCGCACTTGCAGTATTTGCTATTTCTGATACGTCATTTATCAAGGCTCGATACATACTGAGCTTTTGATTAGCTTGGCTAGTGACCACTTTATCTCCAGAGTTAAGAAAGTCTAAGCAGTTAAGGATCTTAGGGTCATTCTTTAATGCTTGATTATCTTGATTAACACGATTTTGATAAAATTCTGCGGTGTTTTGATGGTGTTGTAAATCTAACCATATAACGCCTTTGCCTATCTCTAACGCACCTAAAGCAATATCTAGCCCTACTATTTCAAAATAGGCTGCAATTTTTTCAAAAAAAGAACCGTGTTTTAATTTATCTTCAGCATCGGCTAGCTTCTTTACTAAAGCCGCAATCTCACGATCTAATGTAGCTAGGTCTTTATTATCTGTGTCAACACCACCTTTTTCCGCTTTTAATTGATCTCGATCATGTTTTAATTTGTTAACAAGATCTTGATCTGGCTTATAGCTATTGACTGATTCTAGCTCGCCTTTTACATATCCATTTACTTCTTCGCCCAAGTCTTGAGTAGCTAAATGACTTAAAAAGTTCTTTATCGCGTTTAATCCACTCAAACGATCAGCTGCTGAGTTTTCAATATCTTGCAAGGCTTCAATAATTGCCTTTTTCATGATCTCTTGCTCTACATCTGTATGTGAGGCTTTTTCAGCATTGTCGCCTACCTTACTTTCCATCTCAGCTACTAGAGCTAAGACATTTCCTTTTATTGCTTCTGTCATATAATTACCTTACCTTTATTATACTTTTATTAAAAAACAAAATTTTTAAACTAACTTAATTTATCAAATATCACAATTGATAAATAACTAACAATTAAAAATCCTTATTATCTTTGATACATTTCTGCAAGCTCTTTTAAATACCACCAAAGTTCTTCTTCTATCCGGCTTCTGTGCATTTTAGGCGGTATCCCAAATTGAGGTCCTATACACTCTAAATCTTTTCTTAATCGGTCCATTTTATAGATAGCTACGTAATTTTCTTCGGCGTTTCCCTTATGCAAATCGCAAAATAGCCTACAACCATAGAGACCTCTCATCTGGTCTTTAAAAGCTATCTGGTCTAGCCCCTGGCACCTTTCTCCAAAAGCTTGGATATGCTGCAGGGCAAAGGGTAATTCTTTTGCGCGGCAGTGAAACCCAGAAATCCTACCTTCTCCAAAATCCACCTCAATATAGCCTTCTTCTTTATCTTGATCCCAATTACATTCCAGGATCTCAAAACAGGCTAAATGAGGTTGCACTTGTATTTCTAAACTCATTGTCTCTCCTTTTAAGCCCTAGAAGAAGCTACGTTTACTGCATACATATCAATATTTAAGAGCTTATCAACCGTTTGATTCACGCTACTTCGAGTGGCTTCTTGGGTTTGATAGTTATGTTCAAATGACCCATTAGAAGCATCATTGCTAGCTTTTTGCGCCTGAGTACCACCATCTATTATATGAAGCAGACCGCCTAATCCTGATAGGGCTTGACTTATTCCATAATGTTTCTGGTAATTATGGTTTATGCCTTCTCGATCGATAGTATATTGATCTTTTAACGTATTTTTTTGGATGCGTAGAGCATCTACATCTACTTCCTCTTGACTAACTGGAGCCGGAGGTGTGTTATCCATTTGTTGAACTTGTATAACAATTCCTTCTTTTCCCACTTCGTTCATTACAGGTACAGGTTCAATAGATGTATTAGCACTATTTATTTGACTATTAAGGCTAATATCGTTTTCTTCAAAAGCAGTTCTCAATGTGCCCATTTCACTAGCTGTATTAAAGGCAGCTTTTACTTGATAAGCTCCTCCTCCTACTTGGAATGCACTTACACCAGATTGGATGAAACCACTTTTTTGCATGCTATTTGCTGCATCAAATCCAAACTTAAGCTGTGCTGCTGCAGTTTTAGCTTGGGCTAAAGAGATAACTTCCCTAAGCTTATTCAAGGTATCTGACATTTGAACCATAAAAGCGGATACCACTTTCTGCATAAGCTGAGGATATTTCATCCAATCTATGCTGTTTAAACCTTGATCAAATTGACTATTTGTTATGATACTCATATTATTTACCTATTATTTTTTGACTTGCTATTTGACCTTCATTAAAGATCATTTGGGCAATACCGCCCCCTACTTTAATCTGTGTTTCACTCTCGTGTTTGAGCGAATCAAAGTTGGTTTTAATGTTATGATTTATCGAATCAACTCCATTCTTATTGATAGCTATTTGACTATCCAACTCCGCTTTATAGCCTTGGGTTCCAGCTGTTGCAGATCCTACTACTACTTGTGCACCTGCAGAGGAGAGAGAAACAGCTGTTGCTAAACCTTCGCTCACTCCTGCCATGGCAACACCAGCACCTAAAGTAAGTGGTGTTAATACGATGGTTAAAACTTGAATCAAATCTATAGCCCTCATTACTTTAAGCATCTCATCGCCTCGTATTACACTATCATGTGCAAAATCAGACTCTACATTAGAGAAAGCTTGGCTAGCTTGCATTTGACTGATCTGTGCGCTCATTTGCTCACCCATTAATGAAGAGAGCATATTCGCTTTTTCTATAATACCTAGTGTCATATTAGCCTCCTTTTACCTTGCTACCTGGAATCTAGACATTTGTCCCCATTCTGAGATAACCTGTGCAGCCTGCTGACCTTGTTGTGTATTGCTACTTGAGGTATTTACAATGTTTAACTGCGTTCCTGTTTGAATGTTTTGGTTGGCTTTTTGTGCAAGTAAGTTCCAGAAGCTATTCAAAATACCGATCTGAGTCATTTTTCCTTGATCAGGTCCAGTTTCTGTTACACCACCAACTCCTGCTGCATTGGGATTAGAGCTTGCTACCAAAGAAGGGGTTCCAACACCTACTGCTGCAACTGCAACTCCAGCTGCTATTCCTATACCAATTCCAGCTGTAAAAAACCCAACTATTGCACAAACAGCAATGACGGCAATTCCTATTAAAATGGCTTTCCAGATGCTTATGTGACTTCCTTGGGTAGACTCATTCGCGATTTTCTTCTGTTCTTTAGCAGAATCTTCTAATAAGCCATTCTGGACGTGTTGTTGATCCATCCAACCTGCTTCTAATTTGTCATTTTGGTCCATCTGATTTTGAGCAAATGCGATATAAAGCATTAAGATATTTGTCACTCGTGGGTCAAAACCTGATTTTTTAACCGCTGTTTTCATTTCGCTTAAAATAGCTCTTACTTTCTCTTTTAAAAGAGATTCTTCTCCTTTTTCTACATAATTTAGCCTAATAGCGTCTGCAGGAAGCATGCCTTTATGCTTCTTATTCTTTGCCTCTGAAACTGAGGAAGAATCTTTAGGTTTTAAGTCGTTAAGAGGTAGAATTTTATCCATCCTAACGCTATTTATTTGTATTTTTTCTGCTATATTATTTATATTGTCTGTCATATTACTTCTCCTTATTACTTATTTTTTATGTGGCTAATTGAGCCATTTTAGATTTTAATTCATTTATTGTTTTAATTATCTCTTGAGCGGAGTTATTATATCCGTTTAATGTTTGCATATAGGCTTGTACTTGGATCGATTGCTGTTGAGATTGTCCTGATACCATGTGTTCTGCAGCACTTCCATCCATCCAAAAGTTCGCTAAATCGCTTTGTGTACTTGTTCCACCGCTATGGTTTGATTGATAATACTGTTCTGCTAAGTAGGCTAATATTCGATTTAAACGTGTAGGGTCTTGTCCCTGAGCATTAGGATGAAATCCTGTGTCATTACCGTGGAAACCTGTGTCATTTACCCATTGCTCAATGGCTTCAGAAAAAGACTCTCCTCCTATTTTGGTATCAAAGTCTGCTTTAAACTGTTCTACTGTTGTTAAAAGCGCCTTTAAACTAGGGTCCTTTTCTCCTTTTTTCTCTACTTCTCCTAAATCTTTAATAAATTGCTTATAATCATCTGCAATCTTCTGGATCAGCTCTTTCATTTTATTCGCTTTCCAAGCCTCTTCACTAGCACTTGAGACATTGCCCAATCCAGATTCGAGCTTACTCAAGTCCCCATTTAGCTTAATCAAGTCATCCTGCAATTTACTAAGCTCGTTTACTTCTTCTACAATATCGGCAATACTCTCAGAAGTGCGGTCCATTGCTCCTGTTTTCTTCTTATTGGACATCAATAAAAGCACGAGGATTTCCAGAGTAACGCCTTCTTTTTTGAGTTTTTCGATCCAATCGCTAAAAGAGGGATCATCTCCTAATCTAAAAACTGGCTGTATGGGTTCTTGTCTTATAATTTCCATGAAAGTCCTCTCTTAAGATGAAATCCAACTCGCCCTAGGAGCGCGTCGTTTTTTTATTTTTTTCTTCTTTCCTACCATCTCTACGATCTCATCGGAATGCTTTTTAAACTCTTTACTGAAGCTCACGATCTTTTCTTGGTTAGGGGTATTTCTCTTTGTTGCATATTCTACAAGCTGCTCAATCTCTTCTGGACTTAAGCCTAAGTTCTCTTTAACCTTTTCAAAATAATCCTTAAGAAGACCTCGAACCTGATTTAGTCTTTCAATAGCTTGTGTCTGTTCTTCTTTAGAACCTTTAATAATCGCGTTTTTCCAGTTGAGCATTAAATCATTGATCAACTCTAAGATCTCGCTTAAATGCGTCTCTTTATATTCAGCATTAGACTCTAAGAACTGTTTTGCTTGCTCTAGATGTGTTGTCATGGCTTCCTATTTTGTTATTGTTTATTATTTCTTCTATTTATCTATTATAATTATCCCACAAACTAATTAAGAGAATATTAATAACAAATTGTAAAAATGTTATATAATTGCATTTAAAAGACTTAAAAAATTAAAAAAATAATTCTTTGAAACTTAGAAGGTTGGGTTGTTTTTTAGAATAGAACTAAGTAATTGATTATAAATTACTTAAGAATAACTAGACATTTGAAGTATAAGAGAAAAAAAGCTTTATCTGAACTAAATAAAGAGATTTTAACTTATATCACTATAAATGAGTGGTTTAATAGGATGTATTTTGAGATAATTTCGGTTAAGTGCACTACTCAAGCCTCTGGGTTCATTTCCATTTGCTTCCAGAAATCGTCGATGGATATACAACGAGTTCCATGACCTTCATCTAGTTCCTTTATAGCTGCAAGAGTTTCCTTATTGGACTTCAGCCAAGACTTCTTATATATGCTCTTTCATCAAAGGCGGGTTCAGTAGGCTGTTCTTTCATTATAAATATTCATTGTTTCAGGTTTTAATCTAAAAATTTGATAATAAGTTACTTATATATAAATAAACCAAAAGTGACATTTTAGTCACTTTTAACCAGAAAAAAATGACAAAAATGTCACTTCTGGCAAAAAGCAGTCTTTTTCAAAAAAGCAAAAACCACCTATCAAGTCATTTTTAGTGGACGATCTTTGATATAAGAATAAAACCTATTATCACCTTTTATATTTAGTCGCTTATCAGCTTTGGCAGAAAAAGCTAGGTCTCGCTAGGGACAAAAAGGTAAATCATGCTATGATCTAGGGGAAGAAATTACTCGTTTTATATAGGGAATTTGGTATGGAGATATTAGTCTATCACACTAAAAAAAGTTTATGATGGTTTCTCTGGATGAGTTTTCTGCTTGAGATAAAAACCACAGCATTCGAACGTTAATCTGTTACACTATTTCTCCTATAGAAATGGGAATTTCACTCTTGTAGAATAAACTTGTTCGATTATATGAGGTAAAAATGGCAATTTTCCAAATATTTGTATCCAAAGAACGATATAGCTTTAAGGCCCTTTATTTTTTGGGAAATGGCTTTGGCCCTTAGATTTTTAAACATAATAAAGAGGTAAACATGGGCATAGACACTCAAACCATTACTGTTATCGTAAGCATTCTCATTCCTACTTTGGGTGGATTCACTTGGATGATTCACAGAATGGACTCGCGATTTGAGAAAATGGAAGCGCGCATGGATATGCGATTTAAAGAGGTGGACGCACGATTTGAAAAGGTAGATAATCGCATGAATAGCATAGAAGGCCGTATTAGCAGCATTGAAAATAAACTTACTGCTATTGATATGCGAACAAGCTTTATTGAAAGACTATTGGAGATGTTCAGATTGCCCCAAGTTCCTCAAAAAGAAATAAAGAAAATAACAGATCCTTAAATATTTAAAATAATCCCACCAATAGTGGGATTATTGTAAATTTAGGGCACCAACCTCTTTGCTATTATTAATTCATCACGCGTAGGTTGTAAGAGTATAAGATCGGCAAAATGTTTGCTATATGGACCTTGATCCACTGCTGCATAAAGCTTGAAGCAAATTTGATCCAATCGCCCAGATAAATGAATCGTTAATCCTCCATAATGACAAGTCTGCATGCGGGTTTTTAAATCCGGGAGGCAATCCTTAAAGTCAAACAAAGAAGAGGGTCCGGGATTCAGCCGTTCTTTCCCTAATTGAAGAGCTTTTCCTATTTCTTGTGCGGCTTGTAATAAATTGAAAGGCAATAGATTTGCAGAAATAAAATGGTTATCTTCCACTAACGCAACAAAGTGATCTTTTGTTGCACGATGAATTTGGCCTAAAAGCATCTGCAAGAAGTTGTCCTAATACATTCAAAGCAGTTACTAAATTGATATCCATATGCAAACCATCCAAGTAATTAAACCTCTCGATTCGAGAAGATAAACTTCATGATATATCTTTTAGATTTTTTAAATATTTGAAAATCAATAACTTAGCATTAATTTTAAAAATAGAAGAGAAAAACCTAACAAAAAACACATATATCAGACCCAAAATAGGGTTCATAATGAGCTATCTCTTGGCCTTGTACAAGCTGTTTAAAAATATGGTCTATTATGAAACGAGCGAAGTCTCTTTTTTCATAGGAATTCTCATATTCTGTTTTCAACAAATGAACCACTTTATCTAACAAATCTCGACTATTGAAACGCACGGTTCTACAAGATACTAATTTTATCAAAGACTCAACGGTTTGCAGATTCACTTTTTCCTGTATTTCTTTAGATAAGAGCTCTGTCACTAGATCTAAAATCTCAGGAAAAGCCTCTTGAAATAAGGGGCCCTTTCAACCTTGAAGTGCACAAAACAGAGCATGTAAATATTTGAAAAAACATCTATTGTGTACCCGAGCATAACATGTTTTTAGATAATCTGCTAAATGCTTCTAGTGGCGTCTCAAAGTT
>JBAUFS010000079.1:0-11474 GCA_049679255.1 Candidatus Rhabdochlamydia sp.
AACTTTGAGACGCCACTAGAAGCATTTAGCAGATTATCTAAAAACATGTTATGCTCGGGTACACAATAGATGTTTTTTCAAATATTTACATGCTCTGTTTTGTGCACTTCAAGGTTGAAAGGGCCCCAATCTATAGGCAATCCTTATCTGATAATGGGTTTAGGTGGGTTTAGCTGCCGCATATGCGATTAAGTGTGCACTGAACCTTATATAGCTCATAGAAATGATGAAACAAAAAAAATTGAGCTATTAAATACTATTACAGCAGATGAGGGGAAGAGCTTGCTTGAATTGCTGAAAAAAGAACAACAGATAGTTGTTACTTGAATGTAATTTATAAAGTTAATTAAATAATTCTGAAGTAGACAGTTTACTTTAATTATAGTAATATTCAGATAATTTTTATTATTTAAACAGGAAAGTTAATGAATTATTTAATTCCAATGCCTTATAACTATTCGAAAATAGTAGATTATGATTATTCTGAAATAGCTATAGATCATTCTACCAGAGAAAAAATCAAAATATGGGCTGAAGATAAGCTTGCAAATATTGATATAAACACAAATGACAAACAAACAGTTGCTGCTACTCTAGTTATTACCACTATTACTTCTATGGCAATAGCTTACCTTCCAAAATTTATTGTGTTAGGATGTACAGTTATTTCTGCAATTGCTTATGTTGAACTTGCTAAAATGGTAGAAGCTAAAAGCGGTATTTTAAAAAATACCCTAATAACTCAAAGAGTTATTAAGCATTTAGTTGATCCTAATCAGAAGGGACAAAAATTTACAGAAGCTTTAGAAGAAATTGAAACTGAATTGAAGAATTTAGAAGAAGACTCTTTAAAAAACAAAAAATTATTTGGAAAAGATTTATCCTCTTCTCTGACCCAGAAACTCAAAGATGATGCAGAACAGAGAAAAGCTAACTTGAAAAGCCGATTTGAATCTTTAAAAAACGGTTTACTTTATTTTCAAGCAAATTCAAACCTTTTAACGAAGTTAGCAGACATTTGGCAAAAAATTGATCGGAATGATGAAAATAAAATGACAGCTTGCCGTGACTTTATGTTTTACGCCTTAATGGGGACTGCCTTAATCAACATAAGCCGTTTAAAAGAATTAATCGGTAAAACCGACTATGCTCGATATATAATTTATCCTTCTTTGATAATTGCTCTAGGAGTAATATCTGTTGCTTATGCTGCCAAACAAGCATTTAGTATATTAGCCCACAGAAATGATGAAGCTAGAAAAAAAGAATTATTATCTATCATTACAGTTAATACATAAATATATAATTTTAGTATTTTTAAAAAATTAAGCTAAAAAAATTCTAATCATTTAAAAATAGACTTTTTAATTTAACTAAAGTAAAATGTACCTATTTTTAATTGAATATTTCTTATAAAAGGAGCAAATATGACACCGGCTTATGGTCTTTCATGCAATGATCGTGTTCTTAATTGGTTAACGCGAGTTGATACTCAATATGATGAAGCAACACCAGAAAAGGTAAAAGCAGCTGATTATGATAGAGCTACGCAAAGTTTGGGATTAGGAAAAATAACTAATAACTATTTCTTTTCCTCAGCGCGACCTGCATCTGCATCTAGAAGTTGGTTCTCTGGAGACACAACTACAACGACTAACTCAAATAATAGAACTTATGTAGATAACAGGGTTCATGTACACACTGCTCCAGTAGGTTTATTTTCTGACTCTGAAGATGAAGGTGCTAAAGATCCTACTAAAAAGAAAAAAACTAAAGAAGAAAAGACTAACTGGAAAGGTATAGCTGCTATTGGTGCTGTTTCAACTGCTGTAGCAGGGGTTTCCATATTTGTTTACGCTAGGCTTTCTAAAGCTGCAGAAGGAGCTATAAACTATTTAGAAAATACTAAAAGAATAGAGAGCTGGGCTAGTACAAGCTTAACTCTAAATTCCGATCCTAGGATAAACCAAATAGCTCAAATAGCTGAAGTACAGACGAAAATTGATCAGAGAGCTGTAGATAAAATAACAAATTATACATACTCTATGCTAACTAGTTTAGTTGGAACTCTTACAATGGCTGGTGGTGGTGTTACTATCCTTGCAGCTGCACCAGCACTTGCTACAGCTGGAACAACAGCAGTTGTTGCTGGAGGGGTTTTAAATTCAATAGCTGTAATGTATGCAGCTTATAATTGTGGAATGCACTGGAGTGATAAAGAAGAAGGAAAGAAAGAATTTACTGCAGTCAAGAGACTAATTCCAGACTTAGTAACGGCTTTCACACCTAATGCACAGCCTCAAACTCACAATTATTCTACCAGTCATTGGCAGAACCCGCAATGGACTGAGGAGCAGCCACCTGCTTATAGCGATAGAGCAGACAATATGGGATTCTTTAGAACTGGATCTCCTCCTCCTTCTTATGATGAATCTCAAGCAGCTATACGTAACCAAAGAGAAAATCCCAGAAATATTTACCCTGATTTGTCTGGGTTTATTCCTTCAGCTCCTACTTATGAATCAACAACAAAAACGCAATATTAAAAACGAATTTTTTCTTAAGTCATCAAACTATCTATATCATACGATGGTTTGATGACTTTATTTGGTTTTCTCTAGAGAAAATCCACTCATCTAAGAATTCTACTTTATTTTTTTCTACAGACTAATTACTAGCAGGTGCTTTAGAAGAAATGATATAGCCTTGTTTAAGTTCTGCGCGGTAGACAATCCAAAGCCCTATACAAACAATGCTTGTTGATACAAAGATGATCCAAGAAGGGGTTTCTCCTAAAAAGATCCAAGCGTTTAAAGAAGCAAAGATGGGGCTGAGTAGTCCTACAAAAGAGAGAAATGTAGCAGTGTATTTTTTTAGGAACATACCGTAGAGATTGTAGCAAATAAGATTGGAAATTACCGTGATGAGAACAACTCCTTTTATAAAAGAGGTAAGGTGTAGAGGAGCTATGGGGAAAGGGGCTCCGGGTTCTATTAGGTAGGAGTGGATCAGGGCAAATAGGCCTCCAAAGAGCATGCTTGTTCCATTAGCAACAAGTGGGGTGATTTCTTGCTCTTTTACCATGAGTCGAAGAAGAACCCATCCATAGACAGAGCTTAATGCTGCACCCATAATGGCAAGTGTGGGCCAAGAGAAGAAGCTAAAAGCGTTTAATAGCTCTTCAGAGCCTGTTTGTGTAAATAGAACAGGAATAAAACCAACAAATCCAATAGAGAGCCCTAGCCATTTGCGGGGATTCATTTTTTCATGGAAATGGATGTAGGAAAAAAGCGCGGCAAAAAACGGAGAAAGGCTATAGATAAAACAGGTTTTAGCAGCAGAGAGATACTGTAGTCCCCAAAATTCCAAAGTGTTGGTCAGGTAGATGCTAAAAAAAGCGAGCAGTAGAACAGAGGTAAATTGTCTTAAAGATAATTTTAATGAGGACCTTTTGGTAATCAGTAAAAAACTTAAGATGAGCACTGCTGCAAAGAGCATGCGAGAGGCTGTTAGAAAAAGGGGGGGAGAGTGCTGTAGAGCAAGCTTTCCTAGAGAAAAAACGCTAGACCAAGCAGCGTACATCAAAGCAACAAAAAATACGGACATAGATAAATTTTAAAAGTTTAAGAAGGCACGAGGATACCAAGAAATAGGGATCTAGTCAATTATTATGACTAATATTAACAAAAAATATTTTTAATTTTGTTTAGGTTGCATAGAGATGGTTTTTTGTGTATTAAAATTAAAATCATTAAACAAGTTTTTTTCACTGTCTATTATGAACAAAAAAATTAAAAGAATTGCAGTAACAGGAGCTGGGGGGCAAATTGCCTATAGCTTGTTGTTTCGGATAGCAGCAGGCGAGATGCTAGGATTTGACCAACCAATCGCTCTTCATTTGTTAGAGCTGCATGAATTTCAGAAGGCAGCAGAAGGCGTAGCTATGGAATTGCAGGACTGCGCTTTTCCTTTACTGCAAGAAGTGAGAATCGAATCCGATCCATTTAAAGTATTTGAAAACGTGGATTATGCGCTTTTAATCGGTGCTAAGCCTCGTGGGCCTGGGATGGAAAGAAAGGATTTATTAGCAGAAAATGGAAAGATTTTCGTCAGCCAAGGAAAAGCCTTAAATGAAGCAGCAGATCCTAAAGTGCTTGTTTTTGTTGTGGGAAATCCCTGTAATACCAATTGTTTAATTGCTATGCATCACGCTCCTAAAATTCCTAAAAATCAGTTTTTTGCTATGACTGCTCTAGACCAAAATAGAGCTCAAGCCCTGCTTGCCATTAAAGCGAATGTGGGGGTTGCAGATGTTTCTCATGTGACGATTTGGGGTAACCACTCAGCAACACAAGTAGCTGATTTTTTGCATGCAAAAATTGGAAACAAACCTCTTTTAGAAGTAATTAAAGATCGCAAATGGTGCGAAGAAGAGTTTATTCCCTATGTGCAGAAAAGAGGCGCTGAAGTCATAAAAGCCAGAGGAAAATCCTCTGCTGCATCAGCTGCTCACGCGGTTACCTGCTCTATAAGATCTTTAATAGGATTGGGCAAAGATTGGTTTTCTGCCGCTCTTTGCTCTGATGATAATCCTTACGGAATTGAAAAAGGATTGGTTTTTTCCTTTCCCTGTTATAGGACAGAGGAGGGAGTTATAAAAATTGTACCTGGATTATCTTGGGATCCTTTTTTAGAAAAGGCTATTAGGCTGAGTGAAAAAGAATTAAAAGAAGAAAGAGCACTTATTGATCATTTACTTTAGTGAAAGGAAACTATGTCTGAGGATGTGTTATTTACCATTACAAAAGAGCATTTAGAAACGGGTCTGCGTGGATTTCCTGTAGGCTATTGTACCACATCCCATGTTGATCCTCAAAAAGGGTTGTTTTATTTGGGCAGGCCCGTTACAGAACTATCTACATGGCAACCAGAGCAGGTCATTTACCTTCTCTATCATGGCAAAGAAGGAAACAAGCAAGAATTAGAAAAGTTTTCTGAAATGATTAAACAACGCAGTTGTTGTTCACAGCAGGTGATTGCTGCTATTGAGGCTTTGCCCAGGCAAGGCCATCCTATGAAACTCTTCTGTATAGCGCTCTTATTATTAGGAATGCATGAATCTGCAGATAACTATGCAGATGATTGTTTAAATATCATTGCTAAAGTTCCTCATCTAGCCGCAGCTGTGATTAACCATCACGCTGGGTTTGGTAAAACGCCTAATCCCAGATTGGATTTAGGCTATATGGAAAACTTTTGCTATATGCTCCAAGTTCCTGACAAGAAGGAAGAGCTTGTTTCTGTTATGAATTTATTCAATATTTTACACTACGATCATGGAGGAGGAAATCTATCTACTTTTGTAGGTAAGGCAGTAGCTTCTGGGTTAGAGGATATGTATGGATCTATTTGTGCGGCAATGTGCGCTTTGGAAGGACCACGCCATGGAAGAGCCAATCAAGATTGTTTAGAGTTTGTAAGAGATGTGCTTAATGAATTAGGGGAAAAGGCAACTGCAAAACAAGTAGAGGAATTGATTCGTAAACGTTTATTAGAAAAAAAACTGGTATTTGGATTTGGGCATGCCGTATTACGAGTAGAAGACCCACGAGCTACTGTGCAATACGATTTTGTGCAAAAGCACTACCCAAACCATCCTTTGGTAAAAATCGCTTTGCTTTTGCGCACAGAAGGGCCTAAGGTGTTATTAGAAAACCCTAAGATCTCGGATCCTTATCCTAATGTAGATGCTATTTCAGGAACTATGCTGACAGCGGCTGGATTTGCTTATCCTGAGTATTATACTGTTTTATTTGGTCTTTCTAGATCTGTGGGGATTGCCATGCAAATAGTCTATGAGCGCACCGAGGCAAGAGAGGGCAGAGGCACGCCCATTGTAAGACCTAAGTATCTATATAAACCAAGGGCCTAATCATAGAAAAAATGAGGCATAAAGAGTCCTGCATCGACGTGAAAAATCAGACTTAATTTTTCAGCTATGGATAGAGTAATCAGCTTATGGCGATTTTCCATTCGAGAAATGGTCGATTGACTTACAGAGAGTTCTTGGGCAAGTTGTTTTTGTGTCCATTTCTTAGCATGTCTTAATAGTTTGGTGGTTTGGCTTCTTTGCAAGGCTTCTTTTTTTCTAAGCTCTTGCATGTCACGGATGATTTCTGCACTAAGAGCTATGATTTGTGATCTATATTTTTCTGCTAATTTGATTTTTGTATGATCGAAGATATTTAACTTAGTTCCGCTTAATCTTGCTTTAAAATCAAAATAGGAAAAATTATACATTTTTTCTAAACGCTGCCGGTTTCTTTGAGTATAGGTTTCTGCAATCAAAAGAGATCGAAAAGCAGCTTCAAAATAAGGAAGCTTCCTTTTATAGTTGCTCAAGATCTTACTTTTAACCAGATCTATTTTTTGCATAAGTTCTGCTTGTCCTAATTGTGCATCTCGAACTGCCTGATAGCGGATCTGGTAGATGATTTTTCGAAAAGATTCATCTGAAACCCTAATGCTAAGCAAAGCTTCTAACCACATAGAACGATTATGGTTAAAACTCACTAGAGTAGATTCTAGTTCATACTTATACAAGTTCAGTATTTTTCGATACATTAACTGAGTGGCTACTTTGTAGCTGCTTTCTACCTGATCAATAGAGAGCTTCATAAAAAGTTCTAGCCCCTCTTCTGGGTCAATTTCTCCTTGTGCTGCAGCATTAATCAAATGCAGGGTTTTATAGCGTAATTTTTGATCACGAGAAGTTCCATCGATTTGAAGATCTACCATGTTTATCCAACGAGGCATATTGATGGTGGAATTCCAAAGACGGTAAGAATCGGTTCCTTTTAAAAAAATCCATCCTTTAGGGATTTTTGTTTTTTTTGCTTGGTAAAGCTCCCACTCTTCTACATCATATGCAAGTAAACAGGGCAAGGTACTACTATGAGCAGCATTGCGTTCAAATTCCAAGCTTGCCAGGTTCTGATCCGTAAGGACTACTTTTTTAGCAGAAGCGCCTTGAGATACTACCTGTCCTATTTCAAAATGCAGTTTGGTTTGAAAACAACAGATAAGCTGTTGAAAGAAAAAAGCAATTCTTCTTGATACATGTTCAAAAATAAGATCGCGATATTTTTCGATAATCTCTTCTACTGAAGGAAGGGTACTAGCAGGTGCCTCTGTTTCAAGATCAGAAAAGGGATTTTGAGAATCTCTAAAGACAGGGTCTGTCAATGAGGGTGTTTCATTTAAAATAACAGGGAACTGTTCTCGAGAATTTTTTTTAGGAATAGCAGCTCCTTGCAACTACCTTATATAAGCTCAGTTTTGGGTTTTTTAGCTAGTAGCTAGCTCTTTCCTTATCAGACACCCTAAATACGAGGTTTTTAGGTTGTCTCATATAAGTTGCAATCTTTACCATAACAGATTTCTCTTTTTACCATTTTTGCATAATCTTTATCTTCTGATGACCCTATCTAGGGTGTCTTTTTCGCATATAATCTTTTAGTTGAGATAGACGCGATAGTTTAGCCTAAGCATAAGATTCTGAACAGGTTCTTAAGAAAAGAGTAAATAGCTCTAGGTTTTTTTAACCGAAATGAGATTGCTAATGCAAGGTATTTTTTCTGTTTTTATTGGGTCAAGGTTTACCTGTGCTTTTCCTGGATTTTAACAGAATTAAATATATTTTTTATTGCAATAATATCTTTTATTGAAGATAGTCTTACATATCCTTGATTTATAAGAGGAAAAAATGAGGTAAATTTTATGGAAATCAAGAAAGAAAATACACATTTTATAGATAGCAGAAAATATGAAGAACCTAAAGTCAAAGAAGGACAAAGTCAACTTAACAATGAATTTTTTGATTTAGATTGTAAAATTAATGAAGTAGTTCATGGAAAGGAAGGTGAAACACAACTAGCAACATTGCCTGCCACAAAATGCTGTGTACCTTCCACGCTAGATTGCAGAACATTCATTGGCAGCTGTAGATAAATTAACCCGCTATTTTTCTAGCTTTGAAAAAAAGGCATATAGAATGACACAGATTCAAGGTATTACAAATATTCCACAATGTATTGCTAGAAAAATAGCTAAACTATTCCCGAGTAATATAAGCGCTTCGGATTATCCTTCTTTGAATTTATTAGGATATACATCGCTAATTATTCTATATAGTACTCTTAGTAGAATTGATAATTCTGAAGAATGGGATCTTTTATTGCATTGTTATATTACAAACGTTGTCAGAATTTTAGAAGCTCAGGGTATTGCACATTTTTCCTTAATTGATGGATTAGCAGGAATATGTTTTGCAATTACTCTCTCTGGGCAAGAAAAAGGTCGATACAAAAAACTTCAAAATACTCTTGATTTATTCCTTATTAAAGGAATAAATCAAGAGTATTTAACTCCTTTACAAAAAAATATTAGTTGTGGTTTATATTCTAATCAAAATCTCTATGATGTTATAAGCGGTGTTGCGGGAATTGGAAATTATTTCTTAAATAATTTAGAAAAAAAAGGATTTGTAGAGGTAGTAAAAGAAATTCTTTCAACTTTAGTTTCTTTTTGCTCTCCTATTGTTATACATGGACGAGAAGTTCCAGGATGGTATCGCCATACAGAAGATACTTTTGAAGATAAATCAAGATTTCCTAAAGGTAATTTTGATTTAGGATTTGCTCATGGGATACCCGGTATTTTAGCGTTTTTTTCTCTTGCTTTACTAAAGGGAGTAATTGTCAATAGACAAAAAGAAACAATCCTTAAACTAACTGACTGGATATGGGATAAGCGTTTAGTAGGGGCTCAGGGAATATTCTGGAGCGATAGAGTTTCTTTTGAAGAAGAAACTACAGGAAAAAAGGAGAACAATTCTTTTATTTTTGATGGTTGGTGTTATGGTACACCAGGAATCACTAGATCTCTTTTTCTTGCAGGATCCGCTCTGGATGATAAACAAATTAAAAATCAGTCCATAAAAAGTTTCAAGGATGTTTTTTTAAAAACAAGGGAACAATGGGGGTTACCTTGTCCCTCATTTTGCCACGGTCTTTCCGGTCTTTTAACACTTACCTGTAAGATGTATCAGGAAACATCTCTTCCTTTTTTTAGAGATAAATCTAATGAACTAAAAAGTCTTATTCTTTCTTTCTATAACCCTCTTTGGGAGCTAGGGTTTTTTTCCGATAGTATTTCCGATATATCCGAATATTTGAGATCAGAAAAAATTAATATTATAACAGGGGTGTCGGGGATCCTGCTTTCCCTACTATTTTGCGATTTTTATAAAGAGGATAAATGGACACGTTTTTTTGTAATCAGCTAAAAAAAAGATATAAATGACTGATTCTGAAATTTTTTTGCCAGCAGGGTTTTTTATGTTTAGAAGCCCTTTATTACCTGTGGAGTATTTTCTTGAAAATTGTTTAAAAAAAGTACCCGAGCAGATTTTTTCCGATTACTTTTCTCATTCTATAGTTCAAGAAGCAATTTTATTAGCAAGTCCAAGCTTATATTTTTCTTTACAAGAAAATATTCAAGAAAAAAAAGTTCTATTTGAGAAAAGATTTTCTAGCTTATTACGTTATTTAATTAGGATGAGTACACGTGCTACTCCTTTTGGATTATTTGCAGCAGTTGGTTTTGGTAAAATTGATCAAAAAACCCATATTTCCCTTAGCGCAAAAAAGAAGTTTGCAAGACCCAACATGCAGTGGCTCTACGAAGTAATTAGCTCGTTAGAAGGTGATATAAAGATTCTAGAAAATTGCAAAGTTAAAGCGAATTCTCCTATTTTGGATTATGCCGGTAGATTGTTTTTACCGTGTAGTCGAAATTTGGAAAAAATGAAACATAACGAACGATCAATTAAAAAATCTGTTTTGACAGATTTCATTATAGAAAACAGTTCAAAGTGGATTTTATACAAAGATTTGGAAAATAAGCTTATCAAAAAATTTTCTTCCTTGAGCAAGGAAAAGCTTAAAATTTTTTTGCACGGTATGTTTAAAAATCAATTTATTATTTCCGAATTAATACCCAACTTATTAGAAGATAATCCTTTTGTTTACTTTCTTAGTCGCTTAAAAAATATCGACTCGCAATCAGAAAGTGTTTTTAAATCATTAAATGAATATCTTAAACAATACAATGCAACAATCCCAGGCCATGGCCTACAATTACTAGAAAAAATAAATGCGCTATTATATGAAATTTACCCTAAAAAAAGCAAAGTTGATCAGAAGAGCATCTTTGTTCAAGTAGACACTGCTTTTTCCTCTAAGAATACACTTTCCCATAAAGTCGCTGAAGAAGCCGCAAGCGCTGCTTCTTTAATTTGGAAAATAGATAACTCTAGTTCAAGAAAAAAAAACTCAGATAACTACTACTCTCAATTTATAGAAAAATACGGAACAGAACAACTTGTTCCTTTTTTTGACCTTATTAACGAAAATATTGGATTAGGAATACCGGCCCATTATTTATCTAATAAAGAGACATTTAATTACATAGAAAAAAAAGATTCTTTTGAATGGTTCTTATCAAATAAAGTTCTCACAAAATCAATTCTTACAAGTTATTCTGCCTATTATTAACAAGTGGAGTGAACAGCTTATTCAGGAAGGCTTTCTTAAAGATATTTCATTTCATTCTTATGAACGCGAACTAGAAAGGTATGGAGGTGTTGGTCTGATAGAATATGCAGAAACGCTTTTTCATGCGGATAGCATAGTGTGTATAGCTCTTTTGCAAGATCATTCAAAAATTACATCTCTACCTTTATACGGAATAGCAGCGCTGAGCATTATAGATTTTCTTATTTCTTTAAAATTATCAAAAGAAGATCAAATAGCCCTCTTGCAAGAGATTTTTTCATCTAAAGAAGCTCTTGAAGGATATCGTTTTTATAAAAAACAATTACTCGACCTAACTTCTATAAAAACCAGTAACGAGAGTTCTTCTTCTCTTAAACAAATTTTTTCTATGAGGCACTTGGCTTGTAAAAGCTATGCCAAAAAAGCTAAAATTGAGGGTATCGACTTTCTTTCCACTAAAGGAAAGAGAATTTTACATAGTTTTATACATATGCATTGCAATAGATTGCTGGGAATAGATCCCTCTATTGAAGAGAAGTCCATATTATTTGCTGCTGAAACCATAAAAAAAAGCCTGTATGTACTGGAGAAAGAAAAAAATTTTCATCCTTGTTAGCTTGTTACTTATATGTGTGTGTTTATTTAGTGGATATTATTTAAAAATAACTATTCAGAAAGCAAACAGCTACTCTATGAGTGCTAAAGCATTCCTCTATTTACAAAAAGTACTTAACATAATGGAAAAAAATTTTATTTATAAAGATACCATTGATTGGGATTCAATTAAAAAAGAGGTATATAAAAAAGCAGAGGGTTCTGTCCTTACCAGTGATACATATCCTGCCATTCAATTAGCTC
>JBAUFS010000080.1:0-29131 GCA_049679255.1 Candidatus Rhabdochlamydia sp.
AACTTTGAGACGCCACTAGAAGCATTTAGCAGATTATCTAAAAACATGTTATGCTCGGGTACACAATAGATGTTTTTTCAAATATTTACATGCTCTGTTTTGTGCACTTCAAGGTTGAAAGGGCCAATCATAAAACCTCTTTAATCAAAATTAATTATAAATTGTAAACTACAAGTAAATAAAAATAAATAAAAGATATAATTTTATATAGAATAAGTATCGAAGAAAATACTTATAGATTTTACAAAAGCAATTAAGTGTTTTTATATTAAAAAGCGCCAATAGATCATTAGCGCTTGTTAAAAACGGAGGAGGTAGGATTCGAACCCACGGTCGGTTGCCCGACTGCTGTTTTCAAGACAGCCGCGATCGGCCACTCTGCCACTCCTCCTTAAGGATTTAGGAATTATAACGAATACGTCTTAATTTTCAAGCAAACTGATTTAAAAACCGCAAATTGTTTTCGGTAAACAAGCGAATATCCTTAACCCCGTAAAGAAGCATAGCAACTCTTTCAATACCCATTCCCCAGGCGTATCCGGAATATTCTTCTGGATCAATATTAGCGTTCTTAAGAACCTGTGGATGCACCATACCAGCTCCTGCAACTTCTAACCAGCCGGTGTATTTACATAGCCTACACCCTTGCGCTTTGCAAGAAGTACAAGCGATGTCTACTTCAAGTCCTGGTTCTACAAAAGGAAAGTAACTAGGGCGAAAGCGTGTTTGAATAGATGAACCAAAGAGCTTTTTCCAAAATTCATCCATCGTTGCTAGTAGATCTGCAAACGTAACTTTGCGATCGATATACAAACCTTCCACTTGATGAAAAAACACATGTGACCTGCTACTAATTGTTTCATTGCGGTAAACGGTTCCTGGAGCAATAATTCGAATAGGTGGCGTATTTTCTTGCATGACACGTAGCTGTGTATTAGAAGTGTGTGAGCGCAGTAATAAATCTTTTGTAATGTAGAAAGTATCCTGCATATCTCGGGCTGGATGATCTGGAGGAAAGTTTAGTCCTTCGTAATTATAGTAATCACTATCTATATCAGGACCATACTGCACAGAAAACCCCATGTTACAGAATAAATCTATAACCTTATCTAAAGTTAATTGCAGTGGATGCCGTCTACCTACGAATCCCCTTCTTCCAGGGATTGTCACATCTATTTTTTCTTCAGATAAGCGTTTGGTTTGCTCTACATTGAGAAAGCTTTCAAGGCCATTTTGACAAAGTTTCAAGATTTCTTCTTTAAGATCATTAATCTCTTTTCCTATTTGGGGTCGAAGATCTTTAGAAACTTCCTTTAATTGTTGCATTATGTGTTGGATTAAGCCCTTTTTTCCAAGGTACTTTATCTTTAACAACTCAATATCTTTGCTATTTTTAATTTGTGATAAATCGGATTGAAATTGCTTTTGAATAGAAGAAATTGTATCGCGCACAAAAAAGCCTTCTAAATATGCGCTTGCTTATAAACAAGCGCTTTTAAGAAAAAATAAAAACCTAACAAAATGCAAGCTTAGCAGCATTTGCAATAGCAGCAAATCCTTTAGGATCGCTTTCTGCCATTTCAGCAAGTCTTTTGCGGTTAATCTGACAATTAGCCAATGACATACCATGAACGAGTTTGCTATAAGAAATCCCGTTTATTTTTGCTCCTGCACTAATACGAGTGATCCATAAACTGCGGAACTCTCTTTTCCTCAGCTTACGATGACGATAATTAAAAGCTTCTGCTGACAATACCGCATCTTTTGTCAAACGAAGGTGATTTTTGCGATCTCCAACAAATCCCTTAGCACGTTTGAATAATCTCTTGCGGGAACGCTTGGAAGCCACAGAATTTGTGACTCTAACCATATAGATTCTCCATTATTTTTTTAAATTCTAAAGAGGGTAACTCACCCTACTCCCATTAAACGAGCGTACATTTTCACCTGACCTTGGTCTACTAATGCCGGTCGATGCAATTTACGTTTGCGTTTGGAAGATTTCTTTGTCAGTATATGGCGACATCCAGGACGCCGGCGAACTAATTTTCCAGTGCCGGTTACCTTAAATCTGGCGCTTACTGCTTTTTTCGTTTTCATTTTTGGCACAGCTTACCTCTTTATTCTTAAACTATTTTACTGCTTTTTTTTGCAGCCCCCGGCGCTAATACGACTGATAAACTACGCCCAAGCATTTTAGCCGGAGCTTCAGGGGTAGCTATATCGGAAAGATCTCCGCACATTCTTAGAACTGCCTTTTGAGCATATTCAGGGCGAGCCATTTCCCTACCGCGCAATGTACAAGTGAGTCGAACTTTATTTCCTTTAGAGATGAACTCACGTGCATGTTTTAACTTCACCATGATATCGTGATCATCTGTATTTGGCTTAAGCTTGATTTCCTTTACCTTAACCTGATGCTGCGACTTTTTTTGTTCTTTCTCTTTTTTTGTTAGTTGATAACGATATTTACCATAATCGATAATTTTACAAACAGGAGGAGCCGCATTTGGAGCGATTTCTACCAAATCCAGTCCCATTTGCTCTGCTTTTGTCAAAGCCTCGGCTAATGACAAAATTCCTAATTGATTTCCTTCTTTATCAATTACACGCACTTTTAAAGCACGAATTTCTCTATTGATTCTCAGATTCAGAGTTCTTACCCCCAGTTGCCATTTGTATCCGTGTAAACAAAGCATCTAACGTTATGCCCTGTTCTTGATTTAAGCCTGACTCATGCAAAGTAAGCGTATTTGTTAACCGCTCCTTTTCGCCAATAAGCACAATATAAGAAATACGCGCTTTAATTGCCTCATAGAAACGCTGTGCTAAAGAAACGCTATATTGATAATCCATTAATGCTTTAATGCCTTTTTGATTCAATTGAGAACAAACAGCCTCGGCATAAACCCTGCTTTGAGAATTAACCACAATAATACGTATATTTTCATTGGTTAACCAAAATGGCAGCTTGCCGCCTGTTTGTTCAACAAGCAACCCCATCATTCGTTCTAAATTACCAAACATAGAGCGTAAAAGAATTGCTTCTTGATCGCTCTTTAAAATGCTCAAAAAAGGCCCACTCCACCATCTCTTTAAGCTGTCTGCAACATGTATTTCTACACATTCTATAAAATCAGAATGGCCTTTCTTCTCTATACGATAGTCTAACTGCAATTCCTTTAAAGCCATTTGCATGATCGATAAACGCATCTCACTTTTTTTTCTAATTTTACTATGAGAACTGCGTAAAATAATCTCGAATTCAAAACCCAAGATTTTAGGGATTTTTAAAATGAATTGCAAGGAAGAAATACACTCTTTTAATAAGTTCTCTTTTAAGCAAAATAAGTGAGTGGAATCACTCAAATAACAAAAAGGCTGAAAAAGTCCTTGCTGTATACCGTTAGAGTCTGAATTTATGATCCATGCAAGCTCTGCTAACTTATTCATTTTTTTTTGAGAATTTTGAAACACCTGTTTGTGATATTCGGATACAGAGTTAAAGCTATTTATAGTTGCCGGCAAATAAGGGGAAGTAATGAACTCAACATTTTCCTTGAAAGATTCTTTTTTCCAATAGTTTATCAAAAACTCTTTTACATCTTCTGCTTTAGGCAGCCAAACCCAGCCTTTCTGGTTTTCCAAAGGCATAAAAAGCTGCATATCGCAAATCAGTTGAAGGTGATTGTGTTCCTGCCAAAATAAACGCTTCTGTTTGCAAGAGTTATTTGCTATGCCAATAATCCGAACAAGACCTGGAATTGAAGAACAAACTGCAAAAGATTCTTTTAATTTTGCCGTAAATGAGACTTTACTTGTGTGAAGATGAAGATGAGGAACCCATGTGGCAAACTCTCCTATTTGTCCCATGGTTACTAAAGAACAGGGAGTTTTTTTTAATTTTTTAGCGATTAGATATTGCTTTTGATGCTCCATCCACAAAGCAGCATTACTAGGTGTCATCTCAAGAGATCTTAAAACCCTATCCTCCTTATGAATCATCCTCATTCTATCTTCAATAACCCCTAAGAGATGGGACTCAAAATCAAAAGGAAAAACGATATCATAAAAAAAACAAGCCTCTGTCCCCTGACCCTCTACTAAAAGGGCTTTTGGAAACAGTTCTACAACTGCTGCTGCTAAAAGCAAAGAATTGATTTGATTTTCAGTTATATCGTTATTTTTAGACATAGAAAGCTTGGGATATAGCTGACTCGAACAGCCGACCTCCACGATGTCAACGTGGCGCTCTAACCAACTGAGCTAATACCCCATTAATATAGTTTAGATTCCCAAGCATGATACCGAAATGATTGATTTCTAATCAACTTCTTTAGAGCAATTTATTTCACTTAAAAGATCAATTGATCGAATCTCCTTTTAAACTTACACTCAGTAAAGCATCTACTTATCCCAAAAGATTTTCATGGATTTTTTACCCCTACACTCTCACCTAGAATTGGCACGTTTCTATTGGAAAATAGTCTTACAACCAGGAGATTGGGCTATTGATGCAACTTGTGGAAATGGCAAAGATACTTTGCAGCTAGGGAAGTTTTCTTTGAGAGGGGTTATTGGTCTAGACAAACAACAAATCGCTATTGAGAACACCTCTACTTTATTAAAAAAATCTTTACAAGAAGATCAGTGTAAAAACATTCATTTATTTTGCACATCTCACATTCATTTTCCTGCTCTTGCTTATAAACACCCTATACGCTTAATTATATACAATTTAGGATATCTTCCAGGCAGCAACAAAAAAATTACTACCATTACGGAAGATACACTAAAAAGCCTTAAATCTGCTCTTGATCTGATTATGCCAGGCGGTCTAATTACCATTTGCTGCTACCCAGGTCATGTAGAAGGAGCTAAAGAACAAATCTTCTTAGTACAGAAAGCACAAGAATTACCCTCTGCCCAATATGTTATTTGCCATCATACCTGGCCAAACAAGCGCGCATCTGCTTCTTTGTTATTGATTCAAAAAAAAAATAGTTATTAAATCATTTCTTGCATCTCTCTTGTCTATTCTTTATCTAAAATAAAAAGCAAGAAATGATAAAAAAAAGTTTACACTTTAAAAATAATAATATATCTATTTTATTGAAGAGATTTATAGAGAAAGAAGAAAAAACCACAAAATAAAAAATAATTAACAGCAAACAATAAAGATATTTATTAGTATTGATTTCTAAATAAATTAGAAATAGAATTAAGTGTGCGGTTAATTATACTTAATTAAGATTAATAAATAAAACAATTAATTAATATGACACAAAAAATTACTTATTTAAGCTTACATTTTAAGCTACAATCTCTTTCTGAAGAGATCGGACGTTGCTTTATCTCCCCTAAAGCATACGAATATTTTTCTAAGCAATTAGCTGCTATAGAAAAGGAAATTCAAAATTTATATCAAATAGATCTTTCATTTGCTAAGCATTCTAAAGAAATTCTTATCAGTCTATACAGGCAGCTTGAGGACCGCTTAGTAGAACAAGAAATTAGTTTAATCAGACATAGATCTGAAGAACTAAAAGAACAAGTTACTCGTAAAGCAATCCGTATTTTAAAACAACAGATTCATGATTTTGAATATCATCACCGTCCTGCTGTTGCTGATAGACAAATAGTTGCAGAAGCTAAAGTTATTCTTAAACAAGCAGAAAAAAATCTCAAAAAAAATAAAAGATCCTCTCATTTGAATTGGTTTTCTAAGCAACAGACTTTTCTCTATTTAGGGTTTTATATCGAATATACAGAAGAATTATTTGAAATTGCTGCTCTCTTATATAATGACCAAAATAGCCAAGCAAAACATCGTTTTAACCTTTTGCCCGAGGAATACAAAAAACGCGTGCGCAGAAATATGGAATTCTTAAATACAAAAATTTTTGAAAAAACTTTTGAGACCATCCAATGCTTAATAGGGACTGCTCGGGAGCTGGTTGGTACACACGAAGGATTTCCCACTAAAGAGGAAGTTGATGAGATATTCCTTGAGTTATTTGAAATCCTAGATCAAGAAAAAGCAATAGGGGCTCCTTGCATGTTTAAATCAAAAGCCTTTGTAGGATAAGCAACGCTTTTAGCCTCTTGCATGATACAAAAACTGCCACAGACAACTGTTAACTCATTTGCTTGAGAGGCAAAGCTAAAAGCTGCCTTAACTCCTTCTTCTATACTCTGATGGCAAGTATAAAAGGAGGAAGGCGCATCTTTCAATACGAAAGAGAGCTCTTCTATAGGCGTTAATCTATCATTTTCTTGGACTAAATGAATATGTATTGCAACAGGGGCTATTAACTCTAAACAACTTTCATAGTCTTTATCTTTTGAGAATCCTACTACAAAACGCAGGCGCCTTTGAGGAAAAAAGTAATGCAGTGCTTGCAAAAGATAAAACACAGCTTCTGGATTATGAGCTACATCAAAAACTACATCCCCACATACTTCAAAGCGACAGCTAGGCCGTAAAATAAGCGCCTGATCTATAGATTTTTGAGTTAACACAAAATCGGTTTTAAGTTGCTCTAAGGCATTCTTAGCTATTTCACTGTTCTCTTCATCAAAAAAGTGAAAAACTTTACTCACATAATAAACAGGGCAGTTCAAAGCACAGGCATGATTATAAATAGATTGAAAACGAGCTCTAGGTCCCAAAACAACAGGAACTCTAGGTTTTAAAATACCTGCCTTTTCAAAAGCTATCTTCTCTAAATTTTGGCCTAAGAATTGCATGTGTTCTTTACTAATGGAGGTAATAATCGTAAGAATAGGATATAATACATTGGTAGTATCCAATCTACCACCTAATCCCGTTTCAATGACCGCTATATCTACATGTTTTTCGCAAAAAAATTCAAAAGCCAAAAAGGTCATCAATTCAAAAAAAGAGAGATTCAATCCTAGCTTTTGACACACTTGCGAAAGCTTTTCCATACCACAGATCATTTCTTCTTCAGAAATGATTTCTGAGTTAATGCAAATCCTTTCACGGGGTGAACGAATATGAGGCGAAGTGTATAATCCAACACGATATCCAGAATACTCTAAAGCTTTAGCTATTTTCATAGACACAGAACCTTTCCCATTGGTTCCTGCAACATGAATAGTAGGGTATGTGCTTGTAGGGCAAGAAAGTGCTTTATGCAAAGATTGCATATTTTCTAGGGAGCAGATTTTTTCTTCTGATAGGGGTATTTCTAAAAACTGTTTGAGTATTTTTTTATAATTGGACATATTTTTCATAATATATTTTGAAAAATCGAAAAGAAAGTATCTCTATCTACCCATGAACAACCTAAAGGTAAATAGCTTTTTATACTTCCATGATAATCAGAGCCTCCACTTATTAATAAACCTTTGGATTTAGCTAGTTTTATCCATCTTTTTTCTTGGGCAGAGGAAATTTTTGCATAATAGCATTCTATTCCATCAAAGGGTAATTTGAATAGATTTTTTACAGAAATAGATCGTGACATAAGATGAGGATGAGCTAGAAAAACTTTAGCATGAGCTTGATGGATTAAATCCATTGTTTCTTCTATCTGGAGTAGCTCTCCTCGATAAAAACAAGATTTATTATCCCCTAGATAAAGAGCAAAGGCCTCTTGTATAGAATTTACATAACCTTTTTTTATCATTAATTGAGCAATATGAGGACGTCCAAGAACTACGCTTAAGCCATCTAGCTCTTCTTGCTCTATGAAAATTCCCTTAGACTGCAATTTCTCTAAAATAACTTGATTTCTCTGGGTTCGATTAAGCTGTTGCTTTTTGCAGAGAATTTCAATATTGGGATTAGATAAAATAAAATCATAAGCTAATATATGAATGCTTTGACCTTCGAAACTGCAGGAAAATTCTACTCCGGTACCTAAAAGAATCCCAAGTTCTTTAGCAATAGGAATGGCAGTTGCATAGGCAGCGGTCGTATCGTGATCTGTAATTGATAATCCTTGTAGGCCAATGCTCTTTGCCTGATATAGCAATTCTTCAGGACTACTTGTCCCATCGCTACATTTTGTATGACAATGTAAATCAGCGCGAAACATTTAAACAATATGGGATACAAAGAATTTCCATCTTTAGATCAACCCCCTCTTTTTCTTTTACTGTCTGCTGAACGAGGCGTATTAATGCGCAGACTTGACTAGCAGTTGCCTTTTTTTTATTAATGATAAAGTTTGCATGCATTAAAGAAACCTCGGCATCCCCTATACAAGTACCTTTAAGACCGCATTTTTCAATGAGAGCCCCTGCTGATAGCTTATGGGGATTACGAAATATACATCCCGCTGATAAATCTTTATAAGGCTGTGTTTTGATTCGATAACCTATGAAATCAAGCTGTTTTTTCTTTGCATCTTCTGTTTTAGTTAGCTTAAACTTCGCTGCTACAATCGCACCTTTTCGGCTTTGAAAAGAAGAAAACCGGTAGGAGAAGTCTATCTGATCGCGAGATAAAACCTCTATCTCACCGTTTTGTCCAATAAATGTAACCTCTTGTAGGCAATCTGCCGTTTCAGAAGAAGAAGCGCCTGCATTCATATAGATCGCTCCTCCAACAGAGCCTGGAATTCCTGAAGCAAACTCTAAACCAGATAAACCCTTTTTTGCTGTTTGCATTCCTAAATAAGAAAAACTATAGCCTGCACCAACAGATACAACTTCTTGTTCAACTGAGCAAAAGCCAATTTTATTTAAAATAACAAGTCCTTTAAATCCATCATCGTGAAATAGACAGTTTGAGCCTTTGCCTAAAATAAAAAAATCTCGGTTGCATGTAAAACAATAACGCAAAACCTCTTGCATTCCCTTTATAGAATCTACTGCAATAAACTTATGTGCTGGGCCACCTATTTGGATTGTTGTGTAATCTTTTAATAATTTTCCAGATTGAAATACTAGCATGGTTTTATAGATCGATAAACGCTATCTAAAACAGCATTGATAAAATTAGCTGACTCTTTTGTCGCAAATTTACGAGATAAGCGAATGGCTTCAGAAATGGCTATTTTAAAAGGTAGATCTGGGCAATAAAGCAGCTCGTAAATACCTAAACGTAAAACATTATATTCAACTTTAGGTATACGATTTACCTGATAATTCTGCGCATGCTCCTTTATCACTGCATCGATCTCCTCTTCTCGAGCTGTAATTAGCTGCTGCATGGCATATGCTTCACGAACCACTTTTTTTGTAACAGCAGCTTTTTCCATAACCATAGCCATTATATCTTCTAGTGGACATTGGCTAAAATCAGCACTATAAAGGAGTTGAAATACAACCTCTCGAAACTTACGCGGAAAACTCATAGGATCGACCTTAAAATAAAATATAGATCATCCATGGTAGCAGATTACTTAGTTTGCCACCATTCTTTTAAAAGCATTAAAAAAATAATGCACTATAAGATTTACTGTCTCAATTACCTTCCCTTAAGCTAATGGGGATATATCAATAAAATATTATGTTAACAAGGAAAATACTTATTGAATCTGTCTACTTTTCTTGTTAACCTCGATTGTTCTTAAATTTTTAATAAAGGATTATTTTGTTAGGGATTTTTTTAGATACAGAAACCAACGGTTTAAACTCGCAAAAACATAAAATCATAGAAATTGCTTTTCAAATCATTGACCTTACAACAGGTACTTGTAAGGATTCTTTTGAGTCAGTACTTTCGATTAGCCCACAAGATTGGCAAAAAAGCGACCCTAAAAGCTTAGAAGTTAACGGTTTCAATTGGCAGATGGTATGTCAAGGACTACCTTCTTTATTAGTGGCTCAACAAATACAAGACTGTTTTGCTAAAAATCAAATCGCTCGAGGCAAAGCTGTTTTTATTTGTCAAAACCCTTCTTTTGACCGTGCTTTTTTCTCTTATCTTATTGATCCTGAACTACAAGAATCTCTTCTTTTCCCCTATCATTGGTTAGATTTGGCCTCCATGTATTGGGCAGAAGCAATACGCAAAGCAAAAGTGGGTCTAGGACCTTTTCCTTGGGAAACAGGCTGCTCTAAAGATGCCATTGCAAAGGCATATTCCCTTGGAGGCGAACAACAGCCACACCGAGCTATGAATGGTGTTCTGCACCTTCTATTATGTTATAAAGCGATTGTAGGTTTTCCCAAATGCATAGTTTAAGAAACTAGAAAAGCCCAGATATATCTCTTGTAAGCGGGCAACTTCATCAAGTTATGAGCTATTTACTGCATGTTACTGGTTTTAAGCGATTAACGTAAAACTTGACCAGTAAATCCGTAATGATAATAATGTATACAGAATTGAATAAGTGTAGACATTTCTATCATGAAGCAAAAAAAAACAGATCCTATTCAGATTTTTCGAAAACACAACGGTATCCTGCATACAGCTGAAGCTATAAAATTGGGAATACACCCGGCTTACTTGTATAAATTGCGCGATGAGGGAATTCTTGAACATTTAAGTCGAGGCATTTTTCGATTAGCCTCTATGCCAGATTTTTCTGAACCCGATTTAGTCCTGGTTGCAAAAAGAATTCCTCAAGGAATTATCTGTCTTATCTCTGCATTGTCCTACTATGAGCTAACAACTCAAATTCCTCACTTTGTTTATGTAGCTTTACCTAGATCTTCAAGGCCCCCTCAAGCGGGTTATCCTCCATTACGCTGCTTTCTGTATTCTAAAAATGCTTATGCAGCCGGTATTGAAACAATTTCAATTAGTGGATTTCCTGTTAAAATTTATAACATTGAGAAAACTTTAGCTGACTGCCTAAAATTTCGGCAAAAGATTGGGATGGATGTCGTTTTAGAAGCATTAAAAGAGTATTGGAGAAAAGGGCAAACAAACCTAGATAAACTTTACGACTATGCAAAAATATGTCGTGTTGAAAAAATTCTTCAACCTATTATTGAAACAATTGTAAGTCAATAACTATGAATAGTGACAAGAAAAATTTACCAGCATCTGTTTACAATAGACTAAAAAATATTGCTTTAGCAAAAAATCGTCCTACACAAGAAGTTCTTCGATATTATGCAATGGAGAGATTTTTATACCGCTTGAGCATTTCCCAATATAAAAGATCCTTCTTTTTAAAAGGAGGTTTAATGCTAATGGTCTGGGATCCTGTTACACATCGCGCAACCGTTGATATTGATCTGCTTGCAAAAGCTGGTAATTCTCTTGAAAATATTTCACGAATCCTCAAAGCAATCTGCTCGCACCCTGTTCTAAAGGATGGAATCGATTTCAATTCTGCAGATTTGATTCTTTCTCAATCTCAAATTGAAACAGAGTACACTGGTTTATCAGCACGTTTTTCAGCACATCTGCATACAGCTAAACTCCCCTTAAGAATTGATATTGGTTTCAGCGACAAAATTTTTCCTAAACCAGCTAATATATGCTATCCTGCGTTATTAGACTTTCCGCCTCCAAAGCTTCAGGGATATACACCTGAGACTATGATTGCTGAAAAATTGGATGCAATGATTAAGCTTGGTCTTGCAAATAGCAGAATGAAAGACTTTTATGATATATGGATGATAATTAATCAGTTTCAAATTAAGTCTGAAAAAATAGCTCCTATTATCAAAAAAGTTTTTCAAAACAGAAAAACTATTGTTAGAGAAATTCCAAAAGCATTTTCTGAGGCTTTTTACAATACCTCGAAGACACTGGAAAGATGGGATTCCTTTCTTAAAGGTATTGGACACGACCTGATACCACTTGAAAAGGTGATATTTGAAATTAGAGATTTTTTTCTTCCTATTTTGAATGAAAATAACACCTGAGCGCATTGATTATGCTTAAAATACTTAAGAACTTGCCCTTCTTGATCACAGCTTCCTGTAGTTTTTCTTATTAGTAACTTGAGGATTCGATCTTAACCTTCCCTCGAAAAACACGATAAATCATAGCGCTATAACAAAAGACAAAGGGAAGCCCAATAGCTACAATAATCAACAATACGGTAAGATTTAACTCTGAACCAGAAGCGTTTAAGAAATCAAGGCTTAAAAGATCTGGCTGTATTAAAGAGCGTACGAGGTTAGGAAATGTGCCTATCCCAAAAACAACAAGCATGAGGATAATTCCTAAGCAGGAAAAAAGAAAAGCTTGGAAGTCTTTTTTTAAGGCAAATAGCCTGGGCACATTGAGAATAGCTAATAAAGCAGCTATTGGAACAAGCGAAAGCCATCTATATTCTTTAACGCGCTCTACCATGTGAGGCATAAATATCCAAGTAGAAAGCGTTGTGATAAAATAGGTAATTACAAATAAGAGGATGCAGCGTTTGACCCAAATACGTAATCGCTCATGCAACATCCCTTCTGTTTTCATAGTTAAATAGATGGAGCCGTGCATGATGAATAATGCGGTGGTAAATAATCCAATCAAAATAGGATAAGGACGAAAAAACAGACTAAAACTCCCTATGAAGTTACCTTCTTGATCCAGAGGAACCCCTTGGATTAAATTACCCAATCCAAGGCCTAAAATAAATCCAATGATAAAACTGGCAACCGAAAAGGTTATATCCCAAATTTTGCGCCATAACAAAGAAGTTTGCTTACTGCGAAATTCAATAGCCACTGCACGGAAAATAAGCCCACAAAGAAAAATCATAATGAGATTGTAAAAACCTGATAACAAGGTAGCATATACAGGGGGAAATCCTGCAAGCAAGCCACCTGCTACAATGACAAGCCACACCTCATTCCCATCCCAAACAGGACCTATGGCATTTAAAAAAACACGTCTATCTCGATCTGTTTTTGTAAATAAATGCAGCATTCCAGTTCCTAGATCAAAGCCGTCTAAGGCAACATAAAAAATGATCGCAATGCCTATTACAAGATACCAGATAAAGCTAAGGGTAAAATCCATTCTTTAAACCTCTTTTTCAAAAGGATCACGATACACTAGGTCTTGCTGTATTTGCAAAGCATCTTCTGGGCCGTGTTGGATTTTGTGATTGAGTAGATAAATAAATAGAGTAAACAACAAGGCATAAATCACTAAAAACATCATAATCGAAAAAAAGACCTGCTCGCTGTGAATATTGGTTGAAATGCCATCTACTGTTTTAAGAATTCCATAGACAATCCATGGCTGTCTTCCCACCTCAGCTGTCATCCAACCGCTAAAATTGGCAATCTGAGGAAATATGACGGACACCACTAAGCCGCGTAAAATCCATTTAGAATGCATGAGCTTTTTACGTCTGTATTGAATACAGGCCAAAATGGTAAGCAAAGCCATTAAAGACCACATAGCAATCATCATATGGTAAGATTGAAAAACCACTTGAATAGGAGGTCTTTCGTCTTCTGGTATTTGATCAAATCCAGTAACTGGTGTATTGAAATCATGAAAAACCAAAAAGCTCAAAAGACCTGGTATTTTAATTCCTCTTACCTTCTTTGCTGCATCATCGGTCCAACCCAGTAGAGCAATTGGGGCCCTAGGCTCTGTTACATAGATTCCTTCCATAGCTGCTAGTTTTGAAGGCTGGTTCTTTGCAACTCCTCTTGCTGTGCTATCTGCTGAAATGAGCTGCAGGATGAGAACAATGGCTGCTGCGATTAAAGACATACGCAAAGTGGCTTTTGTAAATAAAGTATGGCGTTTCTTTAAATAATAATAACTACTCACACTCAAAATGCAAAAGATTCCTGCTAACCAGCAACCTAAAATGACATGAATTAAGCGATCTACGCTCGAAGGATTAAAGACCATTTCCCAAAAATTATGAATGATAGCGCGCGCTTGTCTACCTTCACCTGAGATGATATGCCCAGCGGGTGTTTGCATCCAAGAGTTGGCTACAACAATCCAAATAGCGCTAAAATGCGCTCCACAGGCTACGCAAATGGTGGCAAAATAATGAAATTTAGGACTACATCTTTCCCAGCCAAATAACATAACCCCCAAAAACCCTGCCTCTAAAAAGAAGGCAAAAATCCCTTCTGCTCCCAAAGCACTGCCAAACACATCTCCTACAAAACGTGAATAATTAGCCCAATTTGTACCAAACCCAAATAACTGCACAAGTCCTGTTGCAACACCAAGAGCAAAGGTTAAGGCAAAAATTTTTGTCCAAAATTTTGCGATTTGTTGATAAAGAATATTTCTTGTTTTTAAATAAAAACCTTCAAAAACCACAAGCATTAATCCTATACCAATACTTAAAGGAGGATAAATATAGTGGAATGCACTTGTTAGTCCGAATTGAACTCGAGACAACATAACGACATCCATAAGCTCTCTTAATTAGGTTTAAAAAATGAATAGTTCTTGATCCTAACAACATCGTGAAAAAAACTCAAAGCGAAGATCAGCGAAGATCATTTAAATTAAAAAATATTCTTCTTTCTAGCCATCTTTTCTGTTATAGTTTGCCTGGGTTCAAACTATATCAAATAACTCCTAAGATATAAAAAATGAGTGCGGTTTTTCACAGTTTTACTTCCCTCTTTGAAATTCTAGTAATCACTTTGGTGATTAACTATTTACTTGCTTTTTTCTGGAATACACGTTCTATGGATGTGGTGTTAGGATTGTTAGCTATTTTATTTGCTTTTGCCTTTGCTTCTTGGTTAAATTTCCCGATACTACATAGAATTATAGGATTATTAAGCAACACAGCATTATTGGGGTTATTAATCATCTTTCAACCAGAAATGCGTGTAGCATTATCTAAGCTTAGTCCAAAAGGACGTCGTTATAAAGAGGTAACAGAATTTGACAAGTTCTTAGATCATTTGGGCACTTCTGTATATCGTCTTGCAGAAAAAAGGCTCGGAGCTCTCATCCTATTAGAAAACGAAGATTCTCTAGATGATTTTGCCAGTAAAGCCATACAACTCAATGCAACTTTTTCTTCAGAACTACTAGAATCTATTTTCGATACAACAACTCCCTTGCATGATGGTGCGGTTATTATTCGCAATACAACTATTCTTGCCGCTTCTGTAATTCTGCCGCTTGCTGAAGATAGCTTGCAACTGACCAGATCCATGGGCACACGACATAGAGCAGCTTTAGGAGCGAGTCAACTGACAGATGCTGTAATTATCATTATCTCCGAAGAAGCCGGCAGAGTTTCTATTGCTCGTGATGGAGTAATGACACCTGGTGTAAAAATTGATAGGTTTAAAGGAATTATCCGCAGCATTTTCACGCCTCCTGCTCCTATGAACACAAATTTTAAATCTAAACTAAACTTTAGAAATTGGTTCCAGAAATGAATGCCGTAATTTCCAAAATATTCTCTAATTGGCCTAGAAAAATTGTAGCCTTAATTTTAGCAGTTATTATCTGGCTTATCGTGAACCAAACATTGATTAGCACACGCACTATTAATAATGTTCCCATTCGCGTCATTAATTTACCTCCAGGAAAAACATTGGAAGGAATACAGACAAATGGACATCTTGTAAAAAAACTTAACCTGACAGTCACTGGTAACAAAACCATTATTGAGGAGCTAAGTTCTTATGATTTGGAGGTCATATTGGATGTAGCGGATAAACCAGATGAATTCATGGGGATAATATCTAAAAAAAATCTGTCTTCGCTAAATCCTGAAATTGATCTATCTAAAGTGATTAAGCGTGTTCAATATCCTAGCTTTATTGTGCGGATGACTAACTTAGTAACAGAGCAAATACCTGTCATCATTACCAAACCTATAGGAGAAGCACCTCGCGGCTATCAATTTTTAGATATTTGGCCCTATCGCTTACTTCTTACAGTACAAGGCCCTGAAGATACTTTAAAAAGACTCAAAGAAAAAGAGTTAAGACTCACTTTAAATCTCAATGAAGTTAAAAAATCACAACTTGATGCTTTAGATCACGATGAACAAGAGGTGATCAGTTTTTTTGTCCCCGATTATTGGAAACAGATTAGAGTACCTTCTTTAGGCGATGCTCCTATCTCTATCGATGACCCAAAAGCAAAATTACTCAGGATTGATTTTATTCGCTCTCGTTTTTCTCCTCTTAATCATGCTATTCCTGTATCTTTATTCTTTCCCATTGAAACTTTAAACAAATTAAACCCTGATACAATCCAATTAGCTGAATCTACTTTGCTGAAAAAAATACATGGACAAGGTGTCATTCAAATCCCTCTTTTGGTTAATGGTGTGGGGCCCCGCTTTTTAAATCTTATAGAGAAAAAACTGCAAATTGAAATTATCGTTATACCACAGGCCAAGCAAGAAGTCCTTTCTTGGAATTTACAGCTGGTTAACCCAAGACAACTAGAGGACCAATACGTGCAAGCTTTTAACGGAGAACTAGTTGACCCAGATATTTTGCTATTGGCTCCTGTATTAAGAGAGGAGTACTTAAGAAACCGCTTCCGCAGCTATGTAAATCGCCTGCAGCTATTCAAAATAGATGAAACAAAGCTGAACTTATCTGTTTCTCTAAAAAAAAACTTAATTACTATCGAAGAAATTGATTCTTCTGTTAACATGACTACACCTTCTAAGTTGTAATAAATGAAACACCGAATTACCCTTTTAAAAAGTAGCCTTACACAAACAGGTGGACTAGAAAAATACACTTGGCAGATAGCTCAAAGATTTTGCCAAAAAAAGTTTCCTGTAACTTTGTTGACAACAGGAACTTCTCATCCTCCCTTTGAATCAGATTATCTCAATATTGTTTCTTTTCCCATTGACTATCGATTAAGTGTTTTAAATCTGCTGCAATTTAATCGTTGTTGCGCTCAATATATAAAAAAGCATCCTACGCCGATTATTTTTGGACTAGATCGCAATCAATTCCAAACCCATATTCGTGCAGGAAATGGAGTACATGCGGCCTATTTAAACTATCGAGCACAAGAAGAGGGCGTATATAAAAAACTTAGCTTTTTTTTTAATCCTCTGCATCAAATGACTTTGCAGTTGGAAAAAAAAGCTTTTGAGCACCCAGAGCTGCAGATTTTATTTACTAATTCACACCTTGTAAAACAAGAAGTACTTTCCTACTATGATATTGCTCCAGAAAAAATACAAGTTGTACATAATGGAGTAGAATGGACTGTCCTAGAGCCTTATTTTCAAAGTTGGCATCAAAAAAAACAAGCTATTCTTCAAGACTTAAAACTCCCTTCTTCTTGCTACCACTTCTTATTCATTGGAAATAATTATCGCCGTAAAGGTTTATCTAAACTACTACAAGCTCTTTCTTTGATAAGCAATCAGAGCTTTCACTTAAGCGTGATTGGAAAAGAATATCATTTAGCAGACTTTCAGCAACAAGTATCGGCATTAAACCTAGAATCTAAGGTCACCTTCTTTGGACCTAGAAATGATACCTATCAATTCTATCAATATGCTGATTCTTTAGTCATTCCTTCTTTTTATGATCCTTTTGCCAATGTTACGATCGAAGCTCTTGCCATGGGTTTATTTGTGGTATCCTCTGCGCGTAATGGCGGCTCAGAAATTTTATCCCCTACTACTGGAACGGTAATTGAGTCTTTAGAAGACATATCCTCATTCGCCCAAGCTCTACATACAGCCCTTGCTCATCCCAAAACAGAGAAAAGCGCACTTGCTATTCGTGAATCTGTAAAGAGCTTTGATTTTTCTCATCAACTAGATCGCATGGTTGAATCAATCTTAATTAATAATTAGACTGAGCTAAAAAACACTCTTTAAGAGCGTTATTACTTTTCAATAATATATTTATAGGAAAAATTGCCATGCCATTTAGACTTACATTTTCTTGCACCCAAAGTCTTATGACTCCTGTAAGCCCCAATACACAAAAAGACTCTTTAGAAGATCGAGTATGTGCTTTATTCTCTATTGTTTCTTTATTAGTAGACGCAAGCTTTCATTTATTGGCAGCAGCCTATAAGGGTTTTGCTTGGACAGCAGCTCAAATTTTTCGTAAAAACCCACCTGACTACTATAAAGAAGCCTATTCTCATTTCGTAAAAGCGCTGTGTTGTGCTTCTATAATACCTTTTGGCTCTTTAGTTGGAGTGGTAAACCCTAGTATATTCCAATCAAAAAAACTACAAGAGTATTTAGGATGGAAGAGCTCTTTAGAAAATACCTCTGAAACAATAGAAAATAAAACGCTAAAAGAAGAGATTGAAAGACTAAAATTACAAGTAGATTCTCTTAAAGAGATTACTGTTTCAACCGCTTCCCAAAATAACCTGGAATCTCCAGAAAAGATCCTTGTTTCAACTAACATGGTTAATCCAGGTTCTTCTTCTAGAAAAAGTATAATATCTTTAGGTTCGGAGGATGATGTATTTTTAGATGCTATAGAGGAAACTAGTGATTTAAACGAAACGCTAGAAGAAGAACTACAATCGAAAAATGAAGAAATCAAAAGACTAAAATCACAAATAAATCTTCTTAACAAGATCCTTTCTCCACTAGAAACCCTCCATCCTTATAATCAGGTTCTGATTATACAGAAAACTCTTAATAAATCAATTACAGATACACCTGCTATTTACGAGTACTTATCAGATCAAGTTAAGAGAGAAATTAATGATGCATTTCAACCTAAGCTTAATATGAACTTTCCTCAGTATTGCGCTCAGATAAACCCAGATGTCGACTCAGCATCTGATATTTTTACAGGCTTATTAAGTAAGCACACTTTTTGGTCTTGCACAAGTCCTAAAGATGCTTCAATAAGCGCATTCGTTAATACTTTATTTGGATTTGTCTAAGAACTATGAGAATAACTTGTCTGTTCATATATTAGCCTTAATCTGCTATACATAAAGAATGTTATCTGATCGTTTGGTATATTTTAGTATTTTAGTATTCACCTGGCCTTTGCGCTGGCTGCCTTATCGAAGTATTCATAAGATAGGTTCTTTCCTAGGAGCCTGTCTTTTCTATGGGTCTTCTAAGTTCCGCAAACGTGCATTGAGTAATTTGAGCCTGGCTAGTAGTTTGCATCTTTCTAAAAAGGAAGTGGTTTCTTTTGCTAAGCGCTCTATACAAAATGTGATGATCACCTGTTTAGAATACCCTAAGCTTTCTAGAGAGAAAAACCTCGATCATCTTGTACAGTGCGAAAACCCACAGCAGGTAGAAGATCTGTACAAAACAGGAATATCTCCGATCTTTTTTTGTGGGCATCAAGCAAACTGGGAGCTTTTTTTTCTAGAAGGAACAAAGCGTATGAGAGGTGTTGCTATAGGAAGACCTATAAAAAACCAATTTCTCTATAACTGGGCACTTAAAATTAGACAAAAATATGGTGGCAAGATTATCCACCCAAGGGAAGCGGTAAGAGAAGGATTGAAAGCTTTAAGAGAGGGATCTTTTCTGGGAATCGTCGGTGATCAAGGTATGCCAGAGAGTGGTTTGTGTTCTTCTTTTTTAGGCAGAAAAGCTTGGACATCTCCTATACCTGCACTATTGTCTTATCGAACAGGATCACCTCTTGTTGTAGCAACTATGAAGCGTCAAAAAACAGGCTACCGTATTCGGTATTCTGAGCCTATTTGGCCTAATCGAAAAGCCCCTGCTCATCAAGAAATAGAAAGAATGATGCTGCAGGCTTTATCCATACTAGAGGCTAGTATTATGGAAAAGCCAGATCAATGGCTTTGGCTACACAATCGTTGGAAACAACAAACCTTAAAAAGAATAAAGGGGAAGTTTCGTTTTGAATCTATTTGTATAATCTTGCCTCAAGAAAGATCTCTATTTGAAAAAATAGCTTCTGATTTGATCGCCTTTCGCGAAGTGTATCCGCATGAATTCATTACGCTTAAAGTTCCTAAAAGCTATTCTGTACAAATCAAAGATATGCAAATAGAGTATTATGAAAAAGAAGAGGATCTTTTGCAAAGCAACTTCTGCTACAAGTTGATCTATAACTTTTCCTCTTGCTATAAGCTATATCGTTACTTTTTAAAGCTAGCTACTTTTCAGATTATCTCTTTAGAGCAGCTGTATCGCTTGGGAAACACGCCGGATGATGAGCCTTTTTCTCAGGTTTTAAAAAGGGCGGTTTTGCGTGCCCCATAACCGATTTTTTCTGGAATCTTCTTTTCAAAAGGCAGACATCTTATCTGTTACTGGCAAAGAATTACATCATCTTCATGTGGGTCGTATTCGCCTAAGAGAGGAAATTGAACTGGTAAATGGAAAAAGACAGCTGGCTACTGGATGCGTTGTACAAATAGAGAAAATGCGCGTACAAATAAAAATATTATCCGTAGTAACAGAGGACATTAAGCCAAGCATTATTATAGCCCAAGGGATTGCTAAGATGAACCATCTAGAATGGATCGTGGAAAAAGCCACAGAGCTGAATGCGACAGAATTTTGGCTTTTTCCTGCGGCGCTTAGTGAAAAAAAAGGGATTTCTGACCAGCAGTTACATCGTTTACAAGCTCTTTCTATTGCAGCCCTTAAACAATGTGGTAGACTCGATCTGCCTAGTATAGAAATAAAACCTTCCCTTAACCAGTGGCAGCAGACAAAAGCCCTTATGTTATTTGGCGATCCTTCTATACACAGTCCTTATCTGTGGGAAATTCCTAAAAATAAGTTCATCTCTCCTATTATTTTCTGTATTGGGCCAGAAAAAGGGCTATCTGATAGGGAAAAATCTTATTTAATCTCGCATTTACACGCTAAACCCGTACGTCTTCATCCGAATATCCTAAGAACAGAAACAGCTAGTTTAGTAGCACTTAGTTTAATACAATCTAAAATAAAAATATAATTAATAGTAAAACATTGAATTATTAATATAGTAAATGTAGGATGAAATTATAAACTAAGGAGTATGCGTATGAGCGCTTTTCAACCTTCCTCAGGAGCCCACCCTCTTTTTATCAAAGAGGCTGAAAAATTAAAGGCAAAAATTGATTCTTTAATTTCTAAGATTCAGCAAGATGAACATTTTAGCCCCAGCCGTGAAGAAATAGGAAAGCATGCGAAAGCCTTAATTGATCTAATGAATCAACATCATGACCAAATCCATAATCATGAAAACTTTCTTAAAGCAGCCTTAATCGACTTAACTGCTATTCCAGAAATGGCACCCCAAATGCAAAAGCTTTCTTTTTTAACCGCTTTAAAAGAAGCATCTAAAGAGCTGCAGCTATTTCTTAAGTGTTATTAATCATTTAAAGAGCAATTGTTCGCGATAGTCTCTACAATCATGGTATTAGTCGTTCTACTAATCCCGAAAGGATCTCCTGCTACTACTACCACTAAATCTCCTAACTGCACAATTCCTTGTTCCAAAGCAAAATTGCTTATTTGTATAAAAGCCTCTTGGATATTTTTTTGCGCAGAAGATAGAGCAGGGGTAACGCCCCATTCAAGAGCTAATTGATGGTATACTTTACTATGGGGGGTCAAAGCAATAATGGGAATTTCTGGGCGAAGGCGAGATAGGGCGCGTGCAGAAAATCCACTGTTGGTAAAAACAAAAATCCCCTTTGCATGAGAGCTATAAGCGGTTTTAACTGAGGCTAGAGCTACAGAGTTTGTTATGGCTATATCCTTAAAACCCATTGCTGAGTCATTAGCAAATAATTGCCGATAATTAAAATCTTTTTCCGTCTCTTCTGCGATCTCTTTCATCATCTGCACTACTTGAATAGGATATTTTCCAGCAGCGGTCTCTCCGGATAACATCACAGCAGATGTACTATCATAGATGGCATTAGCTACATCTGACACCTCTGCACGTGTTGGCAGAGGGTTTGTAATCATTGATTCTAACATTTGAGTCGCAGTAATAACGGGTTTACCCGCTTGGCGAGACTTACGAATCATCATTTTCTGTAATCGAGGTACTTGATTTAAAGGCAGCTCTACTCCTAAGTCTCCTCTTGCCACCATAATCCCATCTGCTACTTGCAAAATGGCATCAAAATTTTTTATGCCTAAGCTATTTTCTATTTTAGCGATGACAAGAATCTCAGGTTTTTCCTGACTTATCAATAAACGCTTGATTTCTAAAACATGTTCAGCAGAACGAATAAAAGAAGCTGCAATCAGATCAACATCTAACCTGCAGCCAAATAGAATATCTTTGATATCTTGCTCTGTCATGGAAGGAAGATCGATATGAACTCCCGGAACGTTTACACCTTTGTAAGACCGAATAACTCCATTGTTCTCTATTTCAACTAAAACCCCTTTTTTAGAGATTTCTACAACTTTAGTTAGTATATAGCCGTCATCAAATAAAATTTGAGCGCCTACTTGGAGAGAATCGAGCACAAAAGAAGGCTGAATAGATATACCATTAGCATCTCCTAGCACTTCTTCTTTGGTGATTAAAATTTTTTGTTTAGAAAAGACTTCTAAAGAATGATTTTTAATGGCCCCTAAACGGATTTCAGGACCCTTAGTATCTAGCATAATGGCAAGAGGAACCGCCTTCTCCTTGCGAGCCTTTTTTAACATTTCAATGGTTTCTTGATGCTCTTTAGAAGTTCCATGGCTAAAATTTAAGCGGGCTACGTTCATCCCTGCATCGATGAGTTGTAAAATTTTTTCATAGCTTCTAACAGAGGGGCCAATCGTACAAATAATTTTGGTCTTTCTTAACATGTGCTATAGATTATTGTTTAATGGTTGTCTAAAGGGATTATGATACTTAATGCAAGTATTTCGAAAAAAGGGAAATAATGTATTATTTGTTTTCTATGCGCCAGATTATTTTAAAAAAAGTAGCCGTTCACAACTTAAAAGAAGTAAATCTTACTTTAAATCATAATCAGCTGATTGTGTTTACAGGTGTATCAGGATCAGGCAAATCCTCGCTAGCTTTTTCTGCCATTTACGTAGAAGGTCAAAGGCGTTATCTACAATCTCTTTCTACTTATGCTAGACGCCACTTAGGAGATTTGCCAAAGCCAAAGGCAGAAAGTATAGAGGGAATATCCCCTACTGTGGCTATTGAACAAAAAACAGCTGGTCGCAATCCAAGATCCACGGTAGGAACAATCACGCAAATCTATGACTATCTACGCGTTATCTTTGCTCGAGTTGGAATTGCTCATTGTCCCATTAGCAAGCAAGTAGTAATCCCTCAAAGCATGAGTCAAATCACACGTCGCATTCAAAAACTTAAGGCGGGCACTAAAATTTTGATTTTAGCACCTTATGCTTCCAATAAAAAAGCAGAATTCAAAGAAGATTTTAAAGAGCTTTTACGTAAAGGATTTACCAAAGTATTCCTAGATGGGAAAGTAGTTAACCTAACAGAAGAGATTGCCATTGATGGAAAAGTAGCACACAACGTAGATCTCATCATTGACCGGCTAACTCTTGATCCAGATGAAGAAAAAAGACTTCTTGAATCTATTTCTCAAGCATTAGAAGCAGGTCTTGGCGTCATGCGCATCATTCTTGTCGATACACAAGAAGAGCTGCTTTTTTCAGAGCATGCTTTCTCTTCAGAATCTGGTTTATCTTATGCTCCTTTAGAACCCTCCGACTTTTCTTTTAATCATCCTAAAGGGATGTGTCCAAGATGTCTAGGGTTAGGAAGAATAGAGGATTTTGATTTGGAGAAAATCATCAATCCCAACCTATCTATTAAAGAAGACTGCTGCATAATTGCAGGTTCCTATAATACGGTGCGCTGGGGCAATATTTACGATAATTTAGCTCGTATTTATGGCTTTAATATAACTACCCCTTGGAAAGACCTTTCCGATAAAGCCAAACAAGTGTTTCTGTATGGAATAGAGCAAAAATGGACACGAATGAGGTTTGTCCATCCTGTAAAAAAAACGCGTTGGACAGAGTATGTGCACTTTAAAGGTGTATTAGCAGATGCAAAAGAGCGTTATACAAAAGCACAAAATGCTATCTATCTCTCAAAAATACAAGAATTGCTTGTCAATTTTCTTTGTCCTAGTTGCTTGGGCGATCGCATTAAGCCTTACCCAGCAGCTACTACTATTGGGAATAAAAGAATTGCGGAAATTACCCATTTATCCATTCATGATGCTTATACTTTTTTTGAAAATCTTGTCTTTACCGATGAAGAACAAATCATTGCAGAAGAACTTTTAAAAGAGATCAAACAACGCCTTGCCTTTTTAAAAGGAGTCGGTTTGCATTATCTTAGCCTTGAGCGCGGCGCTCCTACTTTATCTGGAGGAGAGACGCAACGTGTGCGTTTGGCTACACAAATTGGCTCAGGACTTGTCGGTGCCACTTATGTACTCGATGAGCCTTCGGTGGGCTTGCATCCACAAGACAATACCCAGTTGCTACATACTTTAAGAAAGCTCAAAGAGCTAGGCAACACTGTGATTGTTGTAGAGCATGATGAAGAGACCATTCGCGCAGCTGATACCATTGTCGACGTAGGCCCAAAGGCAGGAAAAGAAGGAGGTGAGATTATCTCTTGCGGCTCTCTTGAAGATTTACTAAATAACCCCTCCTCTATTACAGCTGCTTACCTTTCTGGTACATTAAAAATTCCCATTCCTAAACGACGCATAAGCTCTTCTTTTTTAACTATTGAAGGAGCTTCTCATCACAATCTACAGCAAGTTACCCTGAAAATTCCCTTGCATTTGCTCGTTGCTATTACAGGAGTATCGGGATCAGGTAAATCCTCTTTAATTACAGACACCCTTTATCCCATACTGGCTAATGCCCTTCACCATGCAAAACTGCCCATTGGAGCTTATAAAAACATAGAGGGCATAGAAAAGATTGATAAAGTGATTGCGATTGATCAAACCCCCATAGGGAGAACTCCCAGATCAAATCCCGCTACTTTCATTAAACTCTTCGACGATATTCGCGATCTATACAGTCAACTTCCGCAAAGTGTTGCGCAAGGGTATACAGCAGGTCGCTTTAGTTTCAATGTCAAAGAAGGGTCTTGTATGCATTGCCATGGCATGGGGATGATCAAAGTCGATATGGATTTTATGGAAGATGAATGGATAGAGTGCATGATTTGTGAAGGGAAAAGATTTGATGAAAATACCTTATCCATTACCTACAAAGGAAAGACGATCTACGATGTTTTAGAAATGACTATTGCAGAAGCGTCTGTATTCTTTTCCTCTATTCCCCATATCCATCAAAAATTAGACATGTTGCATCAAGTAGGGCTTGAATATCTAAAATTAGGCCAAGCCTCGCCTACTCTATCAGGAGGTGAAGCACAGCGGATTAAGTTAGCTAAAGAACTCTCTCGCTCAAGCAGAGGGCATACTATGTATATTTTAGATGAGCCCACAACAGGGTTGCATTTTTATGACATTGATAAATTACTTCAAGTATTACAAAAGCTAGTTAACAAAGGCCATAGCGTTTTAGTAATCGAGCATAACATGGATCTGATTAAAACAGCGGACTGGGTTGTCGAGTTAGGGCCTGAAGGAGGGGAAAAAGGAGGTAAAGTAATCGCCTCTACAACCCCTGAAAAACTGGCTAAAATGCATACCCCCACCGCTTTTTTTATCAAACAAGCATTAAAATCTCTACCTTTACTACCGCCTTCTTCTACCATAGAATTAGAACAACAAAACCAGGCAATTCTCGTTGTAAAAGCTTCTCAGAACAATTTAAAAGAAATAGATGTTTCTATTCCTAGAAATAAAATTACTCTCTGTACAGGTCCTTCTGGCTCTGGGAAATCTTCATTAGCTTTTGAAACGCTTTATGCAGAAGGACAGAGGCGCTATATTGAATCTCTTTCTCCTTATGCACGGCAATTTGTCAAGCAAATGCCTAAGCCCAAAGTAGAGTCTATTGAAAACCTCTCTGCTGCCATTGCGATTGAACAAAAAAATCATGCGGGTAATCCCAGATCTACTATTGGTACCATGACGGAGATCTATGATTTTTTACGCATCTTCTATGCACACTTAGGCATTCCTCATTGTCCTGAGACAAAAGAACAAATCCGCACCATTAGCAAACAATATGTATTAAAGACCCTAACTCAATTACCTCTACATACTAAAATACAGGTTCTCTCTCCCATAGAGCTAAAGCGCTCTGAGAGCTTTACTGATATTACTAAACGTCTGCAGAAATTAGGCTACTTGCGTATTCGTTTAGATAACACCTATTTTACCTTAGATGATCCTATTCCCTTTGATCCCAATCGCAGGCATCAATTATTTTTGGTAATTGATCGTCTGCAGATAGAACCTCAAGTAGAACAGCGCTTACTCGATGCAATTGAAAAAGCCTCTGATCTTTCTAAAGGATCTCTTGTCGTAGCTTTGGAAGACCAAGACTTATTTTTTAATCTCTCTTTTGCAGTCCCTAGTACGGGCAAGTCCTATCCTCCTATTACCCCACATACTTTTTCGTTCAATACAGAACAAGGGATGTGTTTAGAGTGCCATGGCTTGGGATTTCAATATGGAGCTGATCTTTGTAGATTTCCAGAAGTAATGAAACTCTCTTCTTATGAACTCATCTGCATTTTTTGGAAAGAAGCAGCCTCTAAATACTGCCTTAAAGCTTTTTATACGTTATTAAAAAAACAGACAATCGATCCCGATCAGTCTATTGAGTCTCTTCTACCAGAGCAGATTCATTTTCTTTTTAACGGAGCTAAAGAAACTATTTCTTTAGATCATTTAGAACTGCAATGGCTAGGATTTAACCCTATACTTGCCAACTTAGCAAAAATGGGAGATCCTCATACTAAACAAATCCTTTCTACCCTGCTCAATCAAAGCACTTGCTTTGCTTGCCAAGGCACAAGACTAAATCCTCTTGCTCGTCATGTAACCATCAATCAGGTATCGATTGCAGATCTGTGTCATTTTTCTATTGACCAAGCTACACAGTTTGTAAGCTCTCTAACAGCCGATATAGAGTTTATGCAAGATGTCCTAGATCAAATCACCCAACGTTTAAAACTTTTACAAATGATCGGCCTTGGATATCTCTCTTTGGAACGCAGTGCTCCTACTCTCTCTGGCGGAGAAACCCAACGCATTCGATTAGCCAGACAAATTGGTAGCGGTTTAACAGGCTGTCTTTATGTATTAGATGAACCAACCATTGGATTACATCCATATGATAATGAAAAGCTCAACCGCGCTCTTCTGCATCTTTGTGAGCTAGGCAATACCATTGTTTTAGTGGAGCACGACCCGCTTACGATTCAACTCGCTGATTACGTATTAGATTTTGGGCCAAAAGCAGGAAAAGAAGGTGGTAAAATTACCGCACAAGGCACTCTGCAAGAAATTAAAGACAATCCCCATTCTCTAACCGGGGCTTATTTAACAGGAAAAAAGAAAATCCCTCTTTCTTCTCGTCGAAAGCCCCTTTCCTTTATCAAGATAAAAAATGCGCACCTACACAATCTAAAAAAGATCACTACACAAATTCCTTTACACGTTTGGACCTGTCTTTCAGGCGTATCGGGATCTGGTAAATCCACTCTATTAACCGATCTGATCTATCCTGCTGCTTTAGAAGCTATCCGCACAAAAAAATCGGAGTTTACTTACTCAAACACACACTTTAGCAATCTAGCTATCGACAAGGTCCTTATGCTCGATCAAAATCCCATTGGCCAAACCAATCGCTCTGACATTACTACCTATGTGGATTTACTCACTTCTCTTCGCTTATTTTTCTCTTCACTTCCAGAAGCCAAAAGACGGGGTCTTGCCCCCAAAAACTTTAGCTTTAATCATCCTAAAGGAATGTGCACAACCTGCCAAGGGCATGGAATAAGGCGTGTTTCCCTACAATTTCTACCCGATGTATCCATTGTTTGTGAATCATGCAAAGGTTTCCGCCTGAATGCCCTTAGTCTTACTGTAACCTATAAAGGCCAACACTTAGGGCATATTCTACACATGACAGTAGAGCAAGCTCTCTCTTTCCTTCCTCCCATCCCTAAAGCCCTACGCATTTTGCAAACTCTACAAACAGTGGGTCTTGGTTATCTAGCTCTTGGTCAAGAAATAGCCACCCTCTCCGGTGGAGAAGCTCAACGCTTGCGTCTTAGCAGAGAGCTATCCAAATCCACACGAGCGCACACTCTTTATTTATTGGATGAACCCTCCGTCGGTCTACACGCAGATGACATCGCTAAACTTGTTCCCATCTTCCAAAAACTAGTCGATAAAGGCCACACGGTAATCATGATCGAGCACAACCTTGATTTGCTCTCTTCTGCAGATTACCTGATTGATTTAGGCCCAGGCAGTGGCTTAAACGGAGGAGAGATTATGGCAAAGGGCACTCCCGAAGAAGTAGCAAAAAGTCCTAAATCAAGAACCGCGCCCTATTTAAAAGAGCATTTAGTCTTTCTTAAGAAATAAACCTCTAATTTCTTTTTCAATTGCTCCTAGATTTTTATATCCCACTAGTTCATAAGTGAACAAAATCAATTTACTTTAATAACAAAATTAAAAATATAAATTTGTATAAGTAATTAAATTAATATTAATTCATTATTATAAAACTGGAGTGATATCATGACCGTTACAGTTAATATAGGCAATTCGGTAAGCGCACCTACTACTAGTAATCTATTAGATGCTGAGAAAATTATCTCTGGTTTAGAAGAATCTACAGATGAGAAGGTTTCAGGTACTGCTCTTGATGTCCTACGACAAATATCTATGAAAATAAACCTTACCCTAAAAAACCAAGATCTTATTTTACAAAACCAACATAAACTACTCATAGAAGTTGAAAAGCTAAAACAACAACAAGAAGAAAAAAAGGCTGCTATTCCACCACCACCACCACCACCTCCTCCTCCTCCTCCTAATTCTTCTGTAGAAAAGACAAAGAAGATAGAGGAAAAACTAGAAGGACCTGGTTCTAACTGTATGAATGGAGCAAAAGTTTCTAATAATAAATCACTATTAGTTCCAACAAAAGAATTAATACAAAAGCAATTCGAAAAAATAGTAAAAAATGCTAAGACAGCTAGACCATTGCCCCAAACTAGTATAATGCTTTCGTTAGAAGCTGAACCACTACAGAATGGGGCTAATCTTCGCGATAAAGCAACTATATTTCTGTAAATTTGCCCAAACTTTTCTTTTTCTTGCCCATTTTCTTGTTTTTAATTTATTTTTTTGTTTTTAAAGCCCAGCAGGCTCATATCTAAGTAATCAGATCTATAC
>JBAUFS010000081.1:0-3755 GCA_049679255.1 Candidatus Rhabdochlamydia sp.
TCTAAAATAAAGCTAGCCTTGCTAGAAGACTGCACTCTTTGTTCTTTGAGCTGCATACCACATCCGCCGACTATCCTCTTATTTTTTTCTAGTTCTTCTGTAGAGACGACATTAGCATTGAATAGACTATGATAAGAGAGTTTATCTGAAATATTTTCTATTTCATTAGGTATTCTTTGACATATTTCTGAAAGAAAATAATTGATTAGTTCCAATTTAGGCGTACGCCGCCTCTGAGGAATCCTTTTATTAAAACCTATCGTTTGTTCAAAATTCTTAAACAATATATTCAATACAGTCTTAGCTGGTCCTTCAAATGCTAGCACCAACTTTTCTTTATTTTTCACAAGAAAACGCTTAAAAGGAGGGCTAGCCAAATCAAAAATATTAGATTCAAGCTCTTTTAGTATAATATGATAAAGTGCTTGAGTTTCTCCTTTGTCAAAGGATTCTAAGTCCCGGTCATTCATTAAGTGATCATATAACCGAGCAAAGCTCGATTTCATCGATTGCTCTTTATTTTTTAAAGAGTTTGTTAATATAACATGCTTATTCGTTCTAATAAATTCTGTAGCAGAAGTACTCAGTGGCAAATGAGGAAAAAGAGGAGGACAGCCTCGCGCGTCTATTTTTTCAAAAGCAGATAACTCAGGAAGCTTGTGATGTTTTTTAAGGGTAGAAAAATAGCTAGAGAAAAAGTTAATGATTCCTAACATTGCAAAATATTCACGGCACATAGGCATTTTAACCATATGGTCGTGAATCTTCTTACTCATAAATTCGTAAACAGCAATAAGTTCTAAATAAGAAGCTGGCATCTCCCCATGCTTTCTGAAGTATTCTTCCAACTTTTCTTGGTACATAGGGGATGGTTCAATCGTATAAAGAACATCAAAATCTGCATCAATGACAAAAAGATTATCCTCTTTTTGAAAGCTATTTTGTTTAGCAATGATCCGAAACGAGTTTTTAAAACCATCAAAATCAGAAAGCTCTTTAGGCTCTTCTTTGTTAAGCGCTATGGCTAATCTCTGTAACAAACTCCTTACTTTAAGTTCTTGCTGCATGCCTCTTACAGAAATATACTTCTTATCTTCTCCTTTAAGATGCAATCGGCAGTATTCTTCAAAGTCGATCAACTTATCCAAAGGAGCTTGTTGTGCATTGCTTGAAGGCCACCACCAACTGTATAACACACCTAAAAGCGACGTTGGTTGTTCTTCCTCAACTGGTTGATTAGAAGATACAGTAGGCCACCACCAATCGTATAATTTCTCTACAATCGATTTTGGTTCAGCCTTCCAATTATCAATAAACTCTTCCTGAAAAACCCCTCCATTGAGATAGCCTTTCATGAAATAGTCCAACATACCAATTACCCGTCCAACCATTGTATTTTGATACGCAGGGTCCATCACCGAAAACAATTCTGCATTCTGGTTAAAATGCAAACTGAAAAAAGGCACCGCTCCATGCACATAAATAGCAATAGCAAGCTCACGTAAAATCTGACGCAACTGCTCCTGACTAAAGGGAATTTGTCCATCAATCAAAGGCACACAAAAATAGTGATCTTTTTCAAAAACAGATTCCGCTTTATCAAACAAGCCTTGTATGTAATCAACACCACAAGCAACCCCTCCAATTGCACCTCCAGTTCCTCCCTTAGCAGGAACAGGGTTACCACGATGGGTTGTATTATAAGAGTCAGTGAGTTTTGTTTGTTGCAGGAGTTGTTGAAACTGGCGTACTCCGGGACCTCCAGAGCCTCTTGGGCCACCGCCGGGGCCTTCATTACCACCAGGAGGAGGGCGATCTTTATTCTGAAAATGTCGTAGGATTATATGGTTCTGTACTATTGATGAGACTGAATATTTATGTTCTCCTTTAGGTACATATCTTTCTACACGTCTTGATTTGCAATTAAATATCGCATTCTCGCCTTTAAGGTTAATTCCGGCATTTTCTATTCGATTTCCTCTTCTATACACCCACACCTGAGAACCATCTTCTTGGCGCTTAAAAAAAATATCATTGCCTTCTATATTAGTTCCAACCCAATTTCTGTAATCGGAGCCTACTCGTATGAGCAGGTCTCTCTTTTCTTTTGTATCATTGGGGGTATGTCCTCCTTTTGGACTATCTCTGAATATGTGACTAAGATCTTTTTTGAGTTCTGCTGGAGGTAAGTCTGGGCCAGGTCTACCTGCTGCTTCAAGATGAGGCCATACAACGATGTGTTGATTAGGAAGAATGATTAATTCCCATTTTCTAAGGTGAAGGGATGCGATGCGGTCTAAAAAAGGATCCCCTGGTTCATGAGGTTGCAATCCATTGTGTATATGAGCTCTTGGGACAGTTGTTACATGACCATTTCTGTCTAAGATAGCACCTAGAAAAATACTGTGATATTGCCAAATTTGGATGATATTCCCTTCAGAATCGCAGGTAGGATGTGTTACAGGGTTTAGTGTTTCTAGGATAGCTTGTGTTTTTGTATCTAATAATTGATGTTGTTCCCGTGTAAAAAGAGAATGATCAGCTTGTGGATTGCCTGCTGTAAAAGAATTCGAAGAGCATCCCATAATATCATCCTATTTTCTACTGAATTGCCTTGATTAATTCTTTCCAAATCGCTAGTTCTTTTTTGTGGTTTTCTGGGTCATAGCGCATCGCAAATAATAGCGCTAAAATCTCCTTCAATTTGAAACCCCATTGGCATATATGTAGGGCACAAAGCTCAATTGCTAGAGTAAAAAGCTCTTCTTCCATTAGATAAAGATCTTTTTTTTCAGGAGTTCCTGACATTTTTTTATATGTTTCTTTTTCTAATTCGTTATAAGTACTATTCGTACAGAGATCTGCGTTATAAGCAAAAAGAGTATCGACCGTACTATCCAAAAGTAGATCTCTATATTCTAGGCTAATCTCGATCATAAAATTACTGTTTAAAGTCCCGAACTTCTGTATTTCGAATCCTTTCTTATTCATAAGACCCCATGAATATTTATTTAATACCTCCGTTCTCCTATCATTTTTCACATGTAAGGGATCTTCTATGCTAAAAAAGTTAACTACTTCCTTCCAAATTACACGATCTTTTTCATGTTCTTCAGGATTTTTTTCGGGTTTGTAGCGGATTAAAAATAATAGGTCCATCAACCCTAACAGATTAAATTTGCAAATATGCGTCTGCTGTGCACAGAATCCAATCAATGTAGTAAATATTTCCTCTTCTGAAATCAGTTCAAGAGGTCTGCCAAATGTCATTTGATAGATTGTCTTCCAGATTTCAGCGCCAGTTGAGTCATTGCTAAGCAGATTAAATATACGAGGAAGGCGTTCCAAACCAGTTGTAGGAAAATGCTCATCGCACTCTGTCTTTAGTCTGTTCAAGAAATGAACAACAATCTCTCTGCTTGTTTTTTCATCAAATTTTTTGTTACTCACATATACCTCTTTTCTTTTAAGTGGGAATATACAAAGGTTTTTCTAGTGAATCTTCCAACACCATATTTAGTCGTTAAAGGTTATATTAAGAGATTATTATTAATCAATTTTAAATTTTATTTCCGAGATTTTTTTCGAACTAAGTAAGAAATGAAGTATATTAAAAACCAACACCCTGGAACTTCATCTGAATAATACATCCTTCTGAATCATAAGTGGGCAGAGTTACAGGAGTTAGAGCTTCTAAAACAGCTTGTGTTTTTGTATCTAATAATTGATGTTGTTCCCGTGTAAAAAGAGAATGG
>JBAUFS010000082.1:0-26129 GCA_049679255.1 Candidatus Rhabdochlamydia sp.
GTATAGATCTGATTACTTAGATATGAGCCTGCTGGGCTTTAAAAACAAAAAAATAAATTAAAAACAAGAAAATGGGCAAGAAAAAGAAAAGTTTGGGCAAATTTACAGAAATATAGTTGCTTTATCTCTTCTTCCTCATCTCAAAGGTTTAGCATGAACTCTGGAAGTTGCTATGACAATGCTCCCATGAAAAGCTTTTCCCCTAGCATAAAAATCTTAAGAAAAAGTGATATTTTAATTCATTAAAAATTTTTCTATGTAAATAAAGAAATCAAGATTTAAGGCTTTTACTTCCCTATGAAATCGTCAAAATGCTTTCTAAGATTTACTCTTGTATAGAAGCTCTTTTATTTTTTTAAGGATTTTTAATTTTGAAATTTCTTGTAGAAAAACCCTTATGTGTTTAAACTACGTACTTTGTTGCTTGGGGCGCATAGCTCAGTTGGTAGAGCTCCTGTCTTACACACAGGTGGTCATAGGTTCGAGTCCTGTTGCGCCCAAGACCTACCACATTTGCGGGAGTAGCTCAACTGGTTAGAGCGCCGCCCTGTCACGGCGGAGGTTGCGGGTTCAAGTCCCGTCTCTCGCGTTTGTAAAATATCAGTGGTTATAAATCTTGCTTAAATCGTATTTTAAAGCAAAAAATCCTGTAGATACCATGAGCAAACCTTCTTTTAAAATTACCAAGCATCATATACTTAGCTTTCTTTGGATTGCTATAGGAGCTCTTTTAGCTGCTGTTTCTGTAAGAATATTTCTGATCCCTAACCAGTTAATTGACGGTGGAATTGTAGGTATTGCCCTAATCTTTGGGCGTTTATATGGCGATGGATATCTATCTTTTATTCTAATTGCTTTGAATCTGCCTTTTATCTATCTGGCATATAAATATATCCGTAGATCTTTTGTAATACACATGTTAATTGCAGTATTACTATTTGCAGGTTTTTTAAGCATTTTACGCCACTCCCCTGCTTTTATGGCAGATGCTTTAGAAATTATTGTATTTGGTGGTGCTATTTTAGGGGTTGGAGTTGGACTCATTATTCGCCATGGAGGATGCTTAGACGGCACGGAAATCCTAGCGATTATTATTAATCGTAAGAAGGGATTTACAGTAGGACAGGTTGTTCTATTTGTAAATGTATTTATCTTCGGTGCCTATGGATTGATTTTTAAAGACTGGCACATTGCTTTGCAATCCTTAATGACCTATATTGTCGCTTTTAAAATGATGGATCTGGTGATTGTGGGTCTTGATGAGATAAAATCTGTGCTTATTATGTCCTCAAAATCTAAAGAACTTTCCCATGCAATCATTAATGAGTTAGGCCTTGGTTTAACAATCATGCATGGTAAAGGAGGTTTTTCAGGGGATGCTAAAGAGATTATTTTTGTAATAGTTGAGCGTTTAGATCTTGCTGAGTTAAAAGAAATTGTCTTAAGAGAAGACCCTAGTGCTTTTATGGCAATTGAAGACCTACATGAAGTTGTATATGGAAAAAAAACCAATGCTCCTTATAAAAAACGCTCTCGTTTTAAATCTATACCCTAGCTAATTTACCATTTTCTTTTTGTACAAGCTTATTTAGATACTTACCATAATCAGTGTCTGCAAAAAGCGATGTTGCTTTTTGTAATTGATCTAGGTCAATAAAACCCATTTGATAGGCAATCTCTTCGAGGCAAGCAATATAAATCCCTTGTCTTTCTTGAATTGTTTTTACATATAAAGAAGCTTGCTGAAGCGCATCATGGGTTCCTGTATCTAACCATGCAAAACCACGCTCGAATAATTTGACCCGTAGTTGCTTTTTTCTTAAGTAAAACTTATTTAGATCGGTAATCTCATATTCCCCTCTTCTAGATGGCTTTAACTGTTTAGCAATCGAGACTACTTGATGATCATAATAATAAAGACCTGTAACTGCAAAATTAGACTTAGGATGAAGGGGTTTTTCTACGATATCAACTATTTCTTGGTTTATATCAAATTCTAATACTCCATAGCGGTGAGGATCTTTTACCTCATAACCAAAAATAGTAGCTCCTTCTATAAAAGAAGAAGATTCCTTTAGTAATTGAGGAAGCTGATGTCCATAAAAAATGTTATCTCCTAAGATCAATGCTACATTCTCTTGGTTAATAAAAGACTCTCCTATTAAAAAAGCTTGAGCAATCCCCTCTGGTTTTTCCTGTAGTGCATAAGAAATAGAAATTCCTAAGTCTGAACCATCTTTAAAAAGCTGTTGAAAACGCGGCCTATCTTCTAATGTAGAAATCACTAAAATTTCTCTAATACCAGATAGCATGAGAGCAGCTAAAGGATAATAGATCATGGGCTTATCAAATACAGGCAAGAGCTGTTTACATACACCGATTGTAACAGGATAAAGCCTAGTGCCTTTACCTCCTGCAAGAATAATTCCTTTCACTTAAAATCCCTTCTTTAAAAATCTGAAACCGCTTGTAAATCTTTTAAAAGATAAACATCTTTTAACCCTCGATAGTGTTCTTTGTAATCAAATCCACAACCTACAATAAACCCATCTTCTTCTTCTATATTAAATAGAACATAATCAGGTCGATAATCTATGTCTCTAGGAACATTTCTAGAAACCAATACTAGTGATTTTAAAGATTTTGGGTTTTTTTTAGCAAGCGCTTGATGCACTTGAGAAAGTGTATTGCCGGAATCAAAAATGTCATCGACAAGAAGCACATTTTTAGATTCTAGATCAAGAGCCTCTACCCCCTTTATCTCTAAACCCCCTCTGTATTCTCCCTTCATTCCATAACTACTTGTTTGCATATATTCAATAGTACAAGGAAAAGAAATCGCTCGAATTAAATCAACAGCTAAGCAAAGAGCTCCTTTCATAATCATCACAAGAACAATTTCTTGGCTCTCATAATCAATAGCTAATTGAGCAGCTACTTGGTTAATTCTCTCTTTTATCTCTTCATAAGTAATAAATGGGTCTACTTCTACAGAGGAATATACCGACATGGGTGGGTTTTCTCTATTTGCTAAAGCTTTTTGTGAAAGGCTAATCGAGGTAAATAATAAGACCCCTACAATAAATCTATTCATATCCATCTCCTATAAATTGGGTATCACTGTTATAAAATAAATATATTTTTATAATCAAGTTAATAAATGATTTACTAGGAAATATTTAAGGTGTTCATTGCAGGCTTGAAGCTGTCTCTTTAAAAAGATAGATTCCTTTCAGCCCACGATAGTATTCTTTGTAATCCAAGCCATAACCCACCACAAATCGATTTTCTATAGAAAATAATATATAATCAGGTTGACACTCTAAATCAGAGACATTTTTAGAAAGCAGAACCAGTGATTTTAAAGATTTGGGTTTTTTTTCAGCAAGCGCTTGATGTACTTGAAAAAGCGTATTGCCGGAATCAAAAATATCATCGACAAGAAGCACGTTCTTGGAGAATAGATCAAGGGATTCTATTCCCTTTATCTGTAAGTTTCCTCTGGTTTTTCCATGGGCGCCGTAGCTGCTGGCTTGAATGCTTTCCACTACACAAGGTAAAGAGATGGCTCTTATTAAATCAGCAACCAAACAGATAGCACCTTTCATGATCATTACAATCACAATTTCTTGGCCCTTGTAATCAGTTTCTAATTGGACCACTACTTTAGCAATCTTATCCTGGATCTCATCCATAGAGATAAGTAGATCTAATTCTAAAGCGGAATATATAGACATCTATTCTTTGGGTTTAGTGAAATTACATCCTTCTGCAATTAGCAGATCAATGTAATCGATAAAGTATTCGCTATTTAAAAAGCATTTATCTTCTAACATAAATAAGTGGAAAGCAATGGTAGAATCTATTCCACCAATGTGAAACTCCCTTAAAGCTCTTTTAGCAACTGCTATTGCCTCTTTACGGTCTTTTCCTTTTACAATCAATTTAGCAATCATTGAATCGTAATAAGGTGAAATTCGATAACCAGAGTAACAAGCGCTATCTATACGCACATGAGGACCTACGGGAGGAATATAATATTCTAATACTCCAGGACAAGGTGTAAAATGATTTTCGGGATTCTCTGCATTAATTCGAAATTGAATGACATGTCCATTAAAACAAATATCCTTTTGCTTGATCTTAAGCTTTTCACCCATTGCTACTTTAATCTGTTCTTTGACTAAGTCAATACCTGTTAATTCTTCTGTAATAGTATGCTCTACTTGAATGCGAGTATTTACTTCCATAAAGTAGAAATTTTTACTCTCATCTAATAAAAACTCCACTGTTCCTACGGAGTAATAGTGAGCAGCTTTAACAATTTCAATGGCAGCTTCTCCCATTTTTTTACGTAAAGAAGGACTTAATAAAGGAGAAGGAGCTTCTTCAATTAATTTTTGCCTTCTTCTCTGAATAGTGCAGTCCCTTTCTCCTAAATGTACATAATTTCCATATTTATCTCCTAAGACCTGTATTTCAATATGGCGAGGATTTACAATCATTTTTTCTAAATAGACATCCGCATTATTAAAGATGGTTTCAGCTTCTGTTTTTGCAGCAGAGAACTGTCTTACAAACTCTTCAACTGTATGAGCGATACGAATTCCTTTGCCACCACCACCGGCAGACGCTTTAATAAATATAGGAAATCCTATTTGCTTAGCTTCCTTTAATGCCTCTTTTACATCTGAAATTACACCCCTTGAGCCTGGTATCACAGGGCACTTAGCGCTTTTTGCAGTGGCTTTTGCCTGAGCTTTATCTCCCAAAAGAGCAATTGTTTGAGCAGAAGGCCCAATAAAGTTCACTCCACAACTTTCACAAATAGAGGCAAAGTTCGCATTTTCACTTAAGAAACCATATCCTGGATGAATAGCATCTGCTCCTGTTACTTCACAGGCAGATAAGATATTGGGTATTTTGAGATAGGATTTTGAAAGAGGCGGCTCTCCTATGCAGATTGCTTCATCTGCATGTAGCACATGCAGCGCTTCTGCATCTGCTTGAGAATATACAGCAACTGTTTGTAGACCTAAGTCATGACACGCTTGAATAATCCGTACAGCAATTTCACCTCGATTAGCAATTAAGACTTTCTGCATATTCCACACACTTAAAAAAAGAAGATTGATTATACAATGCGGAACATTTTGGTGCCAAATTCTACGGGATGTCCGTTTTCTACAAGAATTTCTGCAATTTTGCCGCTTTTTCCTGCTTTTACCTCATTCATAACCTTCATAGCTTCAACAATACAGAGAACTGTATTCTCTTGAACCATATCGCCTACTTTGACAAATGGATCATCGTCTGGTGAAGCAGAATTATAAAATGTTCCTACTAGAGGAGCTGTGATATGTTGCCCTAATTTTTCTTCTTTTACAAGAGAAGAAGGTTTTTCTGATGAATGCAAGGAGGGAGGAGGGTTGAAAAAAGTCTGTTCTTTATTGTGCTGTGCAGAGGGGAACCCAACGGGCGATGTATTAGAATCAACTTGCGTTTCTAGCTGCAGCTCATCCCCTTCTTTTTTTTTAATGATCAGTTTTTGGATACCTGCTTTTCGCATAGCAGTCATCAAATCTTTAATTTCCTTCAAATCCACTCTTATGCCTCCTTAAACCCTCTGAATGTATTCATTTGTTTGCGTGTCTATCTTTATAATATCTCCAGATTCGATAAAAACAGGCACTTCAATTTTAGCCCCAGTTTCTAATAAAGCTATTTTTGTAGAATTAGTCATTTTTAACGCCGATTCCATTTCTTCTGTTTTAAGCACAACAAGTTCTAAAAACTGGGGTAGCTCAATAGAAAAAACAGCATCGCCATAAAATATGGCTTTTAAAGAGGTCCCTTCTTTCAAATAATTTACTTTACTACCAATAATCTGAGAGGAAACTAAAACCTGTTCTAAATTTCCTATATCAAGGAACAAATAATTTTCTTTTTCTAGGTATAGATATTCTAGAGATCGCTCAAGGGGAGCAGCATCTGCTACTACTTGATTGAGTTTAAAATTTTTCTCCAACACCTCTTCTGTCAAAAGATCTTTAAGCATTGTTTTAACAAAAGGATTATCTTTAGCAACGGTTACCTTAACACAGGACTCTACTTTATACATTTTACCGTCAATAGAGAGAATCATCCCGGGAGAAATTTGATTGCCTGTTATCATATTTTTTTCCATATTTTCAAAATGAAAATGTTAGTTTAAAATCATTTATCTCAACTCTTTTAAGTCGCTTAAGTCTACTAAGTTCGAAATGCGATAAGTGATTTTAGCTTTAGATGTTTTTTCTTTAGTACTTAAGCCTCTTCCACATAATACATGCACTGTTTTGCAGTTTAATTGTATCGCTGGCTCAAGATCCACAGAGATTCGATCCCCGCAAACCATCACTTGTGTTGGGCTATATGCAAATTCTGCTAAAAGCCTTTCGTAATGCGGCTTTTTATTTCTATCTTCAGATACAATAATCTTACTAAAAAGAATTGGATCAATACCAGCTTTTTCTAATTTTTGTCTTTGCAAAGAATCTTTTCCTACCGTAACCAAACACAAAGTATGTTTTTTTTCCTTTAATAAGTGAAGGGTCTTAACAGCTGATTCTAATGGGGAAATAGGCATATCTAATGTAAAATTAGTGAGTTGCTCTTTGCCGATAGGGATAAATTTAAGATCTTCACGCATACTAATAACAAATTTTTTTAAAGCTTCTTCTGCATTTGAAGCTTGCTTATTAAATTCTTTTAAAAGAAAGAGCGCTTGATAGAAGCTCTGTATTTTAAAACCTTTATTTACCATTGCACGCAAACTACGTTCGAGCAATATATGTGTAATGCACTCAGATGTCTTAACTAGTGTATCATCAAGATCAAAGATAATTAACAATTTTTATCAACTCTTGGGCTAATTTTTTAGAATCGTGACGAATAAGGCTTCTTTTTAATAAATCTTTTTTAGGAATTTCTTTTAGACCCCCTAAAAGAGGAGAAGCTATGATTCGATCTCCTTTTAAATCATTTTCTACAATTTGACCTTCATCGGAATAGACCTCTATCAATTCCTGAGGGGGTGGTTCATTATTAACCAAAATATAATCAAAAATATCTTTCCCAATAAAACGAACAATTTCTTCTAAATAATTGCTGACTTTAAATCCGGTAGTTTGTCCTTTACGATTCATTAAATTCACTACAAATGCTTTTTTTGCTGTAGAAGCACGAAGAGCTGCGCTTAGTCCTTCGACAAGTAAATTGGGAATTAAAGAGGTATGTAGCCCCCCTGGGCCTAAAACAATCACATCGGCATTCATAATTTCATCAATTGCATGTGGGTTTGCTTTAGGAAATGGTTCTAGATAAATACTTTTATACCCTTGATCAATCTCATGAGAAAGATATACTTCTCTTTCTCCTTCTAGTAATTTTCGATTGCTTAAAAGCATTTTTAAACGTACTTGATGAGTGGTAACAGGAATAACTTTACCTTTGATAAATAAAATTTTACCCATTTCTTCTACAGCTTTTTCAAAACTGCCTGTTACTTTCTCCAAAGCGGAAAGAAGAAGATTCCCAAAGCTATGCCCTTCTAAACCTCCGTTCTCAAAACGATAATTCATTAAAGAGCGCATCATAGTAGAAGAGTTTGAAAGAGCAATCAAACATTGTCTGACATCCCCTGGAGGCAGTACTCCTAACTCATCTCGCAAGATTCCCGTGCTTCCTCCATCATCAGCCATAGAAACAATAGCGCTTAAATCAACAGGATAATCTTTTAAACCTCTTAAAACGGTAAAATTACCTGTTCCACCGCCGATTATAACTACTTTTTTCATAAGAACTACTTAAGAGTTTTCAAAATAGTGATTGCTTGGGCCATATTTGGTGCACTATAAATGTAACTTCCTGATACTAAGACATTCGCTCCTGCTTCTACACATTGACGAGCTGTCTGATCATTGATTCCCCCATCTACTTGGATGGCAAGAGATAACTTCATCTGTTTGCAGATATCACGTGCAAATTGAATTTTTTCTAGCATCTCAGGCATGAATTTCTGTCCACCACGTCCCGGATTTACTGTCATTAAAAGAAGTAAATCACATTTATCTAAAAATTTAATCATCATAGATGAGCTTGTATCTGGACAAAAAGCTAAACCAGCTTCTATTCCGCACTTTCGAATAAATTGAAGAGTTTCTTCTACGTCTTCGGTTGCTTCAAAGTGAAAAGTAATTCGATCAGCACCAGCTTTTACAAATTGTTCCACATAATCGTAAGGGTTATACATCATCAGATGTACATCTAGAAAAAGATTTGTTGCGCGATTGATTGCTGCAACGGCTTTAGGTCCCAAGCTTAAGTTAGAAACAAAATGTCCATCCATAATATCGATATGCAATGCATCTGCACCAGATTCCTCTGCTCTTTTAGCTTCCAAAGCCAACTTGCCAAAGTCAGCGGAAAGAATGGAAGGGACAACTTGAATCAAAGAGCGTTTCATAGATTAAAACTCATTTTAAGTAGAAATTCCATTTTGTAAGTTTTTAGAATCAGAAGTCAAGAATACCCTGGATAGTTTTTATAAATAGTATTTTCTTTTGCGTATCTTCTTCTAAATAGCCATAACATAAATAATCCCATTCCGCAGCACGGAATAAAACCGCAATAAGCTGAGAAGAAGAAATTTGTAGTTGAGCAACTTTTTCCAAAACTTTAGATTTTAACGAATGATCAAAATAAGATAAAACAAAAAAACAAGAACCCGGTTTCATTTGGTGAACAAATCGCGTATTGTTTTTTTTGTTTTTATTCTTCTCAAAGAGATCTAAAAATAAAAAAAACAGTTCCTTTAAACGCAAGGGATCAAAAATTGTGCTGAGTTCTTTGGGATAAATAGAATGAAAAAAATATTCTAATAGCAGCCTTTCTTGTTTTTTTAATCGACAGCACATTTTCTTTAATTCACTAAAACGCTCATATTGCTTAGTAATCATTCCCCCATTAAAATCTCTAAATTCTCCAATTACTTTCTCTAGTTCTCTTGCTATAAATTGACGCGCTTGAAATAAATCCACTCGATGATCAGATCGTATAAAAGAGTAAGAAGCAATCCGCAAACGAAAAACCGAAGCTTCTTTTGGGTATTTTTTTCTTAGCATACCCACTTGTTTAATCCGATCAGGAATAAAAATAAGAGAAGAGGCTTTAGAGCTAAATAATTGCTGTATAGCTACATCCAATATTTGACGAACACGCACAAGAATTACTGTAAATAGAAGATCTGTTTCTAGTTGCTCATCAAAATTAATAATAACCTGAGGAATATCGCGAAAATAACGCAATTGCTTCGATAAAAGAATCACATTACGCATCACTTCTTCTTCATTGCGCGGTATAAATAGAGGGTGCATTAAACTATGAATGCCATTTTCTACTTCATCTGTTAGCTTTTCATTAAGCCTTTTTAGCTCTTGTGAAGAAATTTCTGATGCATCCTTTTTTTCCAATTCTAGATAAATTAAATGCACCTGACCTTCTTGAGGAGTATAGGAAAAATAAGACCCTTCGATATAATGAAAATCAGGAAAACAGCTTTTAATCATTCTCATACAATGAATCTGTTCGAACTGTTCGTCATCGTTTATAAAATGAATAGCCAGAAATACTCCCAAAACTTTTTTAAAGCCTAAAGGCAGTTGCAACCAAGTTTTACGCAATTTGACTTTAATCAATCTCTCAGCACAATTTTCTGCTTGCCTAACCAATGCGCGTTTTAATAAATAAAACACTGATATAATCCGAGCCATATGCGTGCAATCGCGATATGCTTTAAATTCTTGTCTTGTATTAAATAAAAAATGTTGCATCTGGTGAAAGATATCATAATCAAAATCTTGTGGTCTTTTTTGAATCAATAAGGAAATTCTTTCTTGAATGAATAAATTTTTTTGATCGGCAGATAATCCTTTATTTTCTAAAATACAACTTGCCTGGTAGACAGAGGTTGAACCTAAGCGAATTTCATTCTGTAAAAACAAAAAGTTATCACGCATCTTTTTTAGTTCACTCTCCTCACTGGTGGAAATGACTACTTCAGATAGGCAAAAAGGATCAGAACCAGAATAAGAAAAAGCAAAATCACAACTAAAAAAAGAACATATATGGGTTTTTTTTCCTGGAAGCAACCATCTATCAATCATTTCATAAAAAAATTTTGCAGGATTTCCTATTCTTTTAGAGAGCAATGAGATCTTAAAAAAATAAGGATTTTTTCCTTTGAAAGAAGTCTGAATAAGCGGGATTTTCTGTATAAAATCACTGAATAAATCGTCTTTTTCTATTTCTTCAAAGGAAATATGCCCCATTAACACATCTTGTAATTTACCAAGGTAGAATAGATCACCATCTTGCGTACTTTGGTTAAGAATCGTAACTATATCAAAAATATTTGATGGGATTTTCAAAAGATTTTGCATAGCACCTCTTTAAGATAAATAGCTGTGCTCCCATTCATACAAAAAATTTGGTTTTTTTGCACAGCTCAAATCACTAACCGTAGTTCCTATGGAATTTGGCTGAAGAAAAGAGAGCACTTGTAGGCTAATTTGATGAGCTGCAGCCAAAGCGATACAACGGGGATGGATAATTTTATTTTGATTTTTTACCAACTCTAGTGCTTTTTCATAGGAAATGTTTTTTAACAGCTCTGCGTCAGGATAGGTTTTTGGATCCTTTGAATAAATCCCCCCTACATCTTTATAGAACTGAACGATTTCAGAGGAAAGTGCAATGGCAAGCGCAACAGCTGTTATATCAGAACCACCTCTACCTAAAGTAGTCATCTCTTTCTTTTTACTAACCCCTTGAAAACCAGCTACAATCACTACTTTACCAGACTCTAATTCTCTGAATAATCGCTCCTTATTTACATCGATAATCTTTGCATTTACATGACATGAGGAAGTAATAATACCGGCTTGCTCTCCTGTTAAGCTAATAGCCTCTATCCCCTCTTTGTGAAGAGCCATTGCTAAAAGAGTCATACTAAAGATCTCTCCTGTGGAAAGGAGCATATCTAATTCTCTTGAAGAGGGGCTAGAATCTATTTTCCTAGCCAATTGGAGAAGTTGGTCGGTTACACCTTGCATTGCGCTCACCACGACGCAAACAGAGTAAGAGCTTAGTTTAGCTTTTATGATTTTGCTAATGCTAGAAAAAGATCCCAAGCTGGCTAAAGCGGCTCCTCCAAATTTTAAAACAATTTTTTTCATAAAATAATCTACAAGCTTAAAATTTTAAGAAGATTAATTTTAACTAATATGCAATAGTTGACAATCTGATTTTACATCTTGTCCCCATCCAGAGAATGAAGGTGAAATTACGATTGATTTTATTACGAATCATTTGATAGTCTTTCTCCTTTCAATAAAACGCAGGAGAAACCCTTAAATGTCTAACAAAGAATTAAACGACTGGAATGTAAGTAACATCATCGATGATGTTGAGTTTCAAGAGGAAGAAGCCAAACAATTCAAAAATTTACTCAATAAAAAAGAGGAAATTGCCGGAAAAGGTTCCGTCGCGTTAATGAATACCGGTCAAATTCTGACGGGTCAAATTGTAGAAATTACAAAAGACTTTGTGATCATAGATGTAGGGTTAAAATCTGAAGGACTTGTTCCCATCAATGAATTTTCTGATGTGGAAGAACTCGATGAAAACAGCTTAATTGAAGTGTATCTTGATCAGGCAGAAGGAGAAGATGGGCAAATCGTGCTTTCTCGAGAAAAAGCTCGTCGCCAAAGACAGTGGGAGTACATTGTACATCATTGTAAAGAAGGCTCTATTGTCAAGGGTAAGGTTATTCGCAAGGTAAAAGGCGGCCTCATGGTAGATATCGGCATGGAAGCCTTTCTACCCGGCTCTCAAATTGACAATAAACGCATCAAAAACCTCGATGAATTTATTGGACAAAGCTACGACTTTAAAATCTTAAAGATCAATACAGAGCGTAAAAATATTGTTGTATCCCGTCGTGAAATTTTGGAAGAAGAGCGCATCTCACGTAAAGCAGAGCTTTTAGAAAACATCCATGAAAGAGAAATCTGCAAGGGTTGTGTAAAAAATATTACCGATTTTGGAGTTTTCTTAGACCTTGATGGGATCGATGGCTTGCTGCATATCACAGACATGACATGGAAGAGAATTAAACACCCGTCTGAAATGGTCTCTCTAGGACAAGAGCTAGAAGTAATCATCCTCCATGTTGATAAAGAAAAGGGTCGCGTTGCTCTAGGAATGAAGCAGAAAGAAACCAATCCTTGGGAAGAAATTGAAAAGAAGTACCCTTCAGGCACACGTGTAAAAGGTAAAATCGTTAACCTTGTTCCTTATGGCGCTTTTATCGAAATTGAACCGGGCATTGAAGGGCTCATTCACGTATCAGAGATGTCCTGGGTAAAAAATGTAACAGATCCTAGCGAAGTTGTGAACAAGGGAGATGAAGTAGAGGCCATTGTGCTCTCTGTTCAAAAAGAAGAAGGAAAGATTTCTCTTGGACTTAAACAAACAGAGAAAAATCCATGGGATGATGTAGAAAAAAAATACCCTTGTGATTGCTGTGTTAATGCAGAAATTCGCAATTTGACCAATTATGGCGCTTTCGTAGAGCTAGAGCCAGGCGTAGATGGGTTAATTCATATTTCCGATTTGAGCTGGATTAAAAAAGTGTCGCATCCTTCAGAAGTGCTTAAGAAGGGAGATCGAGTAGATGCTGTGATTTTATCCGTAGACAAAGAAAGTAAAAAAATTACTCTCGGGTTAAAGCAGCTAAGCAGCAACCCTTGGGAGAGCATTGAAAAAACAATGCCTATTGGATCTTTAGTTCAAGGGATTGTTACAAAAATTACAGCCTTTGGAGCTTTCATAGAACTTCCGAATGGAATTGAAGCTCTGGTGCATGTGACAGAACTTTCCGATCAACCATTTGGCAAAGTAGAGGAAGTGGTTAATAAAGGAGAAGAAATTACAGCTAAAGTAATCAAGCTTGACCCTGAACATAAAAAAATTGGTTTATCTATTAAAGAGTACTTAATTGATAAAAATAAATTTAATAGAGATGATATTGTCGTAGGAGGATCCAAAGCACATTCTCATGACAAAAAGCGTAAAAAGACCTCTTTAGAAGAAGCTCTAGAGAACGCCATCGATGAAGATAAAGAGCACGATAAAAAGCGTAAAAAAACCTCTTCAAAAGAAATAAATAATTCCCCAGAAGAGTAAAAGTACAGCTCAGCACAAATTAAAAAATTTTAATTTGTGCTGAGCTGATATATTTTATCTTAAAACAACAAAATACTAACTCTGACTTTAATTATAGTCGTAGTAAACATAAGAGAAAAAGAGGCAAGATGAACAAAGATCTAGTCGCAATCTTCGAATATCTTGAAAGAGAAAAAGGAATTAAACGAGATGTAGTAATTTCTGCGATCGAAGAATCGCTGTATGTGGCTGCTCGCAAAAGTATCCACGGCGGTTTGATTAATGTCTCTGTACAGGTTAACCCTAAGACAGGAGATATTAATGTAACAGCCCAAAAAGAAGTAGTAGAACTCGTTACCATTCCAGAAGAAGAGATCACTCTTGCAGAAGCACGCGTGCTTCACCCTGATTGTGAACTAGGCCAGTGGGTTGACATTTCTGTTATTCCACAAGACTTTGGTAGAATTGCCGCACACACAGCAGGTCAAATCATCTCTCAAAAACTACGTCATGCAGAAAGAGATGTGATTTATGAAGAATACCGTCATCGGATCAATGAAATTGTTTCAGGTACAGTAAAAAAAGTGATTAGAGAAGCAACCTTAATTATTGATTTAGGAAAAGTTGAAGCTATTTTACCCAGCCGATTTTATCCAAAAACAGAAGTTTATAAAGTGGGTGACCGAGTACAAGCCCTTCTATTTGAAGTAAGAGATACCGAAAATGGCGGAGCCGAAGTGGTTTTATCTCGTAGCCATCCTGAATTTGTTGCACAATTGTTTTCCCAAGAAGTTCCTGAGATTGCCGATGATATCATTGTTATAGAAAAAATAGTGCGTGCAGCTGGCTACCGTACAAAGATCGCAGTTAGCTCCCAAGATTCAAAAGTAGACCCTGTTGGAGCTTGTGTAGGAGTGCGTGGGAATCGAGTCAAAAACATCATACGCGAGCTAAATAATGAAAAAATTGACATCATCCCTTTTAGCAGCAACACTACTACTTTGCTTAGCTCCTCACTAGCACCTATTGAAATTAAAAAAATGATTGTCGACGAGCAAAGAAATATCATCACTATCGTGATTAATGATGAAGATTATCCTGCAGCTCTGGGCAAAGGTGGAAGAAATGCTCGTTTAAATGGAGAACTGTGCAGCTCTGATCTGCAAATACAAAAAATGAGCCATTATAAAGCTACTATGAATCTTGAGCGTGCGCAAATGGCTTCTGCCGATGATCCCACTTTAGATGAGCCGCTTACCATTGAAGAAGTTAGTAGCAGAATGATTATTGAAAGCTTAATTAGTGCTGGATATGATACTCCTCGAAAAGTGTTAAATGCAACACCTGAGCAATTGGCGATTATACCGGAAATCAGTTTAGAAATGGCTGACAAAATTTTAGAAAAAATTCGCAAAAAAAGGGGTTAAGAGTTGGCCAAGAATTTAAAAATAACTATAAAAAATGCACAACTTGCAGAAGCTCTTAAGCTCACTCGGGAGAAGAAACCTGCACTCCGGAAAAAAGAAGAGAAAGAACCCTCGGTTGAACTAGCTCCTACTCCTACTGTGGAAACTCTATCTTCCCCTGAGCCTATTGTTCCTGAACAACAACTTCCAAAAGAAGAGCCTATTCAGCAGAAACCCTCTGTCGCAAAAATAGAATCTACCCATTCAACGGCTAAGCCAGAATATCGCCATAAACCACAACCGTTTAGAGCAAATTTCCCTCCACAGCGCCCCTCTTTTAGACAAGATACAAGACCTAACACTTCATCTTCTTCTAGACCCCCGTATCCTCCTCGAACTGGGCACCCAAGTGCTATAAAAAGACCTCCTTTATCTAAAGATGTACCTATTCCAAAAGTTTCTGATGTATCTAAAAAGGAGTCCTTTAAACCAATACCACGTGAATCGGAAGATAAAAATCAGCGTTCTAAGGCGGTATATGAAATACGGCCTGTAAAAAAAGCACCACAAAAAACATTCGACGCCCGTGATAGAAAAGGATTACGCGATGATTTAGACGATCAAGGCTGGAGAAGAAAACGTCCTCATCATAAAATGCGCTCTCATAAGAAAGAAGAAGTTGTTATTAGACCTAAAGAATTAAAAATTCATCTGCCTATTACTATAAAAGATCTTGCTTCTGAAATGAAACTTAAAGCATCTCAACTTGTTGCTAAATTGTTTATGAAAGGGGTCATGCTCACTTTAAACGACTATTTGGATGATGAGACCACTATTCAGCTATTAGGACATGACTTTGACTGTGAAATTACCATTGATACAACGGAAGAAGACCGACTTCGTATTACTGATAAGACGATTAAACAAGAAATTCAAGCTAGCAAAATAGATGAATTGATTATTCGTCCTCCTGTAATTGCCTTTATGGGACATGTAGACCACGGTAAAACCAGCTTGATTGATGCTATTCGTAAATCAAATATTGCATCCTCAGAAGCTGGTGATATTACCCAGCATATCGGAGCATTTAAATGCCATACAGAATCAGGTGACATCACCATTTTAGATACACCAGGTCATGAGGCTTTTTCCTCTATGCGTGCCAGAGGAGCGGATGTAACAGATATCATCGTTCTTGTCATTGCGGGTGATGAAGGAATAAAAGCCCAAACAGTAGAAGCCATCGACCAAGCAAAAGCAGCCGGCGTTCCTATTTTAGTAGCCATCAACAAATGTGATAAGCCGAACTTTGATGCAGACAATGTTTATCGCCAATTAGCAGATAAAGATTTACTGCCAGAAGCTTGGGGTGGACAGGTTATCACTGTAAACTGTTCGGCTGTGACAAAGCAAGGAATTAAAGAGATGCTGGAAATGCTCGCTCTTCAAGCAGAAGTTCTTGAGCTAAAAGCCAACCCTAAATCTAGAGCCCGAGGAACTGTAATTGAATCAGAAATGCACAAAGGATTGGGCCCAGTTGCTACTGTGCTTGTGCAGAATGGCACCTTAAACCTAGGTGATGCTATTGTGTTTGCTCAACATTATGCAAGGGTTAAAACCATGCATAACGAGCTTAAACAAGAAATTACAACAGCAGGCCCATCTTCTCCTGTAAAAATTACAGGTCTTTCTGGACTACCAGAAGCTGGCAGTGAATTTATTGTTGTTAAAAATGAAAAAGAAGCTATTGAAATTGCTCAAAAACGCTCTGAAGGTCAACGTCATCATAATATGATGCAACAACCCAAACGAGTTGCCTTAGAGAACTTTTTAGACAATTCTGTACAAAAGAAAGTCCTTAATCTTATTCTACGCGCTGACGTGCAAGGCTCTGTTGAAGCATTAAAAAATTCTTTGCTAAAAATTCAGTCTAAAAAAATTGAACTAAACATTATCTCCGCAGCTGTTGGAGAGGTTTCTGAATCAGACGTGCAACTAGCACAAAACACAAAAGCGATGATCATTGGTTTTCATAGCCAAGTTGAGAGCCATGCAGAGAATTTAATCAAAACATTAAAAGTAACGGTTAAGCTCTATGATATTATCTATCATGCAGTGGATGAAGTAAGAGCTTTAATGCGAAGCCTGTTAGATAAAATTCCTCAAGAGAACGATGTAGGCTCAGCAGAGGTAAAAGCGATATTTAAGTCCTCTCATTTAGGTATCATTGCTGGTTGTATGGTAACGGATGGAACCATTAAACGCTCTTCTCAGATGCGCTTACTACGAAATGGACAGGTTATTTGGAAAGGAACCATGCAATCTCTTAAAAGAGTAAAAGAAGATGTGCGTGAGGTCTCTAAAGGATATGAATGTGGAATTGTATTACCAAATAACAATGATATTAAAGTAGGTGATACATTCCAAGCTTATGAAATAACTTACTTAGACCAAGAGCTATAATATGGCAAAAAATCGAGTTGCAAGGCTAAATTCTTTGCTAAAAGAGGTTATTTCAGAGGTAATTCATAAAGATGTGGATAATCCACATGTTAATAAATTTGTTTCTGTAACCCAAGTAGAAATCACCAGCGATCTTCATCATGCTAAAGTACATATCAGTGTAATTGGAGATCAAAAAGCAAAAGAAGAGACCATTAAAGCCCTGCAATCTGCTGCGGGCTTTATTGCCGTTCATTCTTCTAAAAAAGTGGTTATGCGCTACTTTCCCAATCTCACCTTTAAGCTAGATACCTCTGTGGATAAACACTCGCGTATCGATGCCGTATTGGGAAAGATCCGAGAAGAACAAAAGTCTCGTAAAAGTTAATGCTTAGCTTTGAAGGCATTTTGCCAATCAACAAACCCATTGGCAAAACCTCTTTTAGCTTGGTATCTAGCCTACGTAAACTAACCAATGTCAAAACCATTGGTCATGCAGGTACATTAGATCCCTTTGCTAGTGGCGTAATGATTCTTCTGATCGGCAAGCCCTACACTAAATTAAGCTCCTCTTTTTTAAATCAGGATAAACAATATCTAGCCACTCTTCACCTTGGCATTAGTACAGATACCTATGATTTAGATGGCCAAATTACAGCCCAATCCCCTCTTATCCCCACTAAGTCACAACTAGAAAAAGCCCTTTTAGAATTCCAAGGAACGATCCAGCAAATCCCCCCTATGTTCTCTGCAAAAAAAGTACAAGGCAAAAAACTCTACGATTTAGCACGCAAAGGCATTACCGTCCCACGAGCTCCCATTACCATTACCACCAAAATAGAGCTTATTTCCTACAGCTATCCTTACATACAACTAAAAGTAGATTGTTCTAAAGGAACCTATATCCGCTCTTTAGCGCATGATATAGGCACCCTGCTTGGATCAGGAGCACATCTATCTCAGCTTAATAGAACAAAAAGCGGTAGCTTTCAACTCTTAGATTGCTGTGATGGGGAGCGTTTATTTGAAACGGGTTATCATTGGTCTGATTATTTACAAAGAGCTAGCTTATAGCCCAGATTGAGCAGTTTGTGCAATAATTGCGGATATTTTTCTAAAATGATCTGAAATAGGCATTTTTAACATAAAAAGTACTATGAACTTTGAATTAACTTGATGAATTAACTAAATTTTTTGGAAGAAAATAATAAATCATATACTTAATATTGCAACCTGCTCAATGTGGGGTATATATAAGCAAATTGAGCCATTTACGGGCTGTTTGAGAAGAGAGTGCTTTTCCCTGTTTGACGTGCGCCTAAAAGAAGGATAACTTTAAAATGTTTTGCAGCAGATTGAATCCGAGCTGTTAAGTGTCTGGGTAAAAAGCGCATTTTTTTTGGATTCTTTTAGATTTTTCAAGGAAAAACTGTCAAACTCTTAAATTAAGCTAGTATTTATTCTAGAATAGAGTCCGGGTTTTTTATCAATGAGAAATGCAGCTGCTGCAAGGGCTCCTTGTGCAAATGCGTCACGAGAATGTGCTTGATGGATCAATTTTATTTGTTCATTATCACATTCAAAGATGACTTGATGTTCTCCTATTACTTCACCGCTGCGTATAGCATGAATACGAACTTGAGAAGATTTGCTTTTTGTCGTTGCATCTTCTGCAATCTCTTTGCCTGTAGCTTTAGCAAGAGCAATTGCTGTGCCGCTAGGCAAATCTTTTTTGTGTATATGATGGGTTTCAATAATGTCAATACTACAATTTTCATAAAAACCAGACGCTTTTATAGATTCAACCAGTTGTAGTAAAAGAGAAATACCTAGGCTGAAATTAGGAGTATAGAAGATAGGAGCATATTGGGCTGTGTCTTCGATTTTTTTTTGTATTTCCATGCTATGTCCGGTTGTTCCTATGACAATAGGCTTAAGAGATTGCTTTGCATATTCTAAGTGATCAAGAATAGCTTCTTTGGAAGAAACATCAATGGTAATGTCTGAATTATGGATGGCTAGTTTAGCAGAGCTTGTCATAGGAATATCCACATTCGCTATTTTTTGTAAGCTAGGTTTTTCTAAGCACTTTCTTGATGTCCCCATAATTACTTTGAAGTTAGGTTGATTTGCTGCTAAAGCAAGAATGCTTTTCCCCATTTTCCCTGTTGCGCCAAGTATTGATAAACCAATAGGCATAAGGTTCCTTTTTTTCACGGATAGTTTTTTTCACAAAGACTATATTTCTTTTGCTATTTTTTGAATCTAATTAATTTACTAGGAAAAAAATAAATCAAAATTCTTCGGTTTTTTTTGAAATTCTCTATTCTAAAAACATCTATATTCATATACTCCCTAAGCTTGAAACCGTGCTTTATGACAAAAAAAATCAAACAATTACTATATTTTCTGTGTTGCAGTGGCCTAATGGGATGTTTATTTGGTAACTCCTGTTTGTCTTCTGAAGAAAAGAAAGAAGAAACATTTTTGAAAACCGAAGAATATCATTCGATTAATTTCAATGACATTCCCATTATTGAATTTATTCGCTTTGTTAGTAAAATCTCTGGAGAGAATTTTGTTTTCAGTAATAGTGATTTAGGATTCGCAATTTCTCTTTGTATGGGAAAAGCGATTTCTTCTAAGCGAGTATTAGAAGCGCTGATCGAACTATTGCACTTTCATGGTTTATTTGTAAAAAAAGAATCGGATTATCATGTAATTAAACGATATGACAAACAAAAAGATGGTGATCATAAAGTTTCTTTCGATACTTCAAGTTTAACAGCTTTTAATTCTATCCCCCAATTGCCAGGCTTAAAAGAAGAGTATGAATTTTTTGTGTATAAAGTGCAATACCATTCGGGAATGGAACTAGAGCAATCATTAAAGAAGATTGCTGCAGATATGCGCAATCAGTCAAATGCTCCTCTTAAATTAGTTAATGCTATCCAATCTCTGCAATGGGTCAAAACGACAAATTCTCTACTCTGTTCTGGTGATCCCGAAACCCTTTATAGTTTGCGTAAATTAATCGATAGTTTAGACACTCCTTTGCGTCAAGTATTTATTGAAGTGTTGGTTATTGAAACAGATGCAAAAAAAGGTATGGATTTTGGTCTGCAATGGTCAGCAGGAGCTCAACATCAAAATAGGTTGGGATTAGGGATTGGCAACTTTTCTCCTGCGCATTCAGCAGGATCTTTTGCTAACACTGTTCAAAGCATTAGTCCTATTAATCCTCCAAGTGGCTTATCGCAACTTCCTCTAGTTCCCGGATTTAATCTAGGCGTTATTGGCGATATCATCATGCATAAAGGTAAATCCTTTCTCTCTTTAGGCACTTTAGTATCTGCTTTGCAAACAGATGGCAATAGCACAATTGTGCTTAATCAGAAAATCATTACTCAAGATAACAAAAACTCTACTATTTTTGTAGGGGACAATATTCCCTTTACGGGATCTGTTGTACAGACGGTTGGCCAAAGCCAGCAATTAACAGCAAATGTGGAATATCGAGATATAGGAGTGAGTTTAAGTATTACGCCTCGTTTAGGTGAAGATGAGATTATTTCATTAGAAATTCACCAGGAAATTACAGAAAGTTTAGATCAGAACGTTATACATACGCAAAATACTGCAAATGGAATAAGAACGACAAAAACGAATATGTCAACGCATGCCCATGTGCCTGATCAACACTTTTTAATAGTTAGCGGCATGATTCGCAATGCAAAATCGCAACATAAAACGGGGGTGCCTTGTTTAGGTGGTCTTCCTGTAGTTGGAGCTATGTTTAGCAGAACGCTTAAGTCAGATGAAAAACGCAATATTGTCATTTTTGTACGTCCTTATATCATTCGCTCTTTTGAAGAATATCGTAAACTGACTGAAAACCAGGAAAAGATTTTTGAGAATCAGACAATAAGCCAAGATTTTATAGAAGCAGTTGAGTTAGTTAATCCTGCCGGATGTGAGTAACCCTTAAAGCTCTTGTAATTTAAGTATAGGGCTGGTAACCTAGGCTTCGCCTTTTGTAGATTCATGCTTTCTATAGGAAAACTTAAGGTTTTAATATTGCATCTTGTCAAATCTTTTGAAATCAACTAAGATAGAGATCTTTACAAGAAACTTTGGGTTGATAGCTCAGCGGATAGAGCACCCGCCTTCTAAGCGGGTGGTCGCAGGTTCGAATCCTGCTCAGCCCATTTGATTTTTAATGGTTAATATCGATATATGAAAAAAAAATCCGACTCCACAAGTCTGATTCGTTCCAAATCTAAAAAGTCAGAACAGAAATACCTAGGAGATTTTGTAACTTCTCCTAAAAAGTTTGATCAATTAGGTGCTATTTTAAAAAAATTTCGCTCGGCGGAATTTAAAGAACTCAATGACCGCAAAAAAAGTGAAAGAATTAATTTAACTCTTTATGAGCTTATCCATAAAGAAAAAGCTCCCTGTTTTTTATTGCCTTCTGTATTGGATTATATTGAAGCAATTAATGCTTTGACCCTCCTAGATAACTATGCTTTTTTTCATTTTGAATTATGGTTAAATCAATTTTCTGGTATTAGCATCCATGAAAACTATGTAATACGTGCAAAAATTGCAGGTAAATGGATCCCACGGGAGGAATACCAATCTTTTTTCCCTATTGGTATGGATAGAGTATATGAAGGCTCACACTTTGTAACAGCGCATGGCTCGCCTGATCTAGATACGGCAATTGCTTCTTTCTGGGGGTGGGTGGATGCATTTGCAGCAAGGGTGGGAAATGGATTACATATATGGAATGTTCCAGGGGGACCGCCTAGTTTTCAAGTTGAGATTGATGTCTTGTTTGATCAAATGATTGGTAAAAAAGCTTTTATTCATTTAGCTAAGCATCGAACTACTCTTGCATTATCGGGGATTGATCTGGTCACTCAAAACTCTTTAACAAGACAATTAACAACAGAATCCATTTCTCTATTTGATCATGAACATCGCCCTCATGCAATTGTGCTCGTCGATGAGCAAGGGTATTATTTAGGAGATTGGCGTCATTATGATGTGGAAGGGGTAAGACAGGTCATCATTTTGTTAAATAATTGCCTGCGTTGGTTTGAAAATGATCTACACGTGAAATTGGTTTCTCTTTTTGCTAAAAAAGATCTTTCTTTAAAAGATTTGCCAGAATTCATTAATGCTGTATTGATGACAAAAATAGAAGATTGCCAACCTGCTCGAGAATTTACAGAAGGGCAAAAGAAACATGCACGTGCTTATCTTCACAAAGTGCTTGGTGTAGAAAAAGGCTTAAGCTGTACTTTTCAAGAATTTGCAGAGGCTATGAAGACTCATGATCTATTTGAGTTTGCTCAATTCTTAGAATTAATTGCTTCTTTAAATAAGTCCTCTCTTTTTAATGCTTCTGGGTTTTTAATCGAAAACCGTCCTAGAATCTTTTTAGTTTTGGAAAAGATGATTAAGAGCCTAGATCGTTCTATTCAAAGCATTCGTGCTTTTGTGGAAAGACTAGATGTTGCTCTAGATATTAAAACCCATGTATTTGGGTATGTTCCTCAACACGTGAATTATCGAGCAGAAGTAGAAGAGATTCGTAGTAAAATGAATAATTATCCCCATTTGACAGTAACAATGGCTGATTCGAATGGGAAGGTGATTCCTTTAGGAGTGATTTATGCCAATGATTTGCATAAGAATGTTCTTGGCACGGTTTCTCTAAGAGATTTTTGTAATCGAGAAGAAACAAAAATCCCATCTTATTTTGAAGTAATTAGTGTAATAGATCATCATAAGAGCAATTTGCAAACCCTATCTGCTCCTTTAGCAGTCATTGCAGATGCACAATCTTGTAATGTGTTATGTGCAGAATTAAGCTTTGCCATCAATGACAAATATGGCACTGGAGGCATGAATCTACAACAAATCAAAAGCCAAATAAAAGAAAAGCTTATCTCTTTGTATTCCGCTAGCGATCGAAGGATTTTGCAACGATTATTGCAAAAAGAAAACGCTTGTCAGCAAAAAAATAAATACTTTGTTGACCCTATACGAGAAATCGTAGAATACTTTCATTTTTTATATGCCATTTTTGAAGATACTGATTTATTAACCAAAGTTTCTCGAAGAGATATTGAATGTGTTGCATCCCTAATTAATCGTCTAAAATCGCTTATTTTAAAAGAAGAGGTGGAAGTCATTATCTTTGATGATATTTATACAGAGGAGAACTTTGTTTCTTTAGCAACAAAGAGGATTTTACAGAACCGCGATGTCTATTCCATCTATTGTAAAATCTATAAAGCTAAAGAAGAAAATGTAGAAAAAAACGTCAGACTTTGCATTAAAGGCAAGCCGTCTTCTATATTTGTTGATACGAAAGAACAAAATGGTTGTGCTCGAGTAGGACAGACAAAAATATTTTCTCGTAATTATCCTTCTTTTTCTAAACATGTCGCTACCTTGCAAGAGCAGTGGTATAAAATGTTGTTTGATTATTGGTCTGATCATCCAGAAGTAGATTTGCATTTACAAATGATTAGCACAATCGCAGGAGCAGATAATCTATTTTTAGGAAATGAAATTAAGGATAGCCATTTAGATGAGTTATGGATTTGGATTCCCTTTACAGAGCAATCGATCGAACATTTAAAAAGCTTTTTAAATGCTTTTCGTTCTTGTCCGGCTCTTGTAAGAGGGGACCTTTCTGTTTGCTTTTATGGAGATACAGCTAAAGCATACGAGCAAATTTTTGCTGAAAGCTTCCTTTCAATTACTAAAAAAGAGATAAACAATAAAAGCACTTTGCCCATTGCAGTTCTGAAATTTCCTGCAGGTGCAATCAACTCTAGAAAGGCTATGGTTTCCCCTTGCCTTCCCAGACTGATTGAATGACCTAGCCCAAGCTAACTTTTATTTATCTTCTTCTTCAATGATTTCAAGTGTAATACGGATTTGATTGCGACTTGCTACAGATTTAAGTAAATCCCGAATCGCATTAATCGTTTTACCTTTTTTACCAATAATTTTTCCGATATCTGATTTTGCTACAGCTATCTCGATAATCAAGGAGCTTTGGCCCATAATTTCATTAATTTGAACTTCTTGGGGGAGATCAACAAGGTTCTTCACGATGTATTCAACAAACTCTTTCATAGTTCGATCCTCATATGAAACGCAGAAAATAAGTAAGAGAAGAAAAAAGGAAACTTACTTTACACTTTATGATAACGAAAAGAGAGAATTCTAAGCTAGATAGATTTTTTTTCTCTTTGAGGATCAATTAGTTCAATAGCTTCCTTTAAGTCTTCTGGAATAGGAGCTGTTAGCGAGAGGATTTGCTGAGTAATGGGGTGAAAAAATTTTATAAAATAGGCATGCAAAAGTTGTCTTTTCGTAGAAAATTTTTTATTGATAACAGCGTTTCCATAAGTTTCATCGCCTAAAATAGGGGCCCCTATATGTTTTAAATGTACTCTTAATTGATGCGTGCGGCCGGTTAGGAGCTCTAATTTAACCAAAGAAAGAGAACCATTTTGAGCTAAAACCTGGCAGATGGTTTTAGATGCTCTTCCTTGCATGCATATAGTCATTTCTTTACGACGAGAAGCATGGCGTGCAATAGGCACATCGATGAGGCCATCTCTTGGTGTGCCTATACAGATAGCTAAATAGGTCTTTTCTATTTTTCTTTTTGCAAATAAATCTATTAAACCAGTATGTGCAGCCCGTGTTTTTGCAGCAATTAGGATTCCAGAAGTGTCTTTATCCAATCGATGAACAATGCCAGGTCTTAAAGGATCGTCAGAATCTATCTGCTTACAATGAAACAAAAGAGCATTGACAAAGGTCCCTCTATGATGGCCAGGAGCTGGGTGAACAACCATTCCAGCGGGTTTATTGATGACAATCAGGTGTTCATCTTCATACAGGATCTCTAAATCGATTGATTCAGGGGTTAAATCGATTTCAGGGGTGATTTGAAAATAGATCTCAATTTCATCCCCAGGCTTTGCCCTTTCCCTTTTTTTCATCGCTTTCCCATTAACAAGGACATAGCCTTGCTTGATTAAAAATTGGAAATAACTACGCGACTTATCCGGAAATCTTAGAGATAACAGAGCATCAAGCCGCAGGTGGGACTCTTCTAGAGAAGATGTAAAACAATTTTTATGAGTAAACATGACTTGCAGTATAACAAAAAAGAGATTTTATTCCTTTCCTTCTATGACATCTCTTAAGTGTTTATTTGCTTTAGACAGTTTAGCTCTTTCTTGAGCAACCAAAGTATTAAAAAATTTTAAAATACCATTCATAAATAGCTGGGTTTGCTCCTTAGTAGCAGGGGTTCCCCCTTGTGAAAGGAATGTTTGCCATACTCTTATAGCTTCCTGCTCCTTAGAAGAAGGAGTGGGTTTTTGAGGTTGGGTAGGTTGAGGACCGGAAGGGGGGATAGGTTCTGTCATAAGTACTCGCTTTTTCTTTTAAAATAAGAAAAAAGGGATATTTATTCAAACTAAAATATTAATTATTAAAATCTAAGTATTAATATAAAATTTATTCATTTTCTTTATGATATTTAAATCGTTTTTAGTTTAAAATACTGTATCATTTTTTTATAAAATCGGTTTTTATGCCAAAAATAATTACTAATACAAGTAATTTAAGCAATGGTTTTGTTTTTCGAGATATAGATAATAACAGAAGAGATGTATGCTCAAATCCCGCTGCCCAAGCTACACAGCAGAACCCAGTTCCTCAAGAACCTCATTCTCAGCTAGCAGAATTCAATAGCCGTGCAACTGAGGATTTAAAAGCAAATCTTAACAAAAAACTTTTTGCACACATTCATGCGGATCACGCAATCAGAGGAACTTCCTTAGAACCGTGATTCCTCACCAAAAAAAATATTTTTGATTTTAGATCATAAAAAGTTATACTGGCAAGCCATGAAATTATCTTCTCAGAATATAGATAATCTTGGTCTTGTGGCCGGGATGTGTGATGAAA
>JBAUFS010000083.1:0-7769 GCA_049679255.1 Candidatus Rhabdochlamydia sp.
TAGGTGATGATAGCCTTTAGGCAAGGTCTCTCCTTGTGTTTATTGTTAAAAATCACAATAGAGATTTTTTCATCACCTGCCTATTCTTTTTTTTAATCATTCTGTGCACTTCAAACTTGAAAAGACAAATGAAATTTAACCACTTAATTTTTATTAAGTTCAAATCGACTTAAAAGTCCCTTATGATCAGAAAGAGCATCTATGGTAAATCTGGTATCATCATAACCGGTCTCTACTAGCGAAGTTTTACCGTTTATCTCAGATTTTTTTGTGATTAGTGTATAGTCTAAGTTTAAAGGACCAGAATCTCTTTTCCCCACCATTTTTGCACAAAACTCGTCCCCTCCCCATGTTCTTGACCCATTTTCATCAAAGGACACATCTTGAAAAGTCTCTACCCAAGAGGACTTCGCATATTCTGCATTATCTAAATTCAGATCTCCAGTTACTATAATATTACCGGTTTCCTGATGTGCTTTTTTGATAATTAAATCCATCTCTTTTTTTCTAGCTTCTACTTCCTCTTCAGTTGGATATTGAGGCTGTTCTGAATGCTGTAAATGTGTTGCATAGACCTTTACCTTTTTTTCTTCGACGTAGACATCAAAAGAAAATACGCCTTTTTCCGATATCTTGGTTCTTCCAACTAATATCTGTTTGGGAAAAGGAGTGAATTCAGGGTTTTTTATTTCAGCTTTACTGGCTACAAATATCCCAGAAGAGGGTCCTATTGCTCTTGGTCCTATATTGAAATAAAAATGGGCGTACCTTTCCTGCAATTTTTCATAGAGGTGAAATCCAGCAGCTGTATCCATAACCTCGTATAAAGCAAGAATATCTGGATCTTCCTCATTAATTTTTGCAATGATGTTATCTATTCTAAAAGGCCAAGGCATTACCCCTCCATCGCTAATAGAATAACCTCCGCCTACACAACAAATATTCCAGGATAAGAGAGAAAAATCATCTTTTAAGGCCTCATCTGGCAGTTTGCCTTGGTAATAGATAAAGGGTTCCTTCTCCAAATGACTGGTTATACCGCGCAAAGCAGCACCTGGAATCGTGGTGCCTATCGATAAAAAAGAACTAACAACAAGTCCCATACCTAGAAAAAATTTCCTTGCCCAATTGCTTGTTTTACTAGCTGTAGGATTTAGCACATCTACTAGGTATAATCTTCTAAAAAGTTCATGTGCTTTACATGCAGGCTCGGTTAATAGAGAAGCAAAGCGAAAGGTTTTTTTTTTCAACAAGTCTAGAGGATAAATCGAGGGAAAAAACCTAATAGATATACCGTATTGAGAAGCCGCTACTACAGACATTATACATAACCTCTTAGGATTTTTTTTAAAAAAAATACAAGATTACTGCATTTTATTACCCGCATTTTTTGACTTTTAGCGCTAGTTTTGCTACTGTGGGTCTTTTTAATCGTGTAAATAGATACAAGTTTTATGCTTTTTCAACAGATTCGGGCTAAATTTCTTCAGTATTTTAAAGGTAAAGGACACACAATTGTTCCCTCTTCATCAGTCATCCCTCATGATGATCCTACAATACTATTTATCAATGCAGGGATGAACCAGTTTAAAGATGTGTTTTTAGGCAAAAATGAACGAGGATATACCAGAGCTACAACTTGCCAAAAGTGCATTCGTGTTGGTGGTAAACATAATGATCTAGACAACGTAGGTCATACTTCACGCCACTTAACTTTTTTTGAAATGCTGGGCAATTTTTCTTTTGGGGATTATTTCAAAGATCAAGCGATCCAATATGCTTGGGAAGTCTCGACCACTGTCTTTGGTTTTGATGCAGGAAAGATCTGGGCTACTGTATTTGAAGACGATGATGAGGCTTTTGAGCTATGGAAAGCCTACTTACCAGAAAAACGCATTGTTCGGATGGGTGAAAAAGATAATTTTTGGGCTATGGGAGATACAGGCCCTTGTGGACCTTGTTCTGAATTGCTTTTTGATCGCGGCCCCTCTTACGGCAGGGCTTCTTCTCCTTTAGAAGATCACGGTGGAGAGCGTTTTTTAGAGTTTTGGAATCTCGTATTTATGCAATTTAATAGAGATTCTTCTTTAAAGCAGCAACCCCTTCCTAAGAAATCCATTGACACAGGTGCCGGCCTTGAGCGCATTGTCTCTTTAAAATTAGGAGTTGATTCCGTATTCGAAATAGACATTTTCCAAGCTCTTATTGCAGAAGTTGCAAAACTGTGTGGTAAACCCTATCGAAAAGAGGACCTTTATTTAGCTCCTGCTTATCATGTAATCGCAGATCACGTCCGATCTCTTAGCTTTGCTATTGCAGATGGAGCTCAACCTAGTAACACAGAAAGGGGTTATATCTTACGCAAACTCTTGAGACGAGCTGTGCGCTATGGACGTATACTTGGACTTCAAAAACCCTTTTTAGCAGATATGCTCCCCTGTTTGATAGATACAATGGGGTCTGACTATAAAGAGCTTGTAGAATCACAGACAAGAATTGCTGATATCCTTTCTTTAGAAGAAGAGACTTTCTTACGTACCTTAAAACGAGGTGGTAATATATTAAATACCGTTATTGACCAGACTAAAATAAGCTCTAGTAAGCAAATTTCAGGCGAAAACGCATTTAAACTCAAAGACACATATGGTTTTCCTCTCGAAGAAATTCTACTTATTGCTAAAGATAATGGCCTAAAAGTAGATTTAGATTCTTATCTTATACTGGAAAATCAAGCAAAAATACGATCTAAAGCAGCGCAGACAACTCATTTTCCACAAGCAGAAGATGGTCTATTCAAAGACTATATCAAACATCATCCAACTACCGATTTCTTAGGCTATACACAAACCGAAGTAGAAGCTGCTATTATAGGAATTTTAATCGATGGTAAATTTGTCGAAGAGATAAAAGAGGGGCAAAATGGCTATATTCTACTTGATAAAACCCCCTTTTATCCAGAAAAAGGAGGGCAAGTAGGCGATACAGGCTCATTGATTCACAAAGAGGCCCGTTTTAAAGTCACTTATTGCTATTCTCCTTTTCCAGGAATTATTGCTCACGTAGGTACATTGGAAAAAGGCTGTCTACTTTTAGGAGAGCCTTTAAGTGCTCAGGTAGATAAACAAAAAAGACAAAAAATTGCCAATAATCATACCGCTACGCATCTATTGCATTGGGCTCTTCAAAAAGTAGTCGGAGCTCATATTAGACAAGCAGGTTCTCTTGTAGCCGAAGATCATCTACGTTTTGATTTTAATCATCATAAAGCACTTTCAAAAGAAGAGATCCGTCAAATCGAAAAGCTTGTTCAAGAAAAAATCAGAGAAGGCCAAAAGGTACAAACCTATGAAATATCTTTTGAAGAAGCTCAAAAAGATCCTGACATCAAGCAGTTTTTTGGAGATAAATATGCAGCTATTGTAAGGGTGGTCGATATCGACTATTCTAAAGAGCTATGCGGTGGCACTCATGCTGAAAATGTCTCTACCATTGGCTCATTTAGGATTATTAAAGAAAGTAGCATCGCCTCTGGAGTAAGACGTATTGAAGCATATACAGGAGTTAAAGCAGAAGAATGGATCTATCAACAAGAGGATAGATTGGAAAAAGCGGCTGCTCTTCTAAAAAGCTCTCCCTTGCAGCTTGTGGAAAAAACACAAAATCTCATCGAAGAAAATAAAATTCTTCAGACAGAAGTAAAAACCTTAAAAAGCTCGCAGTTAAAACAACTGACTCAAACTCTTCTAACTAAAGTGCAATATGTTGGATCTATTCCTTTTTTGGCACAAATCGTAGATACACAAGAGCTAAATGCCTTAAGCGAACAAATCGCACAAGAGCTAAGCTCTTACGTCGTAATTTTAGCCTACACAGCAAAAGATCGTTGTCAGGTGATGGTTAGAGTATCCAAAGACCTCAGCCAAAAAGGAATTTTTGCTTCTTCTTTAATCAAAGAAATAACCCCTATTATTTCAGGTAGTGGAGGAGGAAAAAAAGAAAGCGCTCAAGCTGGAGGCAAAAATCCAGAAGGGCTATTACAAGCATTTGAACAAGTACAAAAATGCTTACAAAACGCCTAAAAGAAATCCTAAACACTCATCCTTTATTACAAGAGTTTCTCGACACCATAGTTCATGAACCATCTATTCTGATGGAACAGCTTTGGGATGGTCCCAAAGCTATGATCATTTGGTTGTTATCGCAGATTACAAATAAACACGTGCTTATCATCAGCAGTGGATCTCAAGATAGTTTACTCGAAGATATGCAATTGTTTTCTCTGCCTCATCTTTGCGAGTTGCCTGCGTGGGAAACTCTGCCTGGTGAAGAAATTGCGCCTAGTTCTGATTTAATGGGAAAGCGATTTGAAGTGCTCAACTCTCTTTTGGAAAATGATTCCCCTCATGTAGTTTTTGCTCCTCTGCAAGCTGTTTTGCAAAAACTGCCTTGCAGAGAAACCATGCGTACGCTTTTTCAAAGATACCAGGTCAATCAGTTTCTTGATTTTTCCTTGTTTATTAAGCATCTACAGCTCTTAAACTATCAGCGTGCAAACATAGTAAGCGATAAAGGAGAATTTGCTGTAAGAGGAGGGATTATCGACTTTTTTCCTCCCTCTGCTCTATCTCCTTTTCGGATCGAGTTTTTTGGCAATGAAATTCAAGAAATTAGATCTTTTGACCCTTTAACGCAAATCACAACAGAAAAACATATACAATGTTGGCTTTGTCCTGCATCTGAGCTTACTCTTCTACAAAAAACACAAGAGCTTACTTCTTTTCTAGATTATTTAGGCTCCAATACCATTCTCATTTTTAATGATTTACTAGCTATTGAAGATCGTTTGGTTTCTCTTGCAAAAATGCCTATCTTACACAATCGCTTAGTCCTTTCTTTCCAAGAGTTTTTTTCTTGCATGCAACCTCTATCGCAAATTTTTTTAAGCTCTGAGAAAATTGAATCTCTTTCTTCTATTCAAGAAAAACCGACGATGCATATGGGACAAACTCCCCCTTTGCAATTTGAAATGTTTAACCAACAGATACAAACCAAAAGATGTAGACATCCCTTTATTCCAGTAGCTGAGTTCTTTTCCACTCTAGACAATCAAGCATCCATTCAGGAAGAAGAAATCCTGCAAGCTCTACACCGATACCCCCACATGCAAGTGCATTTTATTTGCTCTACTCTTGCGCAAAAAACCTTATTGGAAGAAAAAACCAAGACGCTAGAGAAAACCGATTTTCAAATCGGTTACCTATCTAGCGGATTTGTCCTGAAAGATGCAAAACTATCGCTTATTACCACAGCAGAACTCACTCACCGTTTAAAACCTAGGCGCCAAAAATGGCGCCAATCCCACTCCATACCCATCTCCGAATTTCATGAATTACTTCCCGGTGATATTGTTGTACATTTTCATAGTGGAATAGGCCGCTATGTAGGAACAGAAAAACAGACTAATCATTTAGGAAATATCTCAGAATTCATGGTAATTGAGTACGCAGAAAAGAGTAAGCTTTTTGTCCCGATTTCTCAGTCTCATTTAATTAGTCGTTATATCGGAACCAGGGATACGATCCCTACATTTAGCCAGATAGGATCGACAAGGTGGCAAAAAACGCGTCAAATGGCACAAAAAGCCATTGTTGGGTATGCTGATCAATTACTGCGAATGCAAGCAGAACGCACTGTCCAAGGAGGCTTTGCCTATCCAGCGGATTCTGAAGATATGATAGCTTTTGAAGAAGATTTCCCTTTCATAGAAACAGAAGATCAAATCAATGCCATCAATGCCATCAAGCAAGATATGCAATCAGAGGCCTCTATGGATCGTCTCATTTGTGGAGATGTCGGTTATGGGAAAACAGAAGTGGCTATGCGCGCTGCTTTCAAGGCGGTGTGTGATGGTCATAAACAAGTTGCAGTTCTTGTTCCTACTACGATTTTAGCCATGCAACACTATGAAACATTTTGCCAGCGAATGGCTAACTTTCCCATCCAAATAGGACTTGCTTGTAGGTTTTGTTCTTCTTCTCAAATAAAAAAAACCCTTCAATCCGTTCAAGAAGGCACCATTGATATCTTGATCGGTACTCAACGTGTGATTAGTCAAGATGTGCAATTTAAAAATCTAGGTCTCATCATTATTGACGAAGAACAACGATTTGGAGTCCGCGCAAAAGAGCGTCTAAAAACCACAAAAATAGGGGTTGATTGCCTCACTCTTTCTGCGACACCGATTCCTCGTACTCTGTATCTTTCCCTAATTGGCATCAAGAAAGTCTCGATGATCAATACTCCACCTCAAGACCGTCTACCGATTAAGTCAATCATTGTAGAGAGCAATCACTCTGTTATACAAAATGCCTTAGCTAGAGAACTATTGCGCGATGGACAAGTGTTCTTTATTCATAATCGCATTGAAACTATTTTTCTAATCGCTAAAGAACTACAAAAATTAGCCCCAGAAGCGCGTATCGTAGTAGGACATGGGCAAATGTCTTCTGATGAAATTGACGCGGTCTTTCATGCCTTTAAACAAGGAGAGGCAGATATTTTAGTCTCCACTACCATTGTAGAAAATGGGATTGATATCCCCAATGCCAATACCATCTTGATTGACCGCTCTGATACATTTGGAATAGCCGATCTCTACCAAATGCGAGGCCGAGTAGGCAGATGGAATAAACCAGCCTATGCGTATTTTTTAGTCCCAGCTAAAAAACAACTCCCTGAAATTACTCTAAAACGTTTAGAAGCCTTAAGTTTATCTTCTGGTTATGGAGGAGGCATGCGAGTTGCTATGCGCGATTTAGAGATCAGAGGAGCAGGTGACATACTCGGCACTCAACAATCCGGACAAGTTTCCTCTATTGGATTTCATCTCTATTGTAAGTTGTTAAAAAAAGCGGTAAATGCACTAAACAACAATAAAGCTATCTCTTTTACAGAAACCAAAATGGAGTTTTCTTTTGATGCGCTCATCCCAGATACCTACATAAATGAGCCCACTTTACGCATGGAGATTTACCACCGTTTTGGAGATGCTACCACCTCTCAAGAATTAGACACCCTTCTCATAGAGCTAACAGATCGCTTTGGCGCTTATCCTATGCAAATACTTTGGCTCTATCATTTAACACGCTTAAGAATATTTGCCTCTGCTCATCAATTCACACTGCTCAAATTCAGTAAGATGACGCTTACCGCACAACAACAAAGCGGAAAAACCGTATTAAAAAAACTATTAGCTCTACCTAAAATTATTCACCCTAAACAACTCGAAGAGAGTGTTATTGCCATCTTAAAAAAAGAGTTTCCGATTAAGAGTCCAAGAGCTTCTTTAGCTTAAATATTTTTATCTAGTAAAAAAATTTTCTGGATGTTTTTTCTAATACAAGCTATACACTAGGTCCGTTTTTTAGCATTGCTCTTATTTTTAGAGCTTTAGCATGTAACCAAAGGAGAAATTTTTATGAAAATTCATTCACCATTACAATATTTACACGCCAGTTTAACATAAGGAACCATCATACATATTCAGAAATAGTTGTTTGATCAATTTCTTTTCGATGAAAAAACAAACGTGGCTTATCTGGATTGAGACAATAATTTGCTATTCCTGACAGCAGATTGCTTAAAACCCAGATTGAGCAGTTTGTGCAATAATTGCGGATATTTTTCTAAAATGATCTGAAATAGGCATTTTTAACATAAAAAGTACTATGAACTTTGAATTAACTTGATGAATTAACTAAATTTTTTGG
>JBAUFS010000084.1:0-17248 GCA_049679255.1 Candidatus Rhabdochlamydia sp.
AAAATTTGTAAGCTTTACCTATTGATTTGGTATGAAGTGTAGTTGAGTGGAGAGAAAATAACACACAGGGTAAGAAGAAGGACTGATTCTCAGGAGTTTAAAGACGCCTTAAATTAAACTGGCGTTATATTAAGGACTTATAGGCATTAAACAAAATCTAATCTTTTCTTTAATCGTCTATAAGAATCCCAAAGAGAAAAAAGGCATGAAAATCCATAATGCTGATAAACAAGCCCAAAAGAGAAGAAGATCATCTTGCCTCATAGCTGATGCACGAGTTCCTTCTATAAGGCCAGTATTCTTAATTTGTTTGATAAAACAGCAACTTATGAGTTAAGTTACATATTCGAGGGCTTTTGACAAAAACTTTAAAAGATCCGATGCTATAACACTATATGAAGTCAAATTCTCAGCTGCTTTTTTTCCTGCTACTGCATGAATAAAACAGCCTAAAGCAGCAGCATAACGAGGGGTTAATCTATGACAGAGAAGAGCTGTAATCACTCCTGTTAATACATCTCCACTTCCAGCTGTTGCAAGAGCTGGATCCCCTTGAGTGATGATTATGGGCAAATGACCAGACATAAAGATAAAAGTAGGAGCGCCTTTTAGAACAAGGGTCACTTGTTTTTCCTCTACATAATTTTGACACAAAGACAACCAATCGATTTCTTCTTTTGTTTCTAAGCCAAGTAGCCTCTTCATTTCCTGTTTATGTGGAGTTAAAATGCAAGAAGAAGGCAGTTTCCAAGAAGGATATTTGGCTAAAGAAAATAAAGCATCTGCATCGATGACTAGTGGTTTACTGATCTTAAGTAGATGTTGAACGATTTTATCCGTTTTTTTTACACGTCCAAGACCCGGGCCCACTAATATAGAGTTAGCTCGAGCAATTTCTTGATCTAACGCATCGAAATTCTTATCATCTAAAGATTGACGAATAATCTCACAAGGAACCGTAATTTTATCTGGACAAAATAAACGCACAATTCCAGCGCCTGATCTTAAGGCTGCAGAGCTTGCTAAAACAGCAGCTCCTGGCATCTCTTCAGAACCTGCAATAGCTACCACATACCCTTTTTGATATTTATGCCAAGACCGTTGAATAGGAGGCAATTTAAGAGAAGACAAATTAAGTAAACAAGCAGAGGCTTTCATTTTATCTTCTGGAAGACCAAAACCACCTCGAACAATTTCTCCTACATGGTCCCATCCATCTCGGAGAAAGAACCCTGTTTTAGCTAATTCTAAATAGATGGTTTTTGTAGCATGGATAGCTATTGATCCAACCTCACCTGTAGTGCCATTTAAACCCGAGGGAATATCAATAGCAAGAATAGGGAGCTTTGAATGATTAGCTATTTCAATAGCAGAGGCTAGTTCGTTATCTGCACTCTTTTTCATCCCAGTCCCTACAAGGGCATCTAGAATAAGACCTGTATGGTTCACCCTCTCTTGTATTTTTTCAAGAGAGAATTCTACTTTTCCTCCCTGAGCACAAAAATTCTCATACATACTCCGACATAAAGTACCAAATCGCTCTAATGGGTAAATGGGATATGCGATAACAGAGTATCCTTTTGCTACTAGAATTGCGCCTGCAGCAAAACCATCTCCTGCATTATTTCCTCTACCTGCGAAAATCAACACTTCTTTGGGCAATTTTCTTTCTTGAATAAATTTTTCTACTTCCACCGCAACAGAAATCCCTGCTTGTTGCATAAATTCTAATTCTGAATAGCCCTTTTGAAAGGCTCTATTTTCTAGATCCTTCATCCCTTGAGCTGTAACAACTTTTATCCCGTCTAATCCCATTATAAGTGCTCTTCCTTAATAGCTCTTTGCAAAAGAGACTTTACTGCATCTCGTGGATCTAATTGCTCATAGAGTATAGAACAAATAGCCGCTGTAATAGGAACAGGAATATTTTCTTTTGCTGCTAATTGTAGTGCAGAAATACATGTATAAGCTCCTTCAACTACCATATTGATTTTTTCTTGGGCTTGTTCTCTTGTTAATCCATCTGCAATTAACCTTCCAAACATATAATTACGACTGAGCTTTGATAAGCAAGTAACACAGAGATCTCCTAATCCAGATAAACCATTTAAAGTTTCCGGATTGCATTTCTTAGTAACAGAGAGTTTTCGAATTTCATGCAAACCTCTTGTCATTAAAGCAGATTTGGTATTATCTCCAAATCCCAACCCATCTGAAATACCACAAGCAATAGCAATAATGTTTTTCATAGCTCCACCAAAAGCTACTCCATTTATATCTGCATTAGGATAGATTCGAAAATAAGAAGTCATAAACAAATCAACAATCTGGTGCATCAAAGGAACATGATAAGCTGCGCATACAATCGAAGTAGGCAATTTTTGAATGACTTCTTCTGCATGGCTCGGACCACTTAAACAAGCAATCTTATCTCGCATATTTTTCCCTAAAACCTCTAGAACAACTTCGTGCAATAATAAACCGGTATTTTGCTCAATTCCCTTAGAGGTAATAATAACAGGACAATGCACTTTTCCCCTTTCCAGCACCTGTTCAAAAACAGGACGTATTCCTTTTGAGGTAACCGACTCAACAATATATTCAGCACCTTCAATAGCTTCTGATAAATCAGAAGTAAAGCTGAGGTTATCGCTTGCTTTAAAACGAAGCAGTTTAGGGTGTTCTCTTTTTTCTGATAGCAGCTTGGCAAATTCTGGTTTTGCCGTCCATAAAATGACTTTATGACCTTTTGATGCAAGCAAAGCTGCTAAACAAAAACCCCATGTTCCTGCGCCTAAATAGCCAATTTTCATTTAGATCCCTTTTTCTTTTTTGGAATAATCCCGTATTATCTATTTATTTTAATTATAAAATAAAGTATATATATTATGTACTTATGGTATTAACTCTTGTTCTAATTTCTCATAAGCAATCAGCGCTTTCTTGACATTTTCTAAATCATCTAATTCTTTTAACGGTGCATATGTAAGATGACGCGGATAGAGAAGAGCAGCGCTGCGAGGTAAGTGCTCTAACACATCAAAAAGAAATTTTTCATATTTCCAAATAAAGCAAGAGACTTGTTTTGTCTGATTGAAGAGAAGTAAATTCATTTTTTTTCTAGCTAGATGCAAAGGCAAATTTATATGACAATAAAGATTTTGTAGGTCAGATAAACAAAAGCAAAATATATTTACATTACAAAAAAGAAACTCTTTATATTTCTCTGGAGAAATTTCTGAATATTCTATAATTGAAATACCTTCTTTTTTCTGTGCTACAACTCCCATATTTTCTTGAGAAAATTCCCTTTCCACAACTTTCAAAGCTACGCTTAAACCAGACTCTACTGTATAGCCTGTGAGTTCTGGGTCTAAGGGATCTGCTAAAGGGTTATCTATGGGAATCACATGAACATATTTTATCTGCAAACTTTGCCATAAATCGGCAATTTTACTCGTAAAAAAACCATCTAATACATCGCCATTGCCATTGGGTCCTTCTGCTATTTTACCAGGCGCTTCTAAACACCAATTGCCTTTTTCATCCAAAAAGGGAAGGTTTGTTTGTGAAAAAAACTGTACCTGAGAGCTCTTCAATCCAAAGAAATGATTTTTTCTAAAAAAATTTTCTGTTTCTATGCGATTAGATAAAGACGTCATAATCGCGATTTGTAGACACTGCCCCAGCGACTGTTTTTTTTGAATTCTTTCACAAAGTCTTTGAAATAAACTTTTCGTTTGATTTTGTATACAAATAGGAAATGTACCTTTGGGACCTTTCCAATTCAAGCGAGACCCATCACCTCCAGCTAATACAATACAACCTACTTTTCCTTGGTTGATGAGTTCACAACCTAACCGTTTGCAGTTCTTTGCTCCTAACAAACCAGGGGTTTTTAAAGGCATAGATAAAAGGGAGTTTTTATCCATACCGAGCAATTTTCTTTGTTCCGTTAAGAGAGAAAGATTCAAACGTTGCGCCTGTTGCCAAAATGCCTCTATCTGATCACTGCCTAGTGTTTCTAAAGCATGTAAGAGATGAGTTTGCTCTAAGGAATGAAAATGTTGGGATAAAAGCTGTTTTAGCATACTTTTTCCTGAAGTTCACCAAGGATTTTTATCACTTGTTTAACTGAAATATTACAAATATCTTTGTGTTTTGCAATGAGTGGAATATGCTGCAGCAGTGGATTTGGAGACTGCACTTGCTGTTTCAATACCCCTTGCTTAGGATCTGCCCACAAAGATACCACATTCAATTTAAAGGGACTATTTAAATAATACGTCATAGAAAGCACTCCTGAGTCAGGAGTGAGCAGATAGCAACAATGATTCTTAATAATAGAGAGCATCTCTAGTAAAGTGGTTTCTCCTCTTACATCAATGACTCCTTCTTGTAAAAATGGTATTTCTTTAGAGAATCCAAATAAGATAGGGGTTAGTTTTAATTCAGAAAATAGTTGATACAGGCACTCTTTCCAATAAATAACAGGCCAATTTTTCTCATACTTGTATTTTGTTTCCGTCTGAACGTGAATCGCTATGTATTTTTGCATGGGATTTAAGCTAAATCGCTCACATAACGTATCGTATTTTTCTAACCAATTCAATTTGGGAGTGACTCTTCCCAGTTGCCACTTTAACCAACGCGTAGGATCTGGATGCTCTATAATTACATCAAACGATTCCTTTCTTTTTTGCAGATGAGCTAAAGTGCTTTTAAGGTCAAAAGACTCTCCTCTTTTCCAAGAAGGATCCATGAGCACTTCTACTTGATTTAATAAACTGAACCCTAAAAGGAGGTCAGAGCGTGTAAGAAAAGTAATTTTAGCATCAGGTATGAACTCACGAATCCGGTATATCAAAGTATAAAGACCCAGAGGGATATCTCCTAATCCTCGATTCCAACAAATCAAAAAATTTTTACTTTTTTTCTTTACTGCATTTTTTAATAAACGATCAAAATAGGAGATTTTAAATGTATATAGTAATGTATCAAGCATGCTTAAAAATTTTTAAGAGGGTTGATTAAACAACGTCTGTAAAACTTGTTGATAAACTTCTTCTACTTCAATGGCTTTCATACAACGAAAATCAATGGGACAAGTACGCTTATAACAAGGAGAACATGCGACGTGTTTATGGATTACTCTAGCTTTAGAAAAAGGACCTGTCACTATCTCATTAGTAGAGCCGAATAAGGCAACAACAGGTACACCTAATGCATCAGCAATATGCATAGGTCCACTATCATTAGAGAGAAAAACTCTGCATAGAGAAATTAGGCTAGCTAACTCTCTTAAAGAGGTTAAACCTGCCAAATTTATAGCTCTTGCTGGCAGAGTCCGGCAAATGCTTTTAATAAGCGGCACACTCTCCTGATCTCCAAAAAATACAAGATGGATCTTTTCGTTTTGTAATAGCTTATGAGCCACCTGAGTAAATCTCTCAGGCAACCAGCATTTAGCTGAGCCATACGTAGCTGCTGGGTTTATACCGATTAAGATATCACTCTCTTGCACCCCTTGTTGCTTGAGTAGCTCTTGCGCTGCTTGTATTTCTCGATCAGTAAGATATAATCGAGGGGCTGTTTTTGAAATAGGGATCCCCAATACAGATAATAGCATCTTATAGGTCTTAACAAGATGTTGCTTTCTCAATTGTGATGGAGGATGAATAGGGTGAGTTAATAAAAAACTTCTAAAATTGCCCCTGTATCCTATCCGATAGGATACATGCCCTCGATAAAACCACCAGGAAGAAGAAAATGAATGAGTCAGTAAAATGCCCAAATCATACTTTCCCTGACGTATTTTTTCTATAAGGTCTCGGTGTCTATCTCGACGATCAAATCCACTAGCTTTGCTAAAGCAAAATATCTCATTGATATCAGGATCCGTCTCTAATAAATGACAAACCCCTATACGACACATTGCTGTAATCGAAGCTTTTGGAAAAGCTTTGCGCAGATCAGAAAGAATAGGGGTTGCCATGACAAAATCCCCTATCCAATTAGGCATACGTATGATGATATTTTTAAGGTCTATGTGTTTAATTGATTTCATGGATTCATCATAATAATAATCAGCAAAAACTCACAAAACAATTCGTTTTAATAATTGTTGCAAGAACCTCATCAGGTGTGATTTCACGGATACAATTCATTGTTGAACAACCTCTATGATTTAAACAAGGAACGCAAGCTAATTGTTTAAATAGCAGTGTAACCTTTGGATTTAATGGCCCACAAAAAATAGGTGCATTGATTCCTGCAAATATAACTGTTGTAGGAATTGAATAAGCAGCGGCTATATGTACTGCTGAAGAATCAACACTAACCAAATGTCTTGCTTCTTGAATGACTGCTGCAAATTCCTGCCAATTCAAAAGATTAGCTGCATTAAATACATTAGGCAGTTGATGCGTTACCCTATTGATACGACAAGCTTCTTCTCTGCCTAAACCCGTAAATACAAGTAAAAATCCTTGTCCTATGCATTTTTGTGCTAAAATCCTCCATTTCTCTTCCAGCCAAAGCTTCGGAGATTCTTTAGTGCCCATATGGAAGACAAGATATGTATTTCTTAGAAAAGCTTTGGGTAAAATTCGGTCTACAAGACTTTTAGACATAGCGGGGAGTTGAGGCCGGATTTTTACTTGCACTTTTTTCCTAACAAGAAGGCTTAGTAGATCACGATAGTTATCATCCATTCCTTGATTGCGATCGATTTTTTTAAGAGGATGGGTAAGAAGCGATCCAAAACCACCCGTTGTCCAACCAGCTCTATAAGGGATGCCTGCCTTCCATAACCAAAAAATGGCGTTTGGGAAAAAAGGATATAGGTCCACTGCTAAGTCATATTGCTGCTGCTTGATCTCTGCTAGTGCTAACCTGGTTGTGCGATAATATCGTTTGATTTTTTCTTTAAAAGGTATAGCCGCTACATTTAGCTTCCAGTGATCCATCAGATGAATATTTTGGATTAAAGGATGATCCTTTACAATTAAATGAGCCCAACTGCCAATTAACATTCCCATTTCAGCCTGAGGCCATAACTCTTTGCAAGCTGCAAGCATTGCTGTAGTTATCACGACATCACCTAAATGAGCTAAGTTTACCAGGAGAATTTTCCGAGGAACTATAATAGGTTCTTGTTTGTGATACACAGGCAAAATCGCATCAATACTTCTTAAAACCATTCTACCAAATGTATCACTTACTAAATAACGAGGGCTATTCATATCGATTTAGCATAGAGAAAAAAGGAATTTTACTACTATAGTTAAAAGATATGCATAAAAAATCCTCTTTAGTCATTTTAGGGATTGATCCAGGAACTAAGAAATCTGGTTACGGGATCATTAAAGTAGAGCACCCTCGTCTAGAACCTTTAGATTTTGGGGTGATTACTCCTCCCTTTCATACAGATAGCAATCACTGCTATTTGGTTTTATTCAATAGCTTTGAAAAATTATTAAAATCCTACAAGCCAGATGCGGTATCCATTGAGACGCAATTTGTAGATAAGAATGTAAAAAGTGCGTTTAGAGTTGCCATGGCACGCAGTATGGCTATCATTACAGCTGCTCGCCAAAACATCCCTGTGTTTGAATATGCGCCAAAAAAAGCAAAATTAGCCGTTGTCGGAAATGGATCTGCAAGCAAGAACCAAGTGCAAAAAATGGTGCAACTCATTCTACAACTGTCCTCTATCCCTGAACCAGAAGATGCCTCGGATGCTTTAGCACTTGCCATCTGTCATGCAAATACCCTACACTTCAGCTTAAAAACAAAATCTCATGTTTGATTATCTTAAAGCAACCCTCATAGAGTCAAGCCCTTTAAAAGTCATTGTGGAAGTACATGGCATAGGATATCGGATTTGGGTCCCTATTCACATACAGCTGCCTCAAAAAGGCTGTGTAATTACTCTCTATGTATCTCCTATTATTCGAGAAGATTCTCATCAGCTATTTGGCTTTTTAACACGCTTAGAAAGAGATTTTTTTGAGCTTCTCATCACTATTTCCGGAGTAGGACCTAAATTAGCTCTTTGTTTAATGGGGCATCTTGAGCTGCCAGACCTTCACGCGGCCATATTGCAAGGTAATGTCCAAGTTCTTTCCAAAACACCAGGTATTGGTAAAAAAACAGCTGAAAGGCTAATCATCGAACTGCGCGATAAGGTAAAAACCTTAAACCTACCCATTTCTTCCACAAACAACAACAACCAAATGCAAAGCGATGCTCTAAGCGCACTGGTCCATTTGGGATACCCTTCTATCCAAGCTCAAAAAGCCATTAAAGTAGTTCTTGATCAATTGAAAGAGCCTGATCTTGGGCAATTGATCACAGCAGCTCTCAAACAAATTTAATTATCGAGTGAGGTTTCTCTGATCTGTTCTATAACGCAAGATCCTACGGTAGGGATCAAAACAGATTAACTCTCTTTCAGAAAAATAATCTAGCTTTGCTTGATATATAGGTGGATTTACCATGGGCAAAATATCAGAGAGTTCTGCTTGATCTACAGCAAATTGAAATGTATCTTCTATTGCCTCTATTGTTCCATCTTTGTAATAGATCGTAAAGGGTCCTCCTCCATAACTTCCTCCTGAATAATAAATAGCCCACATCTCTTCATTTGTATCTACAAAAAGGGTTCCTGCTATAAAAGGTGAGCCGTTGATGAGATCATTGATTTGGTTTTGACTGCGAACAGCTGTATAAATACGCATCTCTCCACTAGCGGATAGAGTAGAATTAATACTAAAAAATCCAGGTCCTATTAAAGGGGCTGTTGGGAAAAGGTTATCGGTTACAAGGGTAACATTGCCTCCAGCATTGATAATGTTAGCAGATCCTGCATTGGATTGCATAATGATGTTCTTTCCTGCAATGGCTGTCAGCTGTCCTGTTGTGGTAAAGGGAGCAGCGCCTCCATGACCAATCTGAGCATAGCTAGACGCACTTGCAGTGCCTCCAATCACAGAAATCGAGCCGTTAACTAATAAAGAGACATTTCCATTTAATGTATTTAAACCACTTCCTCTACCTGTATGACCAATCTGAGCAAGCCCCAAACTTCCTGTACCGCTATTTGCTCCTTGTAAAATCATATCACCACCAACATGATTAAAGATAATATCCCCTGATACATTGTAAACTCTGGTTCCTCCCCCATAACCAATCAAAGCATAACTCGCTGCGCTAGATGCGTTAAGTAAAACACTTCCTCCCACAGTAAATTGAAAAGAGCCTCCTGTGGGGTTTAATGCACCAATTCCTATGAGTGCATTAGATGTTGGACTAGAACCTGAATTTACCATTAAATTACCCCCAATGACAAAATTGGCTAGACCGCTTCTTGCTCTCATAGCAGCTTCTGTTGTACTTGCTTGTAAAACAAAATTGCCCTGTGCATGTACATTTAATATTCCTGTGCCAGACCTAACTATTAGATCTTCTAATAGTATTCCTCCTGAAGTGGCGTTAAAAGAAATGGAATCATTTGCTGTGACTCGTGAAACTTGATCTACTTGAATACCATTAGTTGCTACATTACCACCTGCTCCATTTATGTTAATTTTAAGACCTGAAACTCGAGAACTTGAAATAAGCACTCCAGTTTCTTGATTCCCCTGACCAATGATATTAACAACCCCAACTGCAATCCCAGCATTAATATTACTAGTACTCTCAATAACTACTCCCTGATTTCCTGTTCCACTTAAGAGGATATTTCCACCAGTTGTTGCTAAACTAACACCGCTTAAAGTAAGTCCTACAGGACTATTATTATTTGGATTTATCATTAAATTAATCCCACCACCACCCGTATTAAATGTGCAAGTATTTAATGAGATATCACCTAAATATATATTTTCCAAATTGCCTTGTTGAATAGTGATATTACCGCCTGCTGTGCTAATCGTTAAATTATCGGCAGCAAATAATGCGCTCCCTCCAGAATTTGCTGCCCCATCATCATTGAATGTGGCGCTAAAATCTCCCCCATTTAAGGCAATAGTAAATGGACCTAAGCCAAAAGTGGAAATACTACCTCCTGCTTGCAAAGTTAGTCCATTTCCAGCTGTTGTAGCAGTAATGTTATCTTCAATAATAATATTACGATTGGCTTGCAGAGTAAGATTTGCAGCATTAATGGCTGCTCCTATATTAGCTCCACTGATACCGACAGTACCTGTAGTATTAAAGGTTTGCCCTGTTGCAGGATTTATTCCTGTATTAATAATAAAAATAACATCTGGATCGATAAGGAGGTTCCCTGTCTTACCCTTTGCAGCCGTTAAGTCTACTAAACCTTCAAAGGCTAATCCTTTTTTCCCTGATACTTCAGCAAATCCTCCATCTCCTGATAGGGCTCCTCCTTTAGCAGAAAGGATGCCTAAGAATTCTGTGTTTTCTTCTGACCAAATGATGATCTCCCCTCCATCGCCTGTTTGTCTAGCATCGGCGTGGATTTGTACTTGGCTGTCGATAAGTACATGTTCTGCTAGAGGAGTATTTGGGTCTTGGCCTTTATAACTTCCTCCTATGAATACTTTTCCTCCTTGGGTATCAGAAGAGGCATCTATAATGGCTTGTTCTTTAAGAAGTACTTCTTTGCCTAATAACTGCATATCGGGGGCTTCTACATTGCCGGTGATTTCTGTTGTGCCTTCTTGGGCAAACAGATAGACGCGTCCTTCTTGGGTACCTAGGGTATTGGCTGTGATCCTTCCGCTGTGTTTTATGGCGTGGGCATAGGGGTTTTTCTGAATGGAGGTGTTTAAGAGTTGAAGGTTTTCTGAATGGAGTTCTTGATTTGTTTGGATGAATACTCTTTGGTTGTCGATTTGCAGGGTGGCTTTTGTACAAGCTATGGCTTGCAGAGAGCCGTTTATCTCTCCTTGGTTTTCAATATTTTGCGCTAGAAGGGTAATTTGTCCTATGGGACAAGAGATTGTGCCTAAATTGATGATGGATCCGGGGTTCTCACTAAAGAATTCCAGGGTGTTCTTTGTGAAAAAATCTGCGGTGAGAACATCTAATGTCGATGCTAGAAACCCTGCTGTCTCTATCACTCCACTAGGACCTACGAGTATGCCGTTTTGGTTAATGAGATAGACCATCCCATTGGATTGGATTTTGCCTAAAATCTCACTTGCTTCAGACCCTACTACGCGGTTTAGAATAGAGGATGTCTCTTGTGCTTGATTAAAAATCAGAACTTCTTGGGGATTTAAGGAAAAACTGTTCCAATGCACAATGGAGTCTTGTGTGCTTTGAATCTGTATTTGTCCTTGGTTGTCTATTTGAGGAGGAGTGGCTTGTCCTGAAATAAGCTCAAATCCTTCAGGTGCTGCATACGCTGTAATTGAGTAAAGGAAAAGACTAAGAACTATTTTTTTCATGTGGCCTCTAATAGATCCTCTTACATTTGTGTATCAGTTTAGAATTTTTGGGTCTACTAGCTTAAAATCCTATCGTGTAAGATTTCTCTGATCCGTTCTATAGCGCAACACTCTACGATAAGGGTCAAAACACATCAGCTCTTTTTGAGAAAAATAATCTAACTTTGCTTGATATATAGGTGGATTTATCATAGGCAGAATATCAGAGAGTTCTGCTTGATCTACAGCAAATTGAAATGTATCTTCTATTGCCTCTATTGTTCCATCTTTGTAATAGATCGTAAAGGGTCCTCCTCCATAACTTCCTCCTGGATAATAAATAGCCCACATCTCTTCATTTGTATCTACAAAAAGGGTTCCTGGTATAAAAGGTGAGCCGTTGATGAGATCATTGATTTGGTTTTGACTGCGAGCAGCTGTATAAATACGCATCTCTCCACTAGCGGATAAAGTAGAGTTAATACTAAAAAACCCAGGACCAATTAAAGGAGCTGTTGGGAAAAGGTTATCGGCTACAAGGGTAACATTGCCTCCAGCATTGATAATGTTAGCAGGCCCCGCATTGGATTGCATAATGATATTTTTACCTGCAATGGCAGTGAGCTCTCCTGTTGTAGTAAAGGGAGCAGCGCCTCCATGGCCAATCTGAGCATAGCTAGACGCACCTGCACTACCTCCAATCACAGAAATCGAACCATCAACGAGCAGAGAAATATTCCCATTTAAAACATTGGGACTACTACCTCCACTTAAATGACCAATTTGAGCAAATCCAGAGGCTCCTGCAGCACTATTTGCTCCTTGTAAAACCATATCCCCACCAACATGGTTAAATAGAATATCCCCTGTTACATTAAAGGGAACAAAAACTAGACTTTCATACCCAATTAAGGAATAATTTTGTCCACTACCCGAAGTAAGAGAAACATTTCTCCCTACAGTAAATTGTAGAGAACCTCCTGTAAGATTACTGATATTTCCAGTGCCTATAATGGCATTGGCTGTTGTAGTTGAACCTGAGGTGAGTATTAAGTCGCGCCCAATAGTAAAATTGGCTATACCGGTAGTAGATGTCATAAAGATTGGATTTGTAGTTGCCGTTGAAATACAATCTGTCTGTGAATTTACTGTTAGCTCTTCCTCACACAAAACGAAACTACCGTTTAATACTATGGATCCCACATTAGAGTTAAGAGTAATCGAACCATTCGAAGCTGTGATCCCCTGACCACTGACAGAGATTCCCATTCCGTTGCTATCTGGTCCTTGGCCATTTAAAACAACATTTCCAGAATCTGCAGTTAAACCAGATGAAGTCAGTTGGATCCCCACTCCACTTGCATTTGCTATACCAGTTGCACTTATCCCACCACCAGCTATCGTAGAACTTACCAGAGAAATTCCCCCTTGTGCTCCTGTTCCATTCAAGACGACAGGTCCTGGGTTAATATTGCTTGCGTTAATACTTGTCGAATTTAAGTTAATTCCCGTAGCATTAATAAAATTATTATTAGGATTTAGAGTTAATTCCATAGAACCCGTCCCTGTATCAAAGCTGCAGTTGTTAAGAAAGATTCCTCCTGCAATAAAATTGGCTAAATCCCCCTGCTGAATAATAATATCACCCCCATTTGTTGTCATTGTCAGACCAACCCCTATAAAAGATGCAGTATTAGATAGCGGTGGTAGAGGTCCACTACTATTAAACGTAGCATTAAAACTCCCACCATTTAATGAGATAGTAATTGGCATAAGAGTTGCTGTAATACTACCTCCTGCTTGTAGAGTTAAATTATTTGCAGTGATGCCATTGATACTTTCTTGAATAAAAATATTTTGATTTGCTTGCAAAATAAGATTTGCTGTACTAAGAGCAAACTCTATGTCAGCTGCGTTAATACTTACATTTCCTGAAGTGTTAAAAGTTTGTCCTGTTGCAGGGGCTCCTCCTGTGGATATGATCGTAATATTATCTGGATCGATGAGTAGGTTCCCTGTCTTACCGTTTGTAGCTGTTAGATCGACTAAACCTTCAAAGATTAATCCTTTTTTCCCAGATACTTCAGCAAATCCTCCATCTCCTGATAGGGCTCCTCCTTTAGCTGAAAGGGTGCCTAAGAATTCTGTGTTTTCTTCTGACCAAATGATGATCTCTCCTCCATCTCCTGTTTGTCTAGCATCGGCGTGGATTTGTACTTGATTATCGATAAGTACATGTTCTGCAACAGGGATATTGACATCTTGGCCTTTATAACTTCCTCCTATGAATACTTTTCCTCCTTGGATCTCAGAAGAGGCATCTATAATGGCTTGTTCTTTAAGAAGTACTTCTTTGCCTAATAACTGCATATCGGAGGCTTCTACATTGCCGGTGATTTCTGTTGTGCCTTCTTGGGCAAAAAGATAGACGCGTCCATTTTGTGACCCTAGGGTATTGGCTGTGATTCTTCCGCTGTGTTTTATGGCGTGGGCATAGGGGTTTTTCTGAATGGAGGTATTTAAGGATTGGAGGTTTTCTGGATGGAGTTCTTGGTTTGTTTGTATGAATACTCTTTGGTTATCGATCTGCAAAGTAGCTTTTGTACAGGCTACTGCTTGCAAAGATCCGTTTATCTCTCCTTGGTTCTCAATATTTTGAGCTAGAAGGGTGATCTGACCTATGGGACAGGAAATCGTGCCTAAATTAACGATGGATCCGAGGTTCTCACTAAAGAATTCCAGAGTGTTCTTTGTGAAAAAATCTGCGGTGAGAACATCTAATGTCGATGCTAGAAATCCTGCTGTCTCTATCACTCCACTAGGGCCGATGAGTATGCCATTTTGGTTAATGAGATAGACCATCCCATTGGATTGGATTTTGCCTAAAATCTCACTTACTTCAGATCCTACTACGCGATTCAGGATAGAGGATGTTTCTTGGGCTTGATTAAAAATCAGAACTTCTTGGGGGTTTAAGGAGAAATTGTTCCAATGCACAACGGAGTCTTGTGTGCTTTGGATCTGTATTTGTCCTTGGTTATCTATTTGAGGAGGGCTTGCTTGGCCTGAAATAAGCTCAAACCCTTCTGGCGCTGCATATGCTGTAATTGAGCAAAGGAAAAGACTAAGGACTATTTTTTTCATGTGGCCTCTTAATAACTAGCTATTACCCCAAAATGCACTCTTTGATGATTTGATCCAAAAAATTTTTTATGATAAAGCTGAATACCATAATCTAAGCGAACAGCGAGATAGGTTGAAAAAGCATATCTTAAACCAGGTCCAACAGACATTAAGTGGCTGCCTTTCCCTTCAGGAGGAATGGGAGTGTGATTATGTGCATAGCCATAATCGAAAAATGCCAATAGTTCTAATTTATCATAACATCTGGCAAAAAAACGAAAGGGAGGGGTGTATAATTCTGTACGAACAAAAAGCCCTGTATCGGTATTGAGCTCTCTTTCATCATAACCACGAACCGTGTCATAACCTCCAATGTAAAATTGCTCACTAGGAAGTAGATTTTGATTGGATAACTGGCCGCTAAATCCCACGGAAAAATAAAAATCTTTAGGCAACTTTTGAGAAATGGTGCAATTTAAACGCCCATAAATCCAATGATTTTTAGCGTTGGGACGCAGCTGAGAATATAAAAAATCGGTCTGATCTGCAAGCCATTTGCCAGGAGAACAAAACCCTTGGATTTGATAATCAATTCGATTGCGATTACTAGAATAGGCCCCCTTGTATTCAAGCATAACCTGGGTTAGGTTGACATTATTTGCAATGGTTGGTGAATTATCAGAGAACTCTACTGTGTTATTCGTTCGTTTAAAATCTCCTCCTAAACTCATCTCATGAGTTAGATGCAAATAGGTTTTAAAAGGAATGACATAACGTAAACTCGCCTGCATGCCCCAACCTTTATTGCGCGTAACAGGCAATGGTAAATTAGGACGTACTTTGGCATATCCTCCATAAATGTTTAGCACATTACGCCAGGCACAAGGAAGTGTATATTGCAAAGTATGCGCTTGAAAACGTCTTGTGTTAAAAGAGGAAGTATATTGATAAGTGAGCATCTGTTGGTAGTTAGTGAGATTAAAGCCAGCAAAAAAACGTTCCCTCTGAATGGTTTTAACACCGGTGTTGTCTACTCCACCATATAATCTAAACCGCCGCCTAGCATTTGCTCGTAATAAAATATCCGTTGTGCCTTCTTCACAACCTGGTTGATAGACAATGTCTATCTGACGAAAGGGATTGCGATTGAGCCAAGCCACATCGTTGAATAAGATAGATTCATTAATTCTCTCTCCTGGACATAAACGCATATAGTCTACGATTTTATGTACTGCATAGCCTTCATTGGGCTCTATGCATATCTCTCCAAGTGTGCTTTCACAAATTACAATGTGCAATATTCCATTGGTGATATCTTGTTTAGGAAATTCAATTAAAACAAAGGGATAATGGATGCCATAATAATAAGAGAAAATGGTTTGTTCAATCTCACAAAGAACTTCTTCGTCAAGAGGCTGCTGTAAATACACAGATAAAGAATCTACAAGGCCATCTAAACATTCAGAAGAATCAAGATTAATTTGCACCCCTTCGATATCGGGCTTAAGTAAACGAGCAGATCTGTGTATTTGATCTTTATGAGAAACGAGAACAATGGCTTGAATACAGACTTGTTTTTTTTCCAAACCTTCTTGATTAGATGTTCGTTCACATTGCAGCAATTCTTCTTCTATAGAAGAACTCTCTTTGACTAGGCCAAAATCAGAATCTTTTACTTGCTGAGATAAAGAATCAAGGTCTGAAATAGCCCTGTCTGCAAAAATCAGAAAAGGACAAGTCAATAAAAAAATAGAAAATAGATAAATCATATTTTAGATTATTCAGAGAAAGATCTTTTTTTTCAAAATATAATTTACAAAAAAAATGCTCTTTGCAGAGAAATAATCTAAAAATTTACATCTTGTCATTTCCGAGAAGATGATCTACTATTTTTGTTTTTATTCTGTGTTACGAATAAAAACCATCGAGAAACTGCATGAGTTGGCTCCATAAAAATAAACAAATTATTACTTAAAAAATCATATGCTTTCTCTATCAATTTTAGAAAGAACAGACACCAGTATTTTGTATGAAATTCCTCCTGGTAAACCAGACCCTAAACAAAAGCGCACTATTGGTGAGGACACTAGAAATCGAGTCACCCAGTTAGCTTATAAAGGTAATACATGTTGGTACTACACTCTCAAATTTATTAGACAACAAATCGGTAAAAAACCGTGTGAAGAACTAACTAAAGAACGCCAAATAGAGAAACTGTGCTCTTTACGCAGAAAAGCTTACACACAACATGAAAACTCCCTGCCTGCTGTTGCAGATCAGTTATTCACTGAAAAAGGATCAGATGTTCTTTGCTCTATTGATTTAGCAAAAGCTAAGCTCTATGTGAAAAATAAACAAGCCATTCAGCCGATGATAGAAACTCCTGAAGCTTTAGAAGGACGTCCAAGTTTATTTCCTTTTATAGAAGAGTTTATAAAAGAAGGTAAAAAAAACAATATGCATGAGTTCCTTCTAGATAAAAAATTTAAGGGAAGGAATGAAATTGATCTGGGGTTCTTAATCAATCTCGGCACCAATTTAGAAGAAGTTCTTGCATCTGAAATAACAACTGCTAATGAATATGAAAAAAATCACTATGAAACCCAGATTGAGCAGTTTGTGCAATAATTGCGGATATTTTTCTAAAATGATCTGAAATAGGCATTTTTAACATAAAAAGTACTATGAACTTTGAATTAACTTGATGAATTAACTAAATTTTTTGG
>JBAUFS010000085.1:0-2919 GCA_049679255.1 Candidatus Rhabdochlamydia sp.
TGAAAGAAATTGAGGATTTGCTTAACAATCGGCCTAGAAAAGTGTTACAATTTCGTACACCCATAGAGGTCTTCAATGAATGTAGATTGAAGTCTGCAGTTGTCGCACTTTAGAGTTGAAAAGGCGCCTGTAAATATCGAAAATGATCGGAAAAATCCCAATTGGATGTTTGATGCGGGTCCAAACTTTTTATGTAATGGTCCTTTCCTATTAGAGAAATGGGACCATGAAAATCAAATCATTGCTAAGTACAACCCTAACTATCGAAAAACAGAAGATGTACATCCTAGTAAAATTGTTTTTAATGTCGTTCAAAAAGATGATATAACATTAGAGATGTTTGAAAAGGGTTTAGTGGATATGGTTGGAGATTGTTTAACTTCCATTCCTTTAGAAGCAATTCCTGCTTTGGAAAAGAAATGGGCAATTCACCGTGCACCAAGAACTTCTTCTATGGTCATTGCTTTTAATACGGATAAAGCCCCTTTTAATCATCCTAAAATCCGTAGGGCTTTTGGTTTGGCGATTAATCGTGAGGAATTGATTGGATTATCTGGAAACGGATGTAAAAAAAACATTAAAACAGAACGCATTAATGAGGCCTATCAAGCAAGCATAAGTGCCACAAATATGATCCCTCCTGTATTAAAGGAAAATCGCAATCGATTTTTTTTCCAAGACAATGATGTAGCCCAAGCAAAGGCGTTATTAGAAGAAGGGATGGCTGAGTTAGGGATCACCAAAGAAGCTTTCAATCCCGTTGTTCTATACTACTATCCCCGCTCTTCTATTACAGGTCAAGTAATGCAAGTAATCCAGCAACAATGGTTAAATGCTTTAGGTATTTTAATTAAGATAGAGCGCCTAGATTATAAAATTGCATTAAATAAGTTAACTACAGGCGACTACTTCATGTCTTACGTATTCTGGAGTGCAATGTATTTTGATCCCATGAGTATTTTAGAAAGATTTAAATATAAGTCACTAGCGAAAAATTTCTCAAATTGGGAAAACCAAGAGTATATCCAACTATTAGAAAGATCCTTTCACGAACAAGCAGACACAAGATTTCAAACTTTAGAAAAGGCAGAAAAAATCTTCTTAAACGAAATGCCAGTTATTCCTTTATATCATGAAGACTACATATACATGGTAAACCCAAACCTACCTTTCACCATACCTCTATGGGGAGACCGAATGCTTTTACCCTTATCTTCTTCTAAAGAGGTGCAAAGTGGATCGTATTAAATTCAACTCATCTTTAATAAAATCAAATGAAGCACACTAGCCCCATGCAGATTAATTCAAATTCTTCATTACACAAAAAGATCATCGAAACCCGTATTAAATTAGCTAGAAAATTAATGGACTCCAAGTTTTTCTTCTGAATTAATTAATTCTTTTATTGCATCAATAATAATTTCAGGTTGATTCCTTGTAATTTGATGATCGCTGTGCTCAGCAATGATTTGCTTTCCTTTTGTCGATTGAGTCACTAGCTCCTTTTGAAGTTCTTTCCATACTTTAAATGATTGATCTAACCATTTTTGATCGAAACCATATCCTTCATTGGAAATACATTTTCCAGCAGTAAGAACAATCAATGGTTTGTCTCCAAAAGAAAACTGAGCATTTTTTAACTGACTAAGGCTCTCTGTAAAAGCAGAATTTTCTTTACCTGCGGTCCTCATGCATTTCGTTGAGGATAATTTTGCAAGATAGGCTTTTTGAACCCAGTCTGGGTAGTTAGATAGCCTGAGCTTCGATTGTGTCTGTGACATTTGCATCATCAGGCGATGAATTCCCATGAAAGTAAAAAACTCTGTGATTTTCGGATGTTCAACAAAAAAGTGTTTTTTAGATTCTGGAGGAAGGCGTGCTTCCTGGTTTTCATGAGATGAGTCCACCAGAATGATCCCAGAAACCTCATCGGGATATCTATGCGCATAGAGCCTTATATTAACACCACCTAGTGAATGACCAACAAGAACATAGGGTGTGGGGACCTGAGCCTTTGTTAGAAGTGTGTGTAATTCCAAAACCACCTGTTCACTTGTGCGAGGGTAAGGGCTCTCCTCACTCCACCCATAACCTGCCCTGTCGCAACTGCATACACGGGTAAATTGAGACACTTCCTCTTGAACAAGCGCCCATTCTAAACAGTTCCCTGCATGACCCGCCTCTAAAACTACGGTTTGATCTCCTTCTCCTATACAGTTGATATGTAAGCTATATCCTCCTATATCAACGAGTTTTCCTGGAGGTGAAAAACGGGTATCATCAATTTTAGTCGCTACAAACTGGTAAATTGCTCCAGCACATATCACTAGAAAAAGGGCTAAAAAAATATATCCAACAATCTTTAACATTCTTGAGAGGGTGTAAAAATTTTTAATTGATTTTATAAATTCAACCGCTTAACTCCTAATAAAATGCTATTCAGAAAAAAATTTACAGAAAATATACATATCTGTATATACTTTTGTTTTTTTAAGATTTAGGGCTTAAAAATATGCAAGAGCTTTTACAGCATTCTAAGGATCTAAAAAAAAGATCTGGAGCTTGTCTAAATGTCTACCTAATAGTTAAAAAAAAGAGTTCTGTTTTACTCTCTTTAAGACAAAATACAGGCTATTACGATAATTATTATGGACTTATTTCAGGACATGTCGAAGATGGAGAGTCAGCCACTTCTGCAATGATTCGAGAAGCAAAAGAAGAAGCGGGTATTCAAATTGCTCAAGTCAAACCAGTTCATATCATCCACCGAAAAACAGATAGATTTAACATAGATAACGCCAGTTTAACATAAGCGCTCTATGAAAAAAGAGGCTTTCTATGAAAAATTTGTAAGCTTTACCTATTGATTTGGTATGAAGTATAGTTGAGTGGAGAGAAAATAACACACAGGGTAAGAAG
>JBAUFS010000086.1:0-8376 GCA_049679255.1 Candidatus Rhabdochlamydia sp.
AATTCAGTAATTGCTAGTTCGTCCATTTTGAGCCTTTTTTGTTTTTGAGTGTATGAATCAAAATATCATAAACGATAAAAGGCTCTTTTTCAATATGTTATGATAGATCTTACGTTAAACTGGCGTACCAAGTGCTTCTCTTGCACAAGCCAACAGTCCTTCTAATACACAGGCTAGATTGCAAGCTGCACTATGGATGTTATGTAGTATCCTTATAAAAGTTTCAGAAGTACTCAGTAAGGCCAGAACCGAATCAAACCTTGCAAGCATAAAAGCGGGTTTTTCTTCTGCTGATGAGACCGCAAAAGCAGGTATTTTCCAATTAGGAGGCGGTGCGATTCTTGCTGGAACAGGAGTGGCTCAAGGTGTAGCTGGATGTAAGAGTGCTGCAGAACTTGCTGAAGCAACAGAATTACGTAATAATAGAATAGCTTATGTTCAAGATAACATGAAATCAGAGGATTTACCTGCAGAGGATCCTGAGATTACAGTCGAAGTAGAGGCACTTGATGAACCTATTACCGGATCAGATAAAATAGAAGAAGAACTTCCTATAGAGTCAGTAAACTCACCCACAGAAGAGATACTTGGAGATGAACCTATATTAGATGAAATAGAAGAAGAAATTTTCTATGATGCGCAGGAAGAAATACAATCTTGTAAACAAACCAAGCCAGAAGAGCAAACAGAAGAAGCTCAAGCAGCAGAGAATGTGGAAGATCAGAAGAAATCCAGTCAAGCTACCAAAGAGAAAGACAGACTTATTAGGAAAGCAAATAAAGAATATGATGTTGAGGCAGCTCTTATTCAGTCTAAAGCAGGAAAACTGCAAGGTTTAGCTGCGCCGGGACAGGCTTTGTATTATGTATCTCTGGGCTTAGGAGATATGAAAAAATCCGAGGCTGGTAAGGACACTATTGAGCAACAAACACGAGAAGGCACTCAAGCTCAACAAGAAAAAACAACCGATGGTGTTAATAAAGAAATTGATAGATTAAAAGACTTTGATGCTTTCCGAAGTAACTCATCAAGTCTTAAGGGATAAAACTTTAGAATATCTGTTAACTTCTTAATAGGGGTTAACAGATACTTATTTTGAGTCTATAGAATTTAAGTGCTTTATTGTATACAACAGCAGAAAAATATATTTCTTAAACTAGAAGAGTTTTTTATACTAGATTCAGTTTTTATATGCTTAGACAATAAAGGCACACGCTCAAAGGTTTTTTTAACTTGGTTTTTTTTGAATTTTTCTGAAAAAACATAGTTTTCTATAGTGCTAGAGGTTTGAGAATTTGATGTAGGATTTTCATCATCGCTATCATCATTTGAGGCTCTTTCCAATAGTCTTTTATTTCTATCCCTGTCGTTTTTTAAAGCTTGATCCATTAGATTTTTAGTAATCATATTCTCTGGAGAGAAAGGGTTTGTTGATAGGCGAACCAAATCTGTAGGCCATGTCATAAGGTACCTCTTGTATGTTAAGCACACACTTTTTCTAGTTTATTAAATTATTAGCTAACGCTTTAGTTCTTTAGTAACAAAACCATCTGAACGATCATTTGGAGATGAAACTAATAAAGCTAACAAAATTCGGTTCTTTTTAAAGAAATGCATCTTTCTTGTGAGATGTTTTAACTCTCTATTAGCTTCTTAAAGAGAAGCTGATAGAGAGATTGTTTAAGTTTAAATATTTATATGAGAGAACAATTACTTACTCTCCCGCTAAGAGTAGAGTTTCCCGAGCCCTTTGAGCTTGTAGATGATTCAAAGCCTTTTCGGTCATTGGATTTTGAAAAAAGTGTGTCATTTATTCTCATATAATTTTGAGAAGGAAGTGTATTACTCTCATTGCTTGAACCACTTGAACGATTAGGATCATTTCTATTTAGGTTATCTATTCTGGAGCGCTCATTTTTTAAAGCTTGATCCATTAGATTTTTAGTAATCATATTCTCTGGAGAGAAAGGATTGGTTGATTGACGAGCCAAATCTGTAGGCCATGTCATAAGATACCTCTTGTGTGTTAAGCACACACTTTTCCTAGTTCATTAAATACTAGTCAGGACTTTAATCATCACGATGATGATTTTGCAAAGGTATATTGCTTTTTGATCCTGGGCATCTAACTTCTAGTTAGCTATAAAAAGGTTCCTCTCCCTTTTGGTCTTTTAAACACTTAGAGTTGTTAAGTTTTTATCTACACCTTGATTTTTTGGAGGATCTTGGTACTAATAGATTTAAAAACTAGAGACTTTTTACTTTCCCCAACTCTTCGTGTTTAAAAGAAATATATGTTAATAGTAAAAAAAAGATAAGTCAACAAGAAGTTTTTTTATTCCGGATAATTATTTTGAAATGTCTGAATATCAAATGCTTCCAAACTCATTTTATGATGTAAATAAATTATTTTTAAGAAGAGTTTTATAGGAAATAAATGGGAGTTTATTGTGTTAAAATTTAAGCTCTTATTTTTGTAAGAATTCTTGACTTGTTTGAGTAGGGATTTATAAAAGTAAGCGAATTTTTTTCTAATGCGGAGGTAAACTTTGTTAGAAGTTAACATGTTTTCTATCTACGCAATGCATAATTGCAAGATTTTTTGATCACATGCTTTTTTTAAATCAGGCTCTAAATAGGCATCTGCTAAACGACTTACATCCAAGCAAAGACTTGAAGGAACATCCTCATCGCTAGTGTAGATGTAATGCAGTAGATACAATACAGCTTGGTAATCGATGTTTTGTAGGTTTTCTATGTTTAGATCTTTGAGCGTAATAACAGAGGATATATCGGTTTTACCTGTATAAATCTCATGAACTAGATAGAAGAACTCCTCATAATGAGAGCTTTGAAATTTCCCTGTTAGGTTTTTATGTTTAAGAGTAAGAACAGCTTGATCCCACTTTTTTTTATCGCATGTTTTTTTTAAATTCGGTTCTAAATATAGATCTGCCAAATGACTTACTGTTAGACACAGATCTAGAGGAACATCGACGTTACCTGTGTAAATGTAACGAAGCAAATACAAAAAACCTTCGTAATCGATGCTTTTTGTATCTTGATTTTTGAGCATAATGACATCTTGAGATCCTTCTGAAAAATTTGTTTGAAAAAGTGCGTGGAAATAACGATTTCTTTGAGATAGAATTTCTCTATTTACTAAAATTTCTTGAGGATTTTGCGAGTCACCTACGATTAAAGTTTGGTTACTGAATTCTTTTTTATTAAGGAGATAATCAAGAGATGTAATTTTTTCATCGGTTTTAAAGATTTCAAAGGTTTTATTTAAAAAGATGATTTCCCAAACTGTTTTAACGACAAGATCATCTTTGGCTAAGCAACCCGCATTTAATATGAAAAGAGCATTTCTAGGGCTTTTTATTAAATGTTCCTGGCAATTCTTTGGGAGGGGCTTATTTTTTTCTAGATAAGCTGTGCAAGCAATTGATAAAATAATGTTTGGGCCTAAACTACACATTGATAAGTAATAGGTTATATTATCTGTATTTATTCTATTTTTTACCCATTGGATGACTTCCAATTCTTTAGAATGATCATTAGAAATAAAAATTAAAAGACTTTTTTCAAGGTAAGAATTAAAGAAAAGAAGGTTTTCATATTTAGAATCTTTTCCATTTTGAAGGATTAAAGCCGTAGCATCAATCTTATCGATCAATTGAATGATATGTTTAATAAAATCTAGCTGATTTAATTTTAGTTGATTGTTGTGAATTACACAGGTAATTTCACTGCAATTTAGTTTGTTATTTTTAATATAAGAAAAACAAATGTCATATAGAACGATATTCGCATGGGGATTAGTCCATATTAAATAAGAGGCTACTGTATAAAATACCGTATTTTTTATGTTTAAGCTATCTTCTGTTGATGGGATTACGATCTCTTCAATGTTAAAAATCTTAGTTAAAATTTGTTGTTTCAAAGATGAAAAAGAAGAGAGAAACATGTTAAATGGATGGCTCGGATCTTGTGTCAAACGAATATTCTTTTCAATTCTATGAAGCACTTGAATGATGTGAGAGATAAATACAGGTTGCGTTAATACTAAAGGATTGGCGTTGATAAAATTTTGCAAGGAATCAATAAAAGAATCAAAAGCGAAGTTTTTTATAAATATTTGATGAAACTGTTCTGCAGGAATAGATGCTAAATCATGAATAAGAGATTTTGTTTGAGAGTGGTTTAGTAGAGGATAGTTTGCATTGCTGTAATCAATAGCAGAAGGAGCAATAAAATTAAGAGCAGGCAAATTTCTAGCGATTGCTCTTCGAATTAGATCTATAAAATAAGCGAATGCAAAAGTATATAGAGTTACTATGGGGGTTTTTATAACTTTACTTCCTCTAAATGGAATAAATTTATAGGATTTTATTGCCATACACAATGCTAAGCATAGATTATCAGGTAGAGTAACTTCTATAAAATACCTTCTCTTAGAAAAAGTTGGAAAAATATAAACATATATACGATGTATGGCCCTGAGACAGGAATGTTTTGAATGAGCCCATTGATTGATATTATGAGCGCGTATATAACAAACTATTTTTCTACCACACCAAAGCCCAATTATCTGAGTAATGCAAAAATCCTGGCCTCGAATTAATTCAGGAGTATCTATCCTAGATGAGGGATAACTCATGAGGATCTCAAGATTTTTTGATCACATATCTTTTTTAAGTCAGGCTCTGAATAGGCATCTGCTAAACGGCTTACATCAGAACAAAGACTTGAAGGAACATCCTCATCGCTAGTGTAGATGTAATGCAGTAGATACAATACAGCTTGGTAATCGATGTTTTGTAGGTTTTCTATGTTTAGATCTTTGAGCGTAATAACAGAGGATGCATCGGTTTTACCTGTATAAATCTCATGAACTAGATAGAAGAACTCCTCGTAATGAGAACTTTGAAATTTCCCTGTTAGGTTTTTATGTTTAAGAGTAAGAACAGCTTGATCCCACTTTTTTTTATCGCATGTTTTTTTTAAATTCGGTTCTAAATAGAGATCTGCCAAATGACTTACTGTTAGACACAGATCTAGAGGAACATCGATGTTACCTGTGTAAATGTAACGAAGCAAATACAAAAAACCTTCGTAATCGATGCTTTCTGTATCTTGATCTTTGAGTGTAATAGCATCTTGAGATCCTTCTGAAAAATTTGTTTGAAAAAGTGCATGGAAATAACGATTTCTTTGGGACAAAATTTCTCTGTTTACCAAAACTTCTTGAGGATTTTGCGAATCACCTACGATTAAAGTTTGGTTGCTGAATTCTTTTTTATTAAGGAGATAATCAAGAGAAGAGATTATTTTTTTATCTGCTTTAAAGAGAGCAAGGTCTTTATTCAGATAAAGAGTTTTCCAAATCGCTTTAACAATAAGATCATTTTTGGCTAAGCACCCTGCATTTAGTAGGGGAAGCATCTTTTCAGGCTCTTTTAAGCAATTTGACTCGCTTAGCATATGCATTCTATTTTCTTCAATATACTCGCAGCAGGCAGTTGCTAAGGTGATATTTTGGCTAAAATTAGTGCTTATCAAGTAAGAAATTACATTTTCTGGAACTAGTCTACTTTTAATAGATGGGATTACTTCTAGGGTTTGATCACCAGAAATACGAGTTAAAATACAGCTTTCAAAAGAGAAAACAAAGGAAAGAAATTTTTCATTTTCCGGATTTGGGTTATTTTCCAAAAGAGCATAAACATGGGCGTCTAGCTTATTGGTTAAATGTATGGCATCTTTGATAAATGTAGGTTGTTTTAATACAGAAGAGTCTTTTTCCATGAGATTCTGTATTTTATAGATTGTTGCATGAACATCTACTCCATTTTGTGGGAGGAAATAATTGATGATTTTTCCAAACCAGCTTGTTCTACTTGTAAGAATCGTATGATATTCTTCTATAGGAGCACGCGCTAACTCGGAAACAAGAGACATTAGATCAAGAGTATTCATTTTAGTTTCTTAAAAAATTTAATTTCTAAATTCAAAACGCTCTCCATTAGTTTGTCTAACGGAATAAATACCCGTAGGGGCAAAATCTAGAGCAAAAGCTAGTGTGATATCGCTAGGGACCCATAGTAAGATTTTATAAACCACTAGACGCACTTTATCTATACAATAAGCTAAGAAACACACACGAGCAACTGATAGAATGGCTTCATCCATATCACTTCCTACTGGGTCATTTAAGGGACGAGGTAGTGTGTGTAACAGTATTTCTAGTTGCAATGCTGTAAAAAAATTGTCTGCTAAAGCAACTTCTACGAAATACTTTCTAGAGCTACCAGCTGGGAAAAGATAATGATAAGTACGGCAGGCGGTTCTAACAACTGCTGAATTTGAATTAGCAAATTGATTAAGGCTATGATCCCGTATATGACGGGCTATGTATTTTCCTGCATGAAGTCCGGCTAAAAAAACGCCTAAGATAACAGGCCCTTTCTGAAATAATCTCATAAAGGGTCCTTGCTTAAAGAATACAGTAGTACCATCTGGATAAATTCTAGCATGATAAGAATCATCAAAAAATCCTGCGCTAGATCTAAAGAAAGATTGTATGCTCATGATAACCTTTTGTTATATTAAATTTGAATGGTTTCTACCTGTTTATAGCCTGAAGTCTATATCTCATCTCATCATAAATTTTTGCATCAAAAGACAACTGATTAGCTTGTAGATTCTCTTCCGTAACTGGACATGTATGGTGGTAGAGTAACCAATCTTCAATCACACTGTATTGAAATACTCTATTAGAAGGAGTCTTAAAGGGAATGATTAGAAACTGACCCGATTGAGCACACCTGTATTTTGGTTGGTTTAAAACAGAGTCATTTTGGAATACATCAGGTGTATTGTACTGAACTTCTATTTCTCTTAACTTTCTTACTTTCCACTCAAAATAAGAAGAAAAGAAAGTTCTTGCCCAATCTTGATTTAAAAGATGAGTTGCTCTTAGTTCATTTATCGTGTCTATTAATCTTGTTACTAAAGAAGGCCCATACTTTAAAGCTATACCAATTGCAACAATTTTACCTGCAAATTTAGTTTTTTCTCTCTGAGAAGTTTCCACCATTTTTGGAGTCCCATCTTCATTGAAAAGAGGAATATTAGGGGAATATTCATCTCCCATTTCATAATCTTGTTCCAAGTATTTTGTGGGATCCCAAGCCCATTGAGCAATAGTATTTGGAAGATTTATAATACTTAATCCTCTACTTAGAGAATTGCTTAGAGTGGATCCTATTACAGGGATTTGACGGAGATAATTTTCTATCCATTGAATGCCTTTTTCTTTCATACGAGGGACAATGTAAGCATAAGAGGCTACTGTTATCACTGAAAAAGCTGTTTTTACTGCGGGTCCTGAAATTTCTGGATCTTTGATAAAACTGATTACCCCTACCTGTCTTTCAATAAGAGCAATAAATTCTTCTGGAGGTGGATAGATGTTTTTATGAGAACCGGTTTGAATAAAAATAGCATTTTCGCGTAGCAGATTTACACGTGTTATTCGTGAGCTTCTTCTATTCTCAACAGCAGCTCTTCTTCTTTGAGTCTCTGCTTCAATTTCTGCCAATTCTCGTTCTGCTTCTATGTCGATTTGCTCGATAGCATTTGGTTGATCATTGCAATTTAACAAGTTGAGATCCAAAATATCATTTTCATCATATCTTCTAGGAGAGTAAACATTTGCATAATGTAAAAGTTGCACAGCCATAAAAGCTCCTTTAAGGTTGATGCGCTTTTTAGTTTTTGGTCAGTAATTGTTGCTAAAAAAAATAATTATTAGCAACAAAGGATTTATTTTTTTTAAGGAATTTTTTGATTTAAAATGTAGAAAGTTTAAAGATATATATTCTCTTTGAGAACCAGAAGAAAAAATTTAAGGGGGATCAATCAAGATGCCTATTTTATTATACAGAGCTCTTCTTTTTCTGCTATATGTGGCGCTTCCTTGTTTTTTTCTCATTCGGATGTGGTACAACTATACGACAAGTCTGGGAAAATGGATATTGCAAGCGCCCTCTAGCTGGTTTGTACATATTCGATCTGTTTTTAATTGGTCTATGGCCCATTTATGGGTATTTCGTTCGATATCTTTTGGTGCTTTTGTTTATAGAATTTTTTTAGGTTTAAATGGGGCCGATTATTCAAATCTTATTGAATTAGCCTTATATGGGTCTTCTCATACAATGGATGCTTTTCGGTACTTATCCATTACTCACCTTACGCAGGAGCAGTTCTTTCATATAATTTTTTAAGTTCTTGGAATGCCCTTTGATTTGCTCTTATGAGTAATTTGTATTTGAGAGCAAAATGGTTTAATGATGTTTTAACTTTAAGAAA
>JBAUFS010000087.1:0-9986 GCA_049679255.1 Candidatus Rhabdochlamydia sp.
GCTTAATAGAGGTTCCAAGAAGATGATCTATGGGTTTATCCTCAAAATATTCTGAGTAGAGATAGAGGGTACGACCAACAAAACCAAGTCCATTAAGAATCATGCATGTAACACATTGGCCAAAAGACAGATTCTTATTTTTAGCCTGTGTACCGCAGGCTTGATCAATCAGATCACTGATACCAATTTCATCACACATCCCGGCCACAAGACCAAGATTATCTATATTCTGAGAAGATAATTTCATGGCTTGCCAGTATAACTTTTTATGATCTAAAATCAAAAATATTTTTTTGGTGAGGAATCACGGTTGTAAGGCTAATAAAACAAGGTTTGAAGCTTTATTCATCGTTTTTTCTTGCTTCATTTTGCATTCTGATTCTTTATTCAATTGCTGGAAAATAGCTTCTAATTGAACTTCTTTTTTTTGATTAATAATCATAGCCCTCCTAAACACAAACTCCTGAAAGTTTAAATCGAAATAAAAAAGTATACACTAAGGATAGTTAAGATTGCACTAAAATACACAAGAAATTTTTTATTTTAAAGATAGAAGACCCTAATTAAGAAAATATTTAAAGCTACTTCTTCGGAGAGCGCTCAAGATGGGTTCAAGCAACTTACTAATTGCAGCAACATATTCTCTATGACAACAGACAATTTAATATTGCGCTGCAGCGCTGTTTGAGCCTGCATAAACGCTTCTAGTATTCTCTCTAGAGAAGGTAGAGGTTCTTTAGCCTTTTTTGCTAACAACTCCATGCAATTGGTGTGATAAAATCCAGGAGCTTGGTAATTAAACGCATGTAGGTCTCTATACCACTCTAGAATCTCTTCTAAGATGATTTCTGCTTTTGCATCTTCTAGTAAAGCATCAATACCTGCCATGAGTTGGATAAATTGACTATAATCTTGAGGTAGATTTAAGCTAAAGAGATCCGTTAAAAATTGCTGCATTCTTTCTGATTTTAACTCTTGCAGCCATTTGGCTTTGGCTAAAGAGCCTTGAGATCTATGCGCTAGATTCCTTGCTTCTTCTTTTGTTAGAGTTGCATGCTTTTGTAGAAATAAGGCAATTAAATCAGAGGGAATGGGGAAAAACCGTACTTTATAACAACGCGAGGTAACTGTTTCGAGCAATTTTTCTATCTCATCGGTCAATAAGATAAAATAGGTGTCAGAACTTGCCTCTTCTAATGTTTTTAAAAGAGCATTACTACAAATAGCAGTGAGCTTATCGGCTTCGTGAATAATAAATACTTTGAGCGTTGCTTCAAAAGGAGGCAGTGAAACCATTTGCAATAAAGAACGCATCTGTTCAATGGAGTACACCCCACTTTTTCCTTCCGGATGTAATAGAGTGAGATCGGGATGGATTTGCTTTCGGATTTTTTCTATATGGGAACTTCCCATTAATCCTTCTGCTACTTCTTTTGCTAGAACACTTTTGCCTACTCCATTTTGTCCGTGAAACAAAAGGGTATGCGGAAGGGTTTGATTAGATAGCATACGCATAATGATCTGCGCTGCTGCTTGATTACCGGTGAGTTTCGAGGAAGTCATCAAGGTGCCGTTTTGCTATTTCAAATACTTCACTTGGATCTAACGAAGCGTCTAATATCACAAATCGCTTGGGATCCTTTTCTATTAGGGCGTGGAATGCTTGTCTAATTTTTCTGTGAAATGCGATGTTTTCTGCTTCAATACGATCTCTATCTTTCATCCGATCTACGCGCTTTAGAGCTAGCTCTGGGTCTAAATCCAAATAAAAGGTTAAATGAATAGGCACGTGTAATGAAGCAAATGCACAGAGATCTTCGATCCATTTTTCTTCTTGATGCCGGCCTGCTGCTTGGTAGGCAATGGTAGAATCGTTAAAACGATCGCATAAAACAATTTTTTTCTGTTTTAAAGCGGGAAGAATCAATTCATCTACGTGCTGAGAGCGATCTGCCAAAAAGAGGAATAATTCGCAAGCGCAAGACATTTTATCTTGATGTTGATTCAATAGAATTTCTCGAATCAACTGCCCAATTTCAGTACCGCCTGGAGCACGGGTTTTAATGACATCTTGCCTACTATTTTTCAAGTATTGGTAGAGAGCATCGATAAGCGTTGTTTTACCTACACCCTCTCCTCCTTCAAAAGTAATTAGATGCCCTTTATGTTGCATCTATTTTGAAACCTCGCTGGCAGCCTCTTCAATATGTTCAATTTTTTGGATGGCCACTAAGTGATCTTGTCCGTGTAAATTAACCAGACGAACCCCTTGAGTAGAGCGTCCCATTACTCGCACATCTTGCATATTAATGCGCAAGGTTTGTCCTGTGTTCGACATCATAACCACGCTATCCTGATCGGTAACAGATACAGCTCCAATTACAGGACCATTGCGCTCGCTTGTAATAATAGAGCGTACTCCCACACCCCCGCGGTTGGTTTGCCTAAAATCATTGACTTTTGAGCGTTTTCCAAAACCTTTAGAGCAAACAACAAGCAGGTTTTGATCACCGGAAACAGCCTCACAAGAAACAACAGCATCTTCTTTATTGCGTAAAAGAGCACCCCTAACCCCTCGCGCTACGCGGCCCATTGCACGTACCTGTGTTTGATCAAAACGAACAGCCATTCCATTTTTTGTAAATAGCATGATCTGTTCTCCTTCTTTTGTTAGGCGAGCTGCAATTACTTCATCTCCTTCATCAATATTGATCGCATAAACCCCTTTACGGCGAGGAGAGCTAAAAGCTGAGAGCTCTGTTTTCTTTACAACCCCTTGCTTTGTTGCTAAAAAGATATAATGATCTTCCTCAAACTTCTTTACTTTTAAGACAGTAGCAATTTTTTCAGAAGGGCGTATGTCTTCTAAAAGATTGACTAAAGGCTTTCCTTTAGATCGTCTTCCTGCTTCTGGAATTTCCCATGCTTTTAGCCAATAGCATCTGCCAAAATTGGTAAAAATCAATAGATAATCGTGCGTAGAGGCAACATAGACATCTTTTAAAACATCATTTTCTTTTTTCATCTCCATGCCAATCACACCTTGACCTCCACGGCGTTGCTCACGGAAGGTATCTATGGGCATGCGTTTGATATAGTCATCTTCTGAAATCGTAATAATCACTGGCAAATCAGGGATGAGATCTTCAATATTAAATTCCCCTTCCGCTGCAATGATTTTTGTTTTTCGATCGGAGTTATGATGCTTCTTAAGCTCTAAGAGCTCTTCTTTAATAATTCCTCGCACTAGTGTTTCATTAGCTAATACAGCAAGAAAATGAGAAATTTTATCCAGCAATTGGTTGTATTCGGATTCAATCTTCTCTCTTTCTAACCCGGTTAATTGGTATAAACGCAACTCTAAAACAGCAGATGCTTGTCTCTCGCTCAATTCATAATCAGTCATCAATTGACGCTTAGCAGCTTCTTTGTTATCAGAAGAGCGAATGAGCTTAACTATTGCATCCAAATTATCTAGAGCTTTTAAATAGCCTTCTAAAACATGAGCACGCGCCTGTGCTTTTGCAAGCTCAAATCTGGTGCGGCGGCGAACAACGTCCATTCGGTGTTCAACCCAAGCAGCAATAAACTGCTTGATATTCATCGTTCTTGGCAAGCCCTTATCAAGAGCTAACATGTTACAACCAAAGGTTACCTGTAAATCGGTAAACTTATACAACTGATTAATCGTAACGTCAGGGATCTCGCCGCGCTTGAGCTCTAAGACAATCCGCATCCCATCTTTATCCGACTCATCGCGTAAATCGCTAATTCCAGTAATGGTTTTAGTGTTTACAAGGTCAGCTATTTTTAGAATCAGATCTGACTTACTTATATTATAAGGAATCTCATCGATAACAAGCTTTTGCTTATCAGATTCGCCATCTTCAATGTGAATGACTCCTCGCAGAGTAATTTTCCCACGACCTGTATGATAAGCTTCTTTAATTCCTCGATAACCGCAAATGATTCCACCAGTTGGGAAATCCGGCGCAGGCATTACCGTCATAATTTCTTCAATTGTCGTTTGTGGCTCGTCAATGACTAATAAAGTCGCTGTGATTAATTCAGCTAAATTATGCGGCGGAATATTGGTCGCCATTCCTACAGCGATTCCAGAAGACCCATTTGCTAATAAATTAGGGAACTTAGCAGGAAATACAGTCGGTTCTACCCTAGTTTCATCGTAGTTAGGGATTAGGTCAACCGTGTCTTTATCCAAATCCTCCATTAAAGCCATGGAAGCATGGGTGAGACGCGCTTCTGTATAACGCATAGCGGCTGGAGGATCACCATCCACCGAGCCAAAGTTTCCCTGCCCATCGATTAAACGATAGCGCATAGACCAACTCTGTGCCATACGAACAAGCGTAGGATAGATTACCTGTTCTCCATGAGGGTGGTAATCCCCAGAGGTGTCCCCTGCAACTTTAGCACACTTACGATGTTTAGAAGTAGGGCTTAAAGATAACTGCCTCATTGCGTACAAAATACGTCTTTGAGAAGGCTTTAACCCATCGCGTACATCAGGAAGCGCCCTAGCAATAATCACCGACATCGAATAGCGAATATAGCTTTCTTTAACCTCTTCTTCAATATTGCGGGAAATAACAATTTCATCTTTAGTATAGGACATGGATGGTTAACTCTCCTTAGATATCCAAATTCTTAACTGATAGGGCATGTTGCTCAATAAACCTACGTCTAGGAGGAACTTCTTCTCCCATAAGCATAGTAAATGTATGATCAGCTGCAATAGCATCGGGAAGTGTTACATGAAGAAGAGTTCGCTTTTGAGGATCCATTGTCGTATCGCAAAGTTGATCTGCATTCATTTCCCCTAATCCTTTATATCGTTGAATTTCGATTCCTTTACGTCCATTCTGTCGTAAAAAATCAATTCCTTCTTTTAAGGTATACATAGGATGGTATTTGCTCTCTTCATCGATAATATCAAATAACTTACCGTCTGCAACAACATATTGATCAAGTGTAAAATTAAACTGTGAAAGGCGTGTCTTTAAAGAATCAATAGTCTTCTTCTCATATAGCTCTACAAAAGGCATTCCTTTAACACGAAATGTTTGCATTTCTAGGGTTTGCTCTTCAATGGGAATAGAGGCTAGAGTTTCAGCATGTTTAGATCTTTGTAGAGTCTCATGTGATAGCTTTATTTCTACAAACTCCTCTTCTGAGTAAATCAATTTCTCTTCCTCTCCTAATTTTACTTGGAAACGAGGAAGCCTACCTGTTTCGTCTTTAGCTTGTAAAAATTCACGAAAAGGAATACTTTTTTTCTCAATAGAGAGGATAAATGCCTCTACATCACGAATGAGTTTTACCAATTCCTCAAGCAGCTCTTTAGATAGTATATCGCTATGGCCTACTAACTGGATTTGAATATCGCTAAGACCTAGTTTTAATAGGTACTCATCCATATCTTTTTCACTGTGAATATAGCGGCTTGCTTTTTTGCGTGTAACTTTAAATAAAGGAGGTTGTGCGATATAAACAAAACCATTTTCGATTAAAGCAGGCATATGACGATAGAAGAAGGTTAGCAATAGGGTACGAATGTGAGAACCGTCAACATCAGCGTCCGTCATAATGATAATTTTATGATAGCGCAATTTTTCCAGATTAAAATTACCCTGTCCAATTCCACAACCAAACGCTGCAATCATTGCACCTACTTCTTGATTCTGCAAAACCTTTTCCAAACGCGCTTTTTCCACATTAAGAATTTTTCCGCGAATGGGAAGAATGGCTTGAAATCTACGGTCTCGACCCGTTTTTGCCGATCCCCCTGCTGAATCTCCTTCTACAATAAATAATTCACAAAGCGCGGGGTCTTTTTCTTGACAATCGGTTAATTTCCCGGGCAATCTCGCCGTATCTAAAGCTGTTTTGCGCAGAGTTAATTCCCTTGCTCTTCGAGCAGCGTCTCGGGCCTGAGCTGCAAGAATGGCTTTTTCTACAATCATGCGAGCAATGACTGGATTCTCTTCTAGAAATACCGCCAAGTGCTCCCCTGTAATCTGTTGCACAAGCGAGCCTACTTCATTGTTGCCCAGCTTCTGTTTGGTTTGCCCTTCAAACTGAGGATTAGGCACTTTTACAGATAAAACAGCGGTGAGTCCCTCTCTCATATCATCGCCCTGGACCGTCATCTTATCGCTTTTCAATAGATTATGGGTCTTAATATATTGATTTAAAACACGTGTTAAAGCTGTAGAGAACCCACTAACATGTGTTCCTCCCATACGCGTTGATATATTATTTACATAGGAATACACATTCTCTGAATAAGTGGTATTCCACTGCATGGCAACTTCAAAGTCTACCATCCCATCTACACCTTCTTTTGATCCATAGATATAAATCGGTTTTGGGAAAATAGGCGTTTTATTTTCATTCAAGTATTCTACAAAGGATTTAACCCCCCCCTCATAACAAAAAACCAGCTCTTGAGAATCAGCTTGTCTTTCATCGCGAAAGCGAATGGTTAGCCCTTTGTTTAAAAAAGCTAGTTCACGAAAACGTTTCAATAGTAAATCATGGTCAAAGACCAATACGGTAAAAATGGTCGCATCGGGTTTGAAGGTGACTTTAGTACCGTGTTCTTTACTATCTCCTATCTGTTTAAGGGGGTGGATTACTTTCCCTTTGGAAAATTGAATGGAATAAACCTTGCCATTTTGACGTACCTCAACATCACACTTTTCAGATAAAGCATTGACACAAGAAACCCCTACTCCATGCAGTCCACCAGAAACCTTATAGGTGCTTTTATCAAATTTACCACCTGCGTGCAAAATAGTCATAACCACTTCAATTGCGGAAACGTCCCGACCCTGTTTCTTTGATTCTTGAGCATGACGCCCAACAGGGATTCCTCTTCCATTATCTTGAACTGTTATGGAGTTATCCTCATGAATAAAAATAGAAATCTCGCTGCAATGACCAGCTAAAGCCTCATCAACGCTATTATCCACTACTTCGTAAACAAGCTGATGTAACCCATTGGTTTGTGTATCACCGACATACATGCTAGGACGCTCTCTTACCGCTTGCAATCCTTCTAGGACGGTAATGGAACTAGCATCATATTGTTCTTCTTTGGTCATTATGGTCATACCTTATCTCAATTATAGTTAACCGATACGAAAATGAATTGTTTTTATATCAATAGAGGGAAATTTTTTACGCAACATTTGCAACAAACGCTTTTTTTCATGTTGGGCAAGTAAGCTATATAAAGTAGAATTACTAACCTTTACCATTAAAATCCCCTTTTCAAAACCTATTGCTTTAGCCATAATGGCAAGATCCTTTCCGATAATTTCCTGCCATGCCGATACAATTAAATCTGGCCGATCTTTCTGCATGGCTGCAATGCGCTCAAGCATTTTAGGCAAAAGGTTTACAAGCAACTTATTTGTTAAACGACTATCTTTTCTCATCTAATCTTATAAAGCTTGGACATTCATATAATCCCATAGTAGCAGACTATATTAGAGTCATGGCAAAATGGCAATATCAAAAAAACAATGAACTTAAACCAATGGCTATTAAAAAATAAATAGACATAGATAAAAAATCATTTAGAGCTGTAACAATAGGCCCTGATGCTACAGCAGGATCTATTCCGATCCGCGCAAAAAATAAAGGAGAAAACACACCTAAAGCAGTACTTCCAATACAAGCCCCCATTAATCCTATACCAACCATAATTCCAACAGCCACAGGAGTAAACCCAGATCCAGAAACCCCTACAAAATCAAGCGCATATACAGAAACCCCACATAGCAACCCAAAAGTTGTACCAGCAGTTATTCCGATAAGCAATTCTTTTAAAATAGCTTCCGTGCGATTAGTCACTGAAATTAACCCAATTGCCATACTTCTTACAAGAATTGTACTACATTGAATACCTATGTTACCAGACATACCTGTAATCAAAGGCACAAAAAACATCACAAAGGTTAAAATCCCTCCATCATATCTCTGAAAAGAGGACATTACCCCCACGTTGATTAAACCGGCACAGAGAGTTACAATTAACCAAGGAGCTCGAGAGATAAATCTTTTTATAAAAGGTTCGTGTTCACTAAATTTTTCCGCGGTACCTGCCATATTTGCAATTGTTTCATCAGCAATATCGGCTATAGCATCAAGGACATCTTCATTGGTAATCACACCGACTAATCGATTATTGCTATCTACAACTGTTAAGGCAGTGCTTTTATACCTTTCAACAATTTCTACCACTTCTTCACGGGAAGCATCAGCTGTTACTTTGTGTAAAACAGGACGCATGGCTTGTTTAAGAGGTAGATGCGGTGAGTTCACAATCAAATTTCTTGCAGGGACATATCCCTGCAATATTCCTTCTTGATTAACAATAAAAATTTGCCTTGTTAAATCAATCCCTGGATTATCTCTAATATAAGATGCAGCTTCTGCTACTTTTACATCCATTGCAAAAGAAAAAAATTCATTTGTCATTAATCGCCCAGCCGTATTGCGCTGGTGTTTTTTAATCTCTCGAATCTTTGCAGCTTTTATAGGTTCTAAGATCTCCATCACTCGTCTAAAACGCCTTTCAGGGATATCTTCTAAGATTTCTACCCCTTCGTCAGGAGCCATCTCTTCTAAAATATTTTTTATCTCTTCATCGCTGATATAATGTAATACAGCAGATCTTGTGCTGCTATCTGTATTAATCAAAAAAGCAATTTTGTCGTTGCTATTGGATAAATTCTCGTAAATCACCGGCCTGGCACGTGGAGGAAGTTCTGAAGCGGCATAAGCTAAGTCAATTGCAGAATGTTCCGCCACTATTTTTATAATATCATGAACAACAACTGTAGAGGTTTGTTTATGAAAAGCAAGTTCCAGTTTTTTCCGCAGGACATCATGTAAATGAGAGGTTTTAGATTCTGTTAAGCCATTAGAGTCTTTTTGCTCTTCGGTTAGCAAAATCATCTCATCTTTTTCAGAGGTAATTGGCACAAGGTCACCTCCCTTTTAATTTAAAGAGTAAATAGAGGCTTTATTTATAAAGCGCGCAAAGAAAAATTTGTTTTAAACAAAAATATAACAAATTCACACAAAGTATACTTTGCAAACTAATATTTTTTCAATGAAAAAACATCCTTCTTCAAAAAAGGTTAAAAAATTAAATTGATCAATAAATACATCCAATCTTTAGGAGTTACAAAGTTGAAAAATGGATTGGATAAAGCACTTTTCCCTCTTAGTTTTCTTCCCATTATGATCGATAAAACAACCAGATATTTCCCTTTTTTTACCATCTAAAAAATGGTATTAAAATTTAATAAATTTTTATTAACAAAAAATGTCTTTAAAATTAAGATTTATGCATTGCTAGAGATCTGATTTTTTTTAGTCAGAATAGCAGGACAGTTGTTAAACCTCATTTTATCTTTTTATCAACAAAGAACTTATGGGAAAAAATATGAGACCTTCATTAAATATAAGCGCAAGGGAATCATTTGATTATCTCTACTCTTTAATCAATTCGATTCACCTTTCAAGCGTGGTAAAAAACACCATGAAAGTAGCTCTTGCTGTGTTTTCAGTAATGGCAGTAGCAAATATGCCATCTATAAGGGCAGATCTTCCTCATCGAGAAGCACTAGCACAAGGAAGAAATTGCTCGGATTACTGCGCTACTAGAGAATATCCCCCTACTTCTGCTAGAAGACCCTTAATAGCTAACTACGTAGGAAACGAAGAGGATTGTATGAATCTTTGCACAAACCCACCTAGAGGAAGAATCTTTCGAAGAAGAAATTGCTCGACTGACTGCTCTACTGGATAACTACGCCAGTTTAACATAAGGAACCATCATACATATTCAGAAATAGTTGTTTGATCAATTTCTTTTCGATGAAAAAACAAACGTGGCTTGTCTGGATTGAGACAATAATTTGCTATTCCTGACAGCAGATTGCTTAAAA
>JBAUFS010000088.1:0-11586 GCA_049679255.1 Candidatus Rhabdochlamydia sp.
TAACACCTAAATGATCTAATCGTTCTACTTGTGTATGTACGCTCATGATAACCCTCATCATACAAAATTAATAGGGGTTATAATAAATCAAAATTGCATTTTAGTAATCTGCTCAATCCGGGATAAAGAGCTATCGTTTGCTTTTTAAAAAAAATACTCACTGTGTCATGGACACCATGGAGCTGCGAGAATAGGTAAACATGAGTAAAGACATGCTTGAAGAGCTGGTACTGAGCCAATTCCACCGGTCGCAGAAGTAGCTAAAAGTTCGCATCCCAGTACGCAACCAGCATAAGTAATAGGTCCTCCTTCCACAGCGCTCATACTTGTTAACCCAACTAAAGCAATAACAGGAATAGCCAATTTATTTAGATTTTTTGCTGCGTTTTTTACAATGTTTGAGACTTGGAATTGCTCTGTTGAAAGAACAATAGAGTGTGGTATTAACATGTTTAACCCAGATATATGCATACGATCTCCTTAAAAGATGCTTAAAAGAAAATTTTATAAAAGCATTCTTTTTACATCAATAAAAATTTATTTTAATTTAAGCCGTTTTTTTCTTGATCGATGACATAAGAGCAATTCTTTAGATAGATAAATGTAAAAGATTGTAATATAGGCCAAGTCTAACCAAATCTTAAAAAATCAGAGATTCATCACTCCAATTTTGTTTGAAAAAATAGAATAAAATTATTTGAGTTTTAATCTGATTTTATACGCGTATGTTATTGCGTATTAAATAGGTGTGTTTTTGTTTTTAATAAAAGTAAATATCTTAAGAATAGAAATTTTGAGGCTTTTGATTGAGAAAATCTATAGCGTTCAGATAGTATAGAAGGAATTTTATAGGAAATATATGTCAACTCAGCAACTTATAGAAGAGCGCTCGGAATATAAATTTGGCTTTACGACCTCGATTGAAACAGAAAGTTTTCCAAAAGGGCTATCAGAGGATACGGTTCGCGCTATTTCAGCAAAAAAAGAAGAACCCGCTTTTTTACTGGAATTTCGCTTACAGGCGTTTGCCAAATGGAAGCAAATGAAAGAGCCAAAATGGGGAAATATCCGTTATACACCGATTGATTATCAAGATATTTCTTACTATTCTGCTCCTAAAAAAAAGCAATCTTTAAACAGTTTAGATGAAGTAGACCCTGAAATTTTAAAAACATTTGCAAAATTAGGGATTCCTTTAGATGAGCAAAAAAGACTAGCTAATGTGGCTGTAGACGTTGTTTTTGATTCTGTTTCTTTGGGGACTACTTTTCATAAAGCTTTGGCAGAGTCCGGTGTGATCTTATGTTCGATTTCAGAAGCGATAAAACTTTATCCAGAATTGATAGAAAAGTATCTGGGAAGTGTTGTTCCAATTGGAGATAACTTTTTTGCAGCGCTTAACTCAGCTGTGTTTTCAGACGGCTCTTTTGTCTATGTTCCTAAAGGAGTGCGTTCTCCTATTGAACTATCTACCTATTTTCGAATAAATGACCGAGAAAGTGGGCAATTTGAAAGAACATTGATTATTGCTGAAGAAAGCTCTTATGTGAGTTACTTAGAGGGATGTACAGCCCCTGCTTTTAATAAAAATCAACTACATGCAGCAGTCGTTGAGCTAGTTGCCATGGATCATGCGGAAATTAAATATTCTACAGTACAGAATTGGTACTCAGGCGATCCTAAGACAGGGCTTGGGGGGATTTATAACTTTGTTACCAAAAGAGGGCGCTGTCAAGGGATTAATTCAAAAATTTGTTGGACTCAGGTAGAGGCCGGAGCTGCAATTACATGGAAATATCCAAGCTGTATTCTGCAAGGGGATAACTCAGTAGGAGAATTTTATTCAGTGGCTCTGACCAATGGCATGATGCAAGCAGATACCGGTACAAAAATGATTCATCTAGGTAAAAACACACGATCTACAATCATATCTAAGGGGATTTCAGCGGATAAATCCCATAATACCTACCGCGGACTTGTGAAAATTGCTCCTCGTGCAGAAGGGGCGCGTAATTATACACAATGTGATTCGATGCTAATTGGTAATCAATGTTCTGCTAATACCTTCCCTTATATAGAAATAGCTAATGAAACAGCCCAATTAGAACACGAGGCTTCTACTTCGAAAATGAATGAGGAGCAACTGTTTTATTTAGAAACCAGAGGAATTTCTCGAGAAGATGCGATTAACTTAATCGTTAATGGATTTTGTAAGAAAGTCATTCAGGAATTGCCTCTAGAGTTTGCTGTTGAAGCACAAAAATTATTAACTTTGAAATTAGAAAATTCTGTTGGATAGCATGTTAGAAATTAAACAATTACAAGCAACCGTTGCAGGAAAAGCCATCTTAAAGGGATTAAATTTAACAATAAACCCTGGAGAGATTCATGCGATTATGGGCCCAAATGGCGCTGGAAAGTCTACTTTAGCAAAAATTTTAGCAGGAGATCCCTCTTATGAGGTAACTGCAGGCGATCTTATTTTTGAAGGGAAGAGTTTATTAGAATTAAGCGCGCATGAAAGAGCTCATTTAGGAATATTTCTAGGGTTTCAATATCCTGTAGAGATTACAGGGATTTCTAATTTTCAATTTCTTCACGCGGCTTATAATGCAAAACGCAAAGCACAGCTCTTAGAATCTATATCTGAAGAAGCCTTTAATGAAATTATGAAAGAAAAAATGCAGCTTGTAGAAGTGAAAAGCGAATTTAAATCGCGTAGTATTAACGAAGGGTTCTCAGGCGGAGAAAAAAAGAAAAATGAGATCCTGCAGATGGCTGTTTTAGAACCGAAACTTGCTATTCTTGATGAAACCGATTCTGGATTGGATATTGATGCTATGAAAGTGGTTGCCAAAGGTGTTCAGAGTGCTTTAAAACCAGGTTCAAGTTTACTCTTAATAACCCATTACCAACGCTTGCTCGATTATATTAAACCTCATTTTGTTCATGTTGTTTTGGATGGGGTAATTGTGAAATCAGGCTCAGCTGCGCTTGCACTAGAACTGGAGAGAAAAGGGTATGACTGGCTTAACTAAACAAAAGCAGCCTTTGCTTTTACAACATTTAGAAGCACAGTTTGAAAAGCTTAAAACAGCAGACGCTCTCTCTTCTTTGCGTCAACTAGCATGGAAAAAATTTCAAGAACTAGGGCTGCCGAATCGTGCTCAAGACGCATTTAAATATGTTTCTTTACATGAATTGCATGCTTTAATAATCGATCAGATAAGCGATATCCCTGAAGTGGATAAAGAACACTTTGAACCAGAGGTTCTTCCAGAAAGCAAACATAGCTATTTCCTATTTGTTGATGGTTGTTTTCATCCGAACTTGAGCAATTTTTCAGCATTGCCTCCTCAAATCAAAGTTTTGTCTTTATCAGGGGCCATGCACTCTCATAAAGCCTTTTTACAAAATCACCTTCAGCAACAAATGCAAAGGGAACAAGATCCTTTTGCTGCTTTAAATCTAGCCCTGCACTCCAATGGTTTATTTGTTTACATTCCTCCAAAAATTGTAGTAAACACACCTATTCAATGTTTGCAAGTTGTAACAGAAAAGGCTCCTTTTACTGCACCTCGTATGCAAATCGTAGCAGGAGCACATACGCAAACAAAGTGGATCTTTTCTTATTTGGACCACAAAAGCGATGCCTATTTAAGCTTGCCCTTATTAGATTTTACATTGGAAGAATCTGCAGAGGTTCATATTTATTCTGCAGAATATCATAAAGAGCACCGGTTGCATTTTTCTTCCTTAAGAGCTGCTTTAAAAAAAAATGCTTCTTTTCAAGCGATGCATTTGAGCGCAGGTGGCAGAGTCTCTAGAGTAAATGCGCATATTTGCTTGAAAGAAAAAGAGAGCAGAACCCAGCTAAAGGGCCTCTTTAATCTCTGTGGAAAAGCTACTTCACATTGTCATTTAACCGTTGAGCATAAAGCACCAGACACGAGTTCTTTGCAACACTTTAAAGGGATCTTAAATGACTTTAGTCGATCAAGCTTTGAAGGAAAAATTAAAGTGGATTCTGAAGCACAAGGAACGCGGGCTTATCAGTTAAATAACAACTTGCTCTTAAGCACTGGAGCAATTGCTAATAGTAAACCTAATCTAGAGATTTTTGCAGATGATGTGAAAGCCTCTCACGGTGCTACCGTTTCTCAATTGAATGAAGATCAACTCTTTTATTTAGAAACAAGAGGCTTGAGTCCTATAGAAGCTAGAGAAATGCTTCTTAATGCTTATGCTCAAGAAATTATTCAAGAGATCCCTTATCGCTCTTTAAAAGAGCAAATTTTGAGAGAAATGTTTTGAACCAGGAATTTAATGTTTGGAAAATACGCCAAGATTTTCCTATGCTACGTCAGTTAATGCATGGCCGCCCCTTTATTTATTTAGATTCAGCAGCTACAACCCAGAAGCCGCAGATTGTAATTAATGCGATATCCGATTTTTATACAAAACATTATGCAACGGTGAATCGTTCTGTTTATGATTTTGCTAGTAAAGCAAGTGCTCATTACAACAATATTGTTCGTCAAAAAGTTAAATGTTTCTTAAATGCTGCTTTTGTTGAGGAGATTATTTTTACAAAAAGCACAACAGAAGCTATTAATCTCGTTGCTCACTGCTTGGGTAAACTCTGTTTGCAACCAGGCGATGAAGTGCTTATTTCCGAAATGGAACATCATTCCAATATTGTTCCTTGGTATATGTGCTGCAAGGAAAGAGGAGCTCATCTTAAAGTAATCCCTGTGAATGAATCTGGAGAGTTAATTTTTGAAGAGTTTCAAAAACTGCTTTCCGATAAGACCAAAATTGTAAGCATTGTACATATGTCAAATGTTTTAGGTACGATTAATCCCATTGCAGAAATTGTTAAAGAAGCCCATGCAAAAGGTGCTAAAGTAGTTGTCGATGGGGCGCAAAGCGCACCTCATATGTTCATTGATGTGCAAAAACTAGGGGTAGATTTTTATGCTTTTTCAGCACATAAAATGTATGGCCCAACGGGATTAGGGGTATTATATGGCAAACGCTCTTTATTAGAAATTATGCCTCCTTATCAAGGAGGAGGAGATATGGTTGATGAAGTAGCATTTGACAGAATCACTTATCAAGAACCTCCTTTGAAATTTGAAGCAGGAACCCCCATGATTGCAGAGGTTATGGGTTTAGGAGCAGCATTAAATTACATGGAAGCAATTGATCAAAAGCTCATTGCCGTATGGGAAAAAGATCTGCTTGAATACGCAACTCAGCGGCTTATTGAGATTAAAGGATTAAAAATCATTGGTACAGCTAAGCAAAAAGGTCCTATTTTAAGCTTTTCTATTGATGGATTTCATCCTCTTGATTTAGCCACATTACTCGATTTAAGAGGAATTGCAATTAGAACAGGTCATCTGTGTGCTCAACCTATTTTAAAGCGTTATCATTTAAGCTCTTTATTAAGGATCTCTTTAGCTTTTTATAATACTTTTGAGGAGATTGATCTTTTTATCCATGCTCTAAAAGAAGCTCTTTTATTACTAAAGCCTGAAATTTCTTATTAGCTTTTATCAAAATATATTTTCTATTTATTGATATTTTTTATGAGTGTGACTACTGATTATTCTTTGGGTGTGCAAACTGTTTCTAATTCTAAGATAGAAGCTCCTTATCTTAGAAATTATAACTATGTTTTCACCGCTTTAGCACAATCTTATCAGATTCATGCAGCAACAAAGATAGCAGCTAAAACTCTGCAGGCTTACAACCGTCCTATGAAGATATTTCCTTGGTATGTAAGGTTATTAGCTATAACAACTGTTCCTTTTTCCATTTGTTTTGAGATCAATCGTTGGTCTTCAGACTATCAACCACGTTTTTGGATAAAAAAAACCGTTCATTGGGTTTGTGATCATACAGGGCAGTTTATATATGCGACCTGTATTGTATCTTCTGTTGCACTAGCTATAATCGGTAAGCCAGGAATGCTAGTTGGTCTTGCACTCACATTTTCTATTGATCAGATCCAAAAATCCAACGTTTTGCCCATCTATTATTGTCATGTGTTAAAAACCGTTAACACACTAGCCTCCATTCTTTTTTCTAAAGGGGCATTTTCTTGTTGGATGCCGTTAGCCGAACTAGCTGGTAATCTATATTTTTCGCGATCTGTACAAAATAAGCCTTCAATATATGAAATTACTACTACTAATATCATCGATAAGACAATTACTGATGTCAAAAATAACGTCTCTCATATTCACTTTAAACCGAAAATGAAAGGAAGAAAAGCAGAAGAGCTCTTAACTATTTTTGATGAAATTAAGTGGCATTCCGCTCAAATGAAAGGACTATTATCAAAAGATAATGATTGGATAAAAAGAATAGATACTACTAAAAACCCTATTTCCTATGTAAAAAGCTTGCGTAAGTATATAGAAGATGTATGTTCTGACCCAAAGCGATTACCATCAATAGAGCTGTATTTGAAGGTAATTATTCAATATTTACGCAACCATCCAGAAAAACATTTAGAAAACAAAAAGTTAATTCTAAATGTTATAGCGCAGCTAAGGAAAAATTCCCAAGAAGGGATTAGTCATTTAGGAGAAATGGCAGAAGAGTGCTATGAAAAAATAAATTTCTTTACATTTGAAGAGCAAATTTTGCGATTGCTTTATCATAAAAGAAAAGAAATTTTTGATATCTTCTTCAATGAAGAACTTTGTAAGAAAACTATGATTGGTTTTTTTAAAGAAAGCTTCCATCCTTGGGCTAAAGATACATTTGATTCTCATATGGGGATTAATTTTTTTCTAACAGATCAAACATCGAGCTTAGTCAAAATAAACATACACGCAATGTGTGTAGCTGAAGAGGTTGATATTAAAGAGTACTTTTGCGATCAAGAAGGGAATAATTTTTATACTTCTAAGAGCATAGTCGATTTATTAATGAAGCAATTAGGGGCTGCTCTTTCGTGGAATAGTGTAAATCAGTGGTGGCAAGAACAAAATATTCCGCAAGATATTGATGATATAAAAAATAAAACATCGTCGATGCAAACAGCAGAAACCCATTTAAAAACTTTATGTGAAATAAAGAAAGATGATCACCATTATTGTAACCTTTCTTTCTTAAAAAATATACCTGTAGTAAATCGTGATTATTTTTACAATCTCATAAAACAAGATTGTAAGGATCATTTTAAAGAGCTTAAAGAAAAAATGCAGATAGATGGAAATAAAGAAGAGTTTGCAAATGCAATCTGCTTAGATATTCAGCGGGGTGTGAGTATGTACCCTAAAATAGAAAAACTGTTAGTTTCTATGCTTTTAAAAATGGGAATTTTTCAGTTGAAAACTTAAAAGAGTTAAAACACCAGAACTTTAAGTTCTGGTGTTTTTTTAAAGACTATACTAGAAGTCAAAGTTTGCATGTAGCGTCCAGCCCTGGTAAGTTAAATCTCCTAATGGAGCTGAACTAAAGAAGAGGCTTTGATTGAAATACACATGGTTTTCCCAGCCTAATTTCAGTCCAAAGTGGAAGCAATCATTACAGGAATTGTAATCCCAACCCAACCCTAATTGAAGATCTATAATAGGTCTGCAAATATGGTAACTATCCTTAAATGAATAAGCGACAATTCCAGATTCATTTATAGTTTGTTTGGTCAATCCGTACTCAATAGCACCAGCTACGTTTCCATAAAGGCTAAATCCACCACAAAAACTCCACTGTGTGTTAAGACCTGATTCGATCCCAATTCCCCACCATTTAACTCTTCTCTGGGAGGCTTGGATACCTGTAGGGTTTGTAGCTATTCCAGAATAAGACACGCGTAATCTTTGACGTAACCAATCGGCTCTTAATCCAAAGAAGGGACGTAGTGTTACCCATTTACTGATAAAAAACTCGCGACCTGTATTGAGGCTAATCTGCTCAAGGCGATTATGGTATTTTGCGCTTGCGGTTGTAAAACCTACAGCAGTACTACTTAATATAAGACCTGGTTTTCTTAAGACATTACCTGTAGCTGCTGTAGCATTACCATGGCGATTGTTAATTAAATGTGTCCAAGTAGCTGCTATATCCCAATTATCATGGGGCAGAGTATAGTCGAGACCAACACGAAATCCCCAATTATATTTTTGCTTTACTCTATCATTCCCCACAGGAAGAGTAAGGGGGGTTGATTCTATAGCATATATAAGGCCATCTTCTTGTAGCTGCCAAAGCAGAGCATCTGCAGATATTTGAAAGTCCCATCCATTTCTGGCTAGGGGCATTCCTGGAGGATTAATCATTCCATTTGTTTCAAGACAAGGAAGGCAATTTTCTAAGTTAGGTGTAGCTAAAGTGGGTTTAACTAAATTGGACTTAGGTAAATCAGGCGTAGCACAATCATTGATATTGACAATATCGGCATACGTAAAGCTTAGGGTTAATAACATAGATGCAGCAATTGTAGGCCACATCTTTTTCAAGTTCCATTGCATATAAGATCCCTCTTTGAGTTTAGATCATTTAATTTCAACAAACGACAATTACACCAGATATAAATTCATATCAAAACAAAAGCAGCAGAGCTTAAGAGCACTGTTTTTTTCTGAAAAATTCATTTTGCATCATTTTCATGACTTAGCTGTAATTTTTATTTTGAATGCATCGACATCTATCTTATGTTAATAAAAATAGATTGCAATAATTTTTTTTGAGTGGAAAAAAATTCAGTAAAAAAGTGAAGATCTTTTTTTTAAGATTTTATATTTGTTAAGAATGAAAAAAACACCAGTTTGGGTGAATATGTTCACTTAATCCTGGTGTCTATTTTTCTTGCAATAGCAAAGACTTTACTTAGAAGTCAAAGCAAGCATGCAATGTCCAACCTTGGTAAGTCAGACTTCCACCAGAAGTGTTGTCTGAATAGTTGACTGTGTTATAAGACAAGAATCTGCTTTGATCGAAATATACATGGTTTTCCCAGCCTAATTTCAGTCCAAAGTGGAAGCCATCTTCACAGAAGTTGTAATCCCAGCCCAATCCAAGTTGTAAATCTAGAATAGGTCTGCAAATATGATAGCTTCTTCTAAATCCAGCATCAACATCGCCTGATTCACTCAATTGTAGTTTTTGTAGGCCATACTCAATAGCAGTAGCTACATTTCCATAGATGCTAAACCCACCACAGAAACTCCATTGTGTGTTAAGTCCTGACTCAATCCCAATTCCCCACCATTTATTTCTTTGGTTGGTACTTTGAGCTAAAGTAGCAGAGGTATAAGATGTACGTAGTCTTTGACGTAACCAATCGGCTCTTAGTCCAAAGAAAGGACGTAGTGTTACCCATTTACTGATAAAAAACTCACGGCCCATGTTAAGATCAATCTGATCAAGACGGTTGTGATATCTTCCACTTGCAGAGGTATAACCTACAGTAGCAGTATTTGCAAAACCTTGTGCTTTTACCAAAATATTTGGTGCAGTAGCCGTAGAACTACCATGGCGGTTACTAATTAGGTGTGTCCAAGAAAGATCTATATCCCAATTATCATGAGGCAGAGTCCAATCAAGACCAACACGGAATCCCCAATTGTATTTACTTTTTACTCCATCAGCTCCAACAGGAAGGCCAGTAGGTGTTGTTTCTACAGCATAGGTAAGACCGTCTTCAAATAGTTGCCATAAAAGAGCATCTGCAGATACTTGAAAGTCCCATCCATTTCTAGTTAAAGGCATGGCAGGAGGGTTGATCATCCCGTTTACGCCTCGTCTTTGCTCAAGGCAATTAAGACGATTTTCTATATTACGCAGGGACGATGAATCACCAAAATCCGCATACGTAAAGCTTGTTGCTAATAACATAGATGCAGCAATTGCGGGCCACACCTTTTTCAAATTCCATTGCATATAGATCCCCCTGGGTTTGGATCATTTAATTTCAATAAACGACAATTCGTAGCTGCCCACGGAGTTAACAACTTCTTTGCAAGAAATTAGCAATTCCGCAAGCAGCTACAATGTAGGTGTCTTGAAGATCATTGTATTTGCCTACAATGAACTTTGTAAACAGCTACACCTGATGCAAACTTGCCCTAAATGAAAAACCGCAAGGAAGAATAATCTCTTTTAAAGCGTATTCTGAGCAGTATTTTTTGTTTTGATAGCTTTATTTGCATCATTTTTATGGCTTCACTGTAATTTTTATTACGAATTCAAGTCAACAAAAAATAGTATAAGTATGTGATTTTCCTTTTTTAAGCAGTGTTAAGATCCTATGTCTAGAATAGGTTGAATATGCTTTAAAACTACTTAAAAGAGGCTTTTTTGTTTTCTAGATCATTAAATGGATTTTGTGTTTTTAGAACTTAAAAAACTAAAAAAACAATTAGGAAAAATACAAACACAAAAAGGTTTTTTTCTAAATTTAATTAAAGACTTAAGACTATTAATAGTAAAATTAGCTAATTTCAAATGCTATTGAAAGCCCTTTAGAACAGCTTCTAGATCTTTTAGATATCCTAATGATTGTATACCCATTTGTTGTAAAATAAAAAACCATGCAGCACAAAGAACTGCAAGTCCAAGTAATGACTTAAGAGACATACCTAAAAAAGCAATTTGCACCTGAGGAGCTAATCTATTAGCAATCCCTAAAAACATTTCCGTCATTAATATAGCAATGATAGAGGGAGCTGATAATTGAATTCCAACTGACACGATTTTCCCGACTAGTCCCCAAACGCTTTGCCAAAAAGCCGCTTGAAAAGTAAAAAAATACGATGGGAGCATTTTATCTACGGGAATAATTGTATAAAAATCGAAAAGAGCATTAAAAAAATAAAAGATACCGTTGATTTGATAGAAGATCACAATCATGATGTAATTATAGAAAATACCAATAGAAGAAGAAGGTGTTTGCATGAAGGGATCTGTCACTTGCAGAGCAGAAGATCCTCTTAAGAAGTCGATGTTTACTCCAGCTGTTTCTGCAATGTAAAAAGGAATTGTGATAAAAAAAGCAAGAACAAATCCAAGGAAGAGTTCTTTGAAACAAAGAACAATGTATTGAAAATTAAATCCAACCACTGTTTGAGAGGTCATAATCATTTGTGGTAAAAACACAAGGGTTAAGCAAATCAAAAGACCCATTTTTACAGTGCTAGGGGCTTTATTTCCTAAAAAAGGGGCTAAACTTACAATGGGTGCAAAACGCATCAACCCCAGAAAAAAAAGGGAAAGTAGTGCAAAGGGATCTAGTGCAAAAAGTTTAGAAAAAAAAGCAAGATAAGAGTCATTAGGATTCATATAAAATCTTTTAAGAGGTTCGTCTTAGGAAGATGGATAAGGACATTGTTTGTAAATTGCTAAGTTTATAAGTTTGCCCACCCTTCTTGTACTAGATTAGAATAACAACAAATAGTTGTAAAATTAGAAAATAGCAATTGCTTGTAAATATGAATTTAATTTTAACGCCAGTTTAACATAAGCGCTCTATGAGAAAAGAGGCTTTCTATGAAAAATTTGTAAGCTTTACCTATTGATTTGGTATGAAGTGTAGTTGAGTGGAGAGAAAATAACACACAGGGTAAGAAG
>JBAUFS010000089.1:0-3008 GCA_049679255.1 Candidatus Rhabdochlamydia sp.
GAAAGAAATTGAGGATTTGCTTAACAATCGGCCTAGAAAAGTGTTACAATTTCGTACACCCATAGAGGTCTTCAATGAATGTAGATTGAAGTCTGCAGTTGTCGCACTTTAGAGTTGAAAAGGCGTATCTTAAAGTATTCTGTAACCACCCATAATAGAAGACTTAAAGCGTTTTTTTAGCTATAAAAGAGATCTCCGGGTGCAAGATTCGAACTTGCGACCAATAGATTAACAGTCTACTGCTCTACCGCTGAGCTAACCCGGAACAGAAGGACCATTTTATAAAGAGTTGTATTTTAGAGCAATAATAGCTTTGCGTTTCTGATAAAAAAATGTAAACTTAATCTTTTTTAGGAGTGACCATGGAAGAGATCTACGGCTTTATCGATACAATTGTTTTTGCAGAAGAAGAAAAAGGGTTCACTGTAGCTCGCTTGAAGGAACCTAAAAAAAAAGAACTAACCTGCATCGTAGGGATCATGCCTTCTGTTCAGCCAGGGGAAACCATTCGCTGTAAAGGTCTTTGGCGTATTCACCCCGAACATGGACAGCAATTTGAAGTAAAGGCTTTTGAATCACAAGCCCCTTCAGATTTAGTAGGAATTCAAAAATATTTAGAATCAGGGATGATTAAAGGAATTGGTCCTATCTATGCAGAGCGCATAGTCAAACTCTTTGGATTAAATACACTAGATGTGATTGATCAAAGGCCTGATCGCTTATTAGAAGTAGCTGGCATTGGTGAGAAAAGAATCGAAAAGATTAAAACCTGTTGGCATGAACAACAAGCCATTAGAGATGTGATGATTTTTCTAAGGGGTCATAATGTTAGCCCTTCTTTTGCACAAAAAATTTTTAGAATGTACGGCGCTCAAAGTATTGAAAAAGTACGCTCTAACCCCTTTCGTTTAGCTAAAGATATTCACGGAGTTGGCTTTAAAACAGCGGATTTAATCGCGCAAGGATTAGGAATTGCAAAAGATGCTAAAGAGCGAATTTGTGCAGGGATCGAACATACTCTATGGGAATTAAGCCAAGAAGGACATGTGTGCTATCCCATCCAGGATTTGGCTCCTAAAGTAGAAGAAAAACTAGAGGTTTCTAAAGATCTCATTACAGAAGGTATTTCTTCGCTCATTCAGTTAGAAGAAATTGTAAAAGAAGAACAGATGGTATGGATAAAGCCTCTTTTTTTAATGGAAATAGGAATCGCTCGAGAAATGATGCGTTTAACACAGCACCCTTGTCGAATACGTGAAGTACAGTTAGATAAAGCCCTAACCTGGGTCCAACAAAAACTCTCAATCGGTTTAGCAGAAGAACAACTAACAGCAGTAGCTTGTGGGCTTAAAGCAAAGGCTCTCATTATAACAGGCGGTCCAGGAACAGGAAAAAGCACCATTACTAAAGCGATATTAACAATCACTGAGAGGATTGCAAATCAGATTGTTTTAGCAGCTCCTACAGGAAGAGCTGCTAAAAGAATGAGTGAAATTACTGGGAAAAAAGCATCAACTATTCATAGTCTTTTGGAAATGGATTTTAAAATAGGAAAATTCAAACGCAATAAAGAAAATCCTATTTGCTGTGATTTGCTGATTATTGATGAAGCAAGCATGATAGATACTCAACTCATGTATAACTTGCTCAAAGCGGTTCCTGATGATGCAAGGATCATTCTTATTGGAGATATCGATCAATTACCCAGTGTTGGCCCTGGAAATGTACTTAAAGATCTAATTGCTTCAGAAAGGCTTTCTGTAACAGAATTAAAAAAGATCTTTCGTCAGGCAGCAGGGTCTTTAATTGTCACTAATGCACATAGGATCAATCAAGGACAATTTCCTGATATTTCCTATCATCCACGCAGCGATTTTCAATTTATAGAAAAAGAAGATCCACAAGAGGTCATTGATACTATTGTAAATCTGATTGTAAACCAATTACCTAAAGTATATCGCTTTCATCGTTTTGATGATATTCAAGTGTTATCCCCTATGAAAAGAGGTCTCATTGGCAGTGAAAATCTAAATGTTGTTCTACAACAAAAACTCAACCCCTCTCCTACAGCTCTACATCGTATGGGACGCTCCTTTCAAGTAGGAGATAAAGTCATGCAAATCCGCAATAACTACGAAAAAGAGGTTTATAATGGAGACGTAGGGAAAATTACAGAGATGGATCTTACGGAACAAACGCTTAAAGTGGTCTTTGATTTGAAAGTCATCTCTTATGATTTTACAGAAATTGATGAGCTGATCTTAGCTTATGCAGTATCTATCCACAAATATCAAGGTAGTGAATGCTCTTGTGTAATTATTCCTGTACACACATCTCATTTTAAAATGCTTTATCGCAACTTATTATATACAGGCCTTACTCGTGGTAGGAAACGGGTGATTTTTGTAGGCACAAAAAAAGCATTAGCTATTGCCATAAAAAATGAAGATGTCCTAAAGCGCCATACGGGCTTAAAACAAGCTATGCAACGATTTGTACAGATTTAAGAAGTTGCTATTTCTGCAAAATATTTAAATAACGATTCACCTTACGTACTTCTTCAAAAAGAAGAGTGTTAAGTACATTTTTCCTAGGCATATGCAACTTTAAGGAAAGTGGGCTACACAAATTCGCACACATTTGCCAAGTTCATGAAAAAAATTCTTATTTTGAAGTTGAAGAGCACCTTCTGAGCAAAGAGCTATGCAGCCATCATAACTACAGCAACACTGGCTTGAAAGGCCTTCCGCATTTGCAGCTATATACATTCCAGCTGCTAAAGCAATAGCTGGAAGAGCTACTTTGTTTATATTTTGGGGAACATGGAAAAGAGAAAAAGAATACCCTGTGATTCTTTGAATAGTGGAATTCATATGATCAAACGCCAGTTTAACATAAGCGCTCTATGAGAAAAGAGGCTTTCTATGAAAAATTTGTAAGCTTTACCTATTGATTTGGTATGAAGTGTAGTTGAGTGGAGAGAAAATAACACACAGGTAAGAAGAAGG
>JBAUFS010000090.1:0-7662 GCA_049679255.1 Candidatus Rhabdochlamydia sp.
ATCCCATGAGGACAGTACCAGCCGCCCATACTACAACCAGAATCTTTTGGAGGCCTGTGAGCTTGAATACCCGGCAAATCTTCTATTAAATCCCAGAAATAATTCATAGCCTTGTCTACCTCTTTAATCCTCTCATCGTAGTGTTTAAGCTGCCCTCTTCCTAGAGCTGCACTTAAGTTGTGCATTCTTGATGAGACACCTCCCATTGGCAATCCTGCAAATTTAAGTAGCTCAGAATTTTTTATATTGCTTTTTCCAAATCTAAAATTATGACACCAAGCAATAGCATATTCATAAATATTTTGATTATTTGTAATTAGCATACCCCCCTCTCCTACTGCCATAGGCTTACCACATAGAGAAAAAGCGGCTACATCCCCCAACACTCCTATTTTTCTATCTTTATATAAAGATCCATGAGCATGTGAGGCATCCTCTATTACTTTGATGTTATATTTTTTAGCTATCGTGTTAATAGCATCCATATCACATGGATAACCCAAAAAATGTACAACAACAATTGCTTTTGTTCTCTTAGAAATTTTCTTCTCGATATCTTGTGGATCAATACACATTGTATTTGGATCAATATCAGCAAAAACCATTGTTGCACCCAAGCTGAAACATTGAGTAATGGTTGCCCAGTATGTATAACTTGGAGCTATTACTTCATCGCCTTGCCTAACACCACAGGCAAACATTGCTGCTAAAATAGCATCGGTACCATTTGCATGTGTAATTGCATATTTAGTCCCACACCAATTAGCAAATTCCTTTTCAAACAAATCGATTGTCTCTGAATCTAAAAAGTCTGGCTTTCTTAAAAGCCTAAGGATTTCCCTCTCATCTTCTACGGTAATAATAGGCCATCTAAAAATCTCTTCATTTCTGTTTATCATGGATTTCTTATTTGAAAAGATCCCCAGTTTGCCAGCTGTTTCATTAGAGTTTACATGCATTGATAAATCCTTATTTCATGATGTCATTAAATTAATTCTGTTGCCTCACAATTAATATCTTCTAAAGATAAATTTTTAGTCTCTGGGACAAAGTGTTTTGAAAATAAATACGTTAAAAAGCAGAGGCAACTGTAAATTATGAATACAAAACTTGGGTGAAATTTTTCGATTGCCGAAAGGAAAAAAGCAACGTTTAAGAAATTAGCCAACCATTGTATACTTGTAGCAAGCCCCATTCCAAATCCTTTAATCTGTAAAGGAAATATTTCTGATATCACAAGCCAAAAAAGAGAACCTACGCTCATACAGTATCCACAGATATATAAAATCATACATATAATAATGATTAAACCTTTGAAGTGATAATTTGAATGAAAAGCTGTAGATACGCATAATAAGCTAAAACAAGCTAGCAAAGACCCTATCATAAGGAATTTTCTTCTTCCAACTCTATCTATATAAATTCCTAGCATTAGGGTAATTAGAGTATTAGTTAAACCCAAAACAAAAGTTAAGAGCATTTGATCTCCATGTTTGACAAATCCAGCTTTTTGAAAAATAGAAGGTCCATAATACATCATGGCATTTATTCCAAAAAACTGCTGCAGTACACCTAAAGTTATTCCTATAAACAAAGGAGTTTTAAATTTTTTTGATTTGAGTAATTCGAATAGAGAGTAATTTGAATAATTGGTTAGAGAGCTTCTTACTTTGTTAAGAATGGATTGAGCATTTATCGGATCATATCTCCTTAGGATCTCAAAAGCTTGGTCAGGCTTATCCTGCAAGAGGAGCCATCTAGGAGAATGAGGCATAAAAACCATCCCTGCGAAAAGAACTATTGCTGGAAGGAATCCTAATAAAAACATAGACCTCCAATTTTCCACGCCATTAGAGCACAAAAAATATCCTGCAAGAAAAGCTATACATTCTCCAAGAGTTATCGTAATACTATTGATTAAAACTAATCTCCCTCTATTCCTAGCAGGAGTTATTTCTGAAATATAAGATGGTGTAACAAAAGAGGATACTCCTATTGCTATTCCTAAAATTCCTCGTGCAATAATTACTTCTGCTAACGATCTAGAATATGTACCTAAGAGAGCCCCTATTGCAAACATAATAGAACAATAGATAAGGCTATTGCGTTGCCCAATTTTATCAATCAGTCGTCCTAATAAAAAAGAACTTAAAAAGGCCATCAGAATGGTAATAGAAACAACAATTTCATCTTGCATGATACTGGTTGAAAATTCTTTTTTAATAAATGCAAGAGAACCAGCGATATTTCCTGTATCTATTCCAAATAATAGACCGGATAAAGATGATATAATAATGGGCAATTTATTATTGTTTTTCAATTGAAGTAGCATATACCTCTTTCTCGATTGAAAGATACCGATCAAAACCATGTCTGCTTAATTCATCTGAAAGCCGTTTACAGAAAAGATAAATCAAAGCATCTTCCATTTCAGGTTTAATTTTATTTCGGTTTTTGGCAATTTCTATAGCTTTTCTAAAACCGTTTAAGTCAATTTTGATCTTTTCATTATAATAATTTTTGCCATACCTATCTTTAGCAGCTATTCCCATTTCAGAATTTTTAGGCATTCGATACATTGATGGTATAGAATTGTTATAAATTACTTTATCAGTACTAGCCATGATTCTATACCATGTATGCGTATCTTCAGATACACGAGTAATGGGAGATAAATACTTAATTGCTAGTTTTGTAGCTATGCTCGTAGAAGAAGTTAAATTTACATATCCATATTTAAGAGCTGTTTCAACCCATGCATTTTCTCCTTGTGGAGGGGAATTCTTATGAAGTTCAAGAGCTTCACATATATCAGAAGGCAATTTATCGATATCCCATCTCTTCCCTTCTTCATCAATAGGTATATATGTTGAATAAAGAAGGCCAAATCCACCATCATGAAAAATGCCTTTGGTTACTTCTAATCGTTTAGGATGAGAAATATCATCAGAATCATTAAATAAAACAAATGGAGCTTCATGCTTTTCTGCCCATTTTATACCCATATTTCTGCAATATCCTGCTCCATGATTTTTATGTAAAAAAATGATATGAATTCGGGAGTCTTCTTTCCTCATTTTTTTTAATAGATCTTTTGCAAAAGATTGGGGGGAATTATCATCTATAATTAATAAATTAAACTCGTTGTCACTTTGTTTCTGAATTCCTTCAACAGCTTGCTTCATGCAATGAATATATATTTCTTTATCACAATAATGAGGCATAATAAATGTCGGAAGTTGCAACTTTTTATTTTTTTGATCCATTCTCAGCTCCTTTACAAGGATTTTTTGGCAGGAAATAATGCATTCTATCCATATTTAGGAGCCCCCTTTTAATAAAAGATCCTCATAGGAATTACAAATAAAATGGTTTATTCCTAAAAATAGAGAAAATAGTCCAACAACTATGAATTGTATATCACAAGAAAAAGACACGCGAAGTAAAGAGCAATCAGCCTTATTTTCTATGCCCATAGACTCTGCTGGAATAAATCGGACACCAAAAAAGTATGCTAAAAAAGCAAACACATCGAATGAACTATTTAAATGAATTTCTCCTAAAAAAGATGCATTCATTAGTTTACTGCAATCTGCTATAATAAAAAAACCTGCTACAGGATTGTGGGTGATTTCAAACCATTCCGATATGCCTTTTGAAACAAAATTCAAGAGAATATCTTCAACACACTTAGCTTGATTATGGTCATTTAAAATTAAAGAAATACTTTCATTTTTTATTCTATATGATAAGTATTCAGAAATGTATTTTTTACATATTTCTTTGCACGTGATCTTAACACTTTCACTTAATTTTTTAGATTCATTACCTTCAAAGCAAAAAATCATCAACTGTTTTTTTAATAAATAACTTTCATCACTATCTAAATTTTTCTTAAATAGATAATCGTCAATATCCTTTTTTGGTGCCAAGAATATACTACTCAGAGCCTTATGAAACATGGGGGAAATAAAGCCGATTTCATTTTCTATACGTCGATCTATGTCTTTCATTGTCAAAGGATCAGAAAATGCAACACCCAATCTTAAACCCGCTATTCCAAATGGCTTAGATAAGCCAAATAGCCCTATGGAATCACATAAATTTTCGCCTACACAAGATTGTAATTGCACATTAGGAGTTGTTTCAATACCAAAATACGCCAAATCCTCAATCATTGTGATATGATATTTTTTTAATATACTTGCATATTCTCGAGTATCTTCTTTTGATATGACACTTCCATAAATAGTTGGATTAATATGCAAAAATCCTACAATGCGAGGAGGTGTAGGTAATGTGAATTCTTCACTCTTCATAATAAGATGCAACGTATGCTTGTCATCTATAAGATGACTTAAGAATTGAAAAATTTCATCATCAATTTTACTGTTATCATTTAATATCCTTATTCTTTTGATTAGCTCGGAATATAGTTTTTGAGAGGGTTTTTTAACTCTTATGTTAATGACTGAGCACAAATAGACAAGATAGGTGTTAATTTCTGATTCAATATTAGCTTTCCAAAGCTCTAATAGATTTAAATTTTTTTGCTCAATAGTTTTTTCAAGTTTATTAAAGTCAATTACCTCACCTTTTTTCGTAAAAATATAAAGAGGTTGGCCAAAAGATCGAAATATTTGTGGAATGAAAAAACCATAAGTTGGTACTGGCAAAATGATCACATCACCTTTTCTTTTAATAATTTTTCTACAAATGACATCATAAAGATTTACTGTGCCAGCCCCAATGGAAAAGCCTAAATTTTCCACTACATTTTCTTCTACCACTCCTCTTCCTGCTAAAAATTTTTTAATAGATATCTTTATATCATTCTCAACTTGAGGGCCATAATATTTTCTATATTCATCCTCATTATGCAAAATTCTACGTAGTTCATCTGAAAATCCGCTAAAAGGCAACCCATGGGCATCTCCTGTATCAAAATTTCCATACATAGAGAATTTTCCTTCTCTTAGATCTGGATAAGGATTGGGAGTTGTACATTTATTTCCAAATACAGAGAACATAAAATCTAACATGCAAATAAAACGCTGAATCCCATATAGAGAACTAGATTCTTTATGAAAATTTGATAGCTGTTTCTGAAATTCAACTATTAAATCTGCAGTTATCCAATTCAATGAAATGTTTATATTATGCATTCTACAACTCTTGTAATTGGTGTATAGGGCTGCATACGATGGAATTTTGAAGATATTACAGTCTTATGCATACCTTCTTTCGCATTTTCTATCGCTTCAATAACTTCTAATATATGCAAAGCATTTTGAGCATTTAGTAAACTGTTTTTTCCTTTTGCTATAGACTGCGCTATTTCACTAATCCCTCGAGAGAAATCCATTTGATGGCTATCAAGATAAGGAGAATGAAAGTTTAATTCTTCTGATAGCGGAATTTTCTTAGGAGTTGTCAAAGATAAATGTTGATTTTTCCCTTCTCTGGGATTTGAAAAAGTATATTTTTGTATCCAAACATCTGAGTTATAATCCCAACAATCTTGCATTCTGATAACAGCTTTTTCACAAAAAATGGAAATAGACCGATCTCCTGGTATCATTGAACAACAATTTAACCTAGCTAGGGTTCCATTCTCAAAACGAATACAAGAGACAGAGAAATCTGGGCCGTTTTTTCCATGATATAAATTCGAGTCAATTAACCTATATGTCATAGAACAAACTTCAGCTGCAGAACCAAAAAATGAGCACAACAAGCCTATATAGTATTCTGCATGCTCTCTAACACAACCCATCTGAAACTCTTCTTTGTATGGCCAAGGAACACCTGTCTTGGAAATCCAATTTTGATAATCCATTTTATAGATAGGACCATCATCAATATTTGCATAGACTAAACGAGTAGGCCCAATTAAAGATTTAGATTTAAGGATATTAGCAACTGCTTGAGATGAGGCACTTAAAAGATTGCAAGGAGCAACAGAGAGCTGAACATTGTACTGCTTGCTCGTAACGATTAAATCATGGGCCTGATCTATAGTTTCTGCAATTGGTTTTTCTGAGTAAACGTGTTTTCCTTGCTTTAGAGCGTTTTTAGAAACTTCGTAATGATTGGGAATATCTGTTAAATTAACAACTATATCTATACTTTTATCTAATAAAATATCTTGATAAGAGCTGTATATTTTTGTAGGAAAATTTTCTATAAACTTTTCTGCTCGATCTCTGTTTATATCAAAAACTCCTGCTAGTTGTATATTAGGATGATTGCTTATTGTAAGAGCATAGAAACTTGACACATAACCGCATCCAATGAACGCAACATGATATTTTCTCATAAACCGATCTTCCTAGAGCTATTTAACTAGCAGGCTTTTCTGTGTCTTATGTAGGTAGTTGTCTACCTTTCTTAACAACTCTATTTTAATAGGGATCCCTTCTTTCATGTATTTTTTCCTTAAAGCTGAAGAGCTATCACCTGGCAATCGAATATGATCACTTTCAGTTGAAGAGCTTCTTAAAGAATGTAAAAATTTTTTTACTGTGTGTTGATAAGCGCTACTTTGATCTATCTGATCAAGCTGTATTGCCTGTAAAAAAACGCCCCCAACTTCTTTACCATTTAATCTCTCAAAAGAAAGACCAGATAAGATCGAAACCATTAGAGACAAGGCTAAACCTTTATATCCACCAGCAAGAGTAATAGCTCCTCCAGTATAATAATCTTCTGGATTTATGGTTTGTTTGCCTAATTTATCCACAAGGACGCCTGGGGTTAAGTTTTCTTTACACAAGCGAGCTTTGTGAATTTTATGAAAAGGAATGCTGCTCGTTGATAAATCAATCACAAATTTTTCAGAATCATTTAATGGAAAAGCAAAAGCAATGGGATTAGTCCCTAAGAGACGTTTAATAGTATTAGGTAAACATACAGTAGCATCTTTTGAGACATTCCCTGTGCCGCACATAGCAATCCCAATACAACCATTAGATGCCATCATCTCTACATACTCCCCTAACCGTCCAATATTGTTAGTGTTTTTTATCCAGACATTAGCAATCCCTTTAAGTTTGGCTTCAATACATGCCTCTTTAGCAGCTAAATAGGCTGCATAATGACCAAAACCTTTGTATCCATCCATCCAAATGCCAATATTGTTTTTTTGAATAATTACAGGTTCTGCCTTAGGATCTATCAGACCATTTTCAATCTCTTCCAAGCATAAAAGAAAAGCACTTACTCCATGGGTAGAGTGCCCTGTCAAGTCAGCATTTACAATAATTTTAGCTACAACTTGAGCAATTTCTTGTGGTGTCCCAATTTTGTCAAGTAGCCTGTATACTTTATCTACCAAGGATTCATAGGAGATTAAATGAATTTTTTCACTCTTCATTATCCATTACCTCTTTCATCAACAGTAATAGAATCATCTCCTAGATCTCCTGGTATAAGTTCTTCGTGATATTCTATAATTTTTCTAAAACAGGCTGCATATTCTTCGATGATTTCAGGGATATTCTTCTTAAATGCCGGTACTGTAAGTGACTTGATGCTCTCCGTAATAGGCAAGCTTCCTTTTGGTTGTCTTAAGTCTCGATCTGTATTTGCTATACGTGTTGGTTTGCCATGACCATAAATATCACATTCATTAAGCATAGGGTGAAGATGCAAGGGCTCTTT
>JBAUFS010000091.1:0-6255 GCA_049679255.1 Candidatus Rhabdochlamydia sp.
GCTGATCCAAATAGAGGACTTGCTGCTGTGAGACGAGCAGCAACTTTTGGCTCTGGATACTTAAAGGGAGTTTTGGCAATTATTTTCTGCAGAGAGGTGTCAAAAAATTTTAGTTAAATCGCCCTGATCAGCAAGCTTTTGAATAGGAGCCTTGCTTCTTTGCGCATCCGATACCATTTGTACAATTTTAGCAAGAAGCGTTTCATTGCCTACTCGTTTAGCTTGCATGATGAAACTACCTTTTTGATTGATTGTACTTCCTATAACGCTATCTTGTGCTTTTTTTTCAACAGGGATACTCTCACCTGTGATCATCGATTCATCGACAAAGCTAGAACCTTCTATTACTTCACCGTCCACAGGAATTTTTTCTCCAGGCTTAATTCTTAATAGATCTCCTGCTTTGACTTGTTCAATAGGGATCTCTTGCTCTTGGCCATCTAGTATTAGATGGGCTGTTTTAGCAGATAGGCTCAGTAGAGCTTTAATTGCTTGACCTGTTTGAGTTTTAGCTTTTGATTCTAGCACAAGCGATCTATAACCATGTCTTAGCTCCTGTTGGACGCGTGATTGAAAAAGCTGCAATATGGACGTGGAAAGCGGTGATTATTCCTGTGATTAATAAAGTTTCTCAGGTAGCAATAGCCTTAAAAGATGCAATTGTACATGTGGCACAAGCGATCTATAACCATGTCTTAGCCCCTATTGGACGCATGATTGAAAAAGCTGCAATATGGACGTGGAAAAAGCGGTGATTATTCCTATTTTTAATGGTATAGCTCAGGGTTGTGGGATTGTTAAGGATTTAGTACTTCCAGTTGCCCATAGGGTTTATAACTATGCTTTAAAACCATTAGGGCAATTCATAGGCCAGGCTTTTAGAGTTGCCACTGAATATACAGGCCGTGTATTTACAGCAGTTGCAGGTGCTGGAAATGCGTAGTAAATTCCACATATGAAACCTATTTATGGCTTAGGGGTAGAGGTTGATATATTAGATTGAGCGATGAATCATCTTATATAAAAGCTCTTGGATTAAAGGCGCTGGACAGCTTAATTGATTAAGCTGCTCTAGTGCTTCTTTAAGCAGGTTTTCTGCGAGTTGTTTAGCTTGGATTTTACCTAAAAGAGTAACCGCTGTGGTTTTATTTTCTTCTTCTACATCGAGTAAATCATCAACTATTTGAAACCCAAGTCCAATTTTTTGTCCACACTTGTATAAAAGTTGCATGTCTTGATCGGAAGCATTGCCAAGAATGCCCCCAGCTTCGAGAGCAGCAGAAATCAAAGCTGCTGTTTTCCCGTGATGCATTTGTTGCAATATCGACCAGGAAATCCTTTTTCCCTCTATTAAAAGATCGATTACTTGTCCTCCAATTAATCCATCCGCACCAGATCTTTTTGCAAAGAGCTGAACTAAGTTGAGTTTTTGCTCGGCAGAATAAGAGGGAAGGGAGGAGAGGATTTCAAAGGCATAGGTAAGTAGATAGTCCCCTGTGATCAAGGCCTGCCACTCTGGATACGCTTTATGCAATGTGGGTTTTCCTCTTCGCATGTCATCATTGTCAATACAGGGCAAATCATCATGAATAAGAGAATAGGTATGTATGAATTCAATAGCGCAAGCAGGCAGGATAGTTTGAGAAAGGGGAACTGTGAAAGTAGATGCTGTTGCTATTAATAACAGAGGACGCAAGCGCTTAGCAGGAGCTAAAAGAGAATAGCGTGCAGAGGAAAAAAGAGGCGCATATGCTGTAGCTAACTTAGGCGTAACCAGTCTTTCTAACGCTTCTTCGAGTTCAGTTTGTGCTTGAGATAGAAATGATATTTTGCTCATTTATTTTCTGAGTATTTAGTTGCTCATGGGAGTGATTTACTGGTATGCCAATTCCAAAATAAGCAAAACCTAATTTTTCCATTTCTTTTGGTTGATATTGATTGCGGCCATCAAAAAAAGCTAGATGACGCAAAAAAGGAATGATTTTAGTAAAGTCAATATAACGAAACTGTCGCCATTCTGTAGCGAGCACAATGGCATCAGCTCCTTGCGCAGTTTCATATTCATCTTTGCAAAAAGTGACTTGATGGCAATCTCCTAAACGCTTACGCATAGTTGGCATAGCTACAGGATCAAATAAGCGTAAATGAGCTCCTTGTGATAATAGGATTTCAATGAGAGAAAGTGCAGGGGATTCGCGAATGTCATCTGTATGAGGCTTAAAAGAAAGCCCCCAGATTGCAATGGTTTTATTAAAAACCCCGTTAAACTGGTTAAAATAACGACAAATTTTATCTGCAAGCACTTTTTTTTGCTGTATATTCACATTTTCGGTGGCCCGCATTAATGATAAATCTAAATCATATGTTTCCGCTGTAGCACAAAGAGCTCTGATATCTTTTGGAAAACAGGAGCCTCCATAACCCATACCAGCATATAAAAAATGGTAACCAATTCTTTGATCTGCGCCAATAGCTATCCGTATATCATTAATGCTAGCACCTGTCTTTTCACATAAGCCAGAGAGTTCGTTCATAAAAGAAATTCGCAAAGCAAGCATAGCATTTGCTGCATATTTTGCTAGTTCTGCAGAAGAAGGTGCCATAATTAAGATACGATCGTGGTTAATGGTAAAAGCAGAGTAAATCTCACGCATGATTTTAGCGCTGTCGAGATTATCTACTCCAATAATAATACGATCAGGCTTCATGCAGTCATTGATTGCATTGCCTTCTTTTAAGAACTCAGGATTAGAGACGACATCAAAGCCGATAAGTTTATTTTTTTCTTTAAGAATTTGTGCAATATGTTGCTTGACCAAAGAGGCAGTCCCTACAGGTACTGTTGACTTGTTGACAATGAGGAGTTGGTGTTTCATGTGCTGGGCTATAGAAGAAGCAGCGGAAAAAACATAGGAGAGATCACAACTACCATCTGCTTTAGAAGGGGTTGCCACAGCAATAAAACAAACTTGGGAAATTGCAGTAGCTAGCTGATAATCTGTAGTAAAGCTTAATCTACAATCTTCCACATTGCGCTCAATTAACTCTTTTAGACCAGGCTCATAAATGGGGATTATGCCTTTTTGCAAATTTTGAATTTTTTTCTTATTAATATCTAAACAAATGACATGATGACCCATTTCAGCAAAGCAAGCTGCTGTTACTAGTCCAACATACCCGGCACCAATAATCGCAATGTCCATATTTTCTTATAGTCTTTTTAAAAATTTATTGTATTTGTAACTTCAGATAAAAAGCCATCTTTTAAAATGAGCGTTCGATCACATAAATGAGCTGCTTTTAGATCGTGTGTTACAATAATTATACTTTTTCCCTGTTCTTTCACTAAACGAAGAAGTAGATCGTAAACCATTTCTGCATGAAAAGAGTCAAGGCTCCCAGTTGGCTCATCTGCTAGAATAAGATCGGGATTGTTACATAAAGAGCGCGCAATAGCAAGTCTTTGCTTTTCTCCACCAGAGAGAAGTTTAACAGGCAGATAAGCATGTTCTTGCAATCCAATAGCAGATAATAAACGTAAACCAAGCTCTTGTTTGTTAAAACACATACGTGCAATTTTTGCTGGCATAATCACATTGTCAATTACGCTATAGTTTTCTAAAAGATAATGAGATTGAAAGACAAATCCAAGCTTTTTTTTACGTATGGTATAACAATTTGTCTCTTTTGTATTTATGCCATTGATGATTAGTTCGCCCTCAGAGGGCGTATCTAACGTACCTAAAATATGCAGTAGTGTGCTTTTTCCTGCTCCAGATTTTCCTACAATTGCCAAAGACTCTTGGTGATTAATGATTAAATCAATTCCTTTTAGTAATTCTGTTTGATGGGGAGAAGAAAACGACTTCTTTATGTTCTTAGCTATTAAAACGGTCATTATTCAGACCTCAAAATAGCGCTTACATTTAGGTAGCATGTTTTTATAGCAGGGGCAAGAGCTGCAAACAAAGATAAAATAGGAGTTGTAATGAATACAAATTGGATGGCTTGAGAGCTAAACTCAGAAGGGATTATTTGCCCAAAAAAAACAGGATTTAACAAGGCCTGTCCTTGTAAAAAGCTTAAAGCAGAAATAACAAGGTCTAGGTGTTTTAATGTAAACATCCCAGCTGCAATTCCAATACAGCTACTCATTAATCCCATGGCCATCCCACAGAAGCCAAAAATGAAAAGAATGCTTTTTTTACTAGCTCCCATAGCTAATAAAATGCCGATTTCCTTTTTTTTATTATCCACTAAAATCACAAGTTGTGAAATGATATTGCAACAAGCTACCATTAAAATAATAGCTCCCACTAAAGTAAATAAATAACGATCGCTTGCAAACTGCTGCAGCATATCTTTTGCAAAATCATATTCTGTAAAAGGGGTTACTTTCCAATAAGCAGCTATTCCTTCTTCTTCTAACTGTTTTTCCAATTCCTTTTTAATGAAATCTGTATCTGTAAGATTAGCAACCCAAACGCATACTCCATTTGATTCTGTTTTATTTAAATGGAAAGAGGCATTGGAAGCGTTAATTGTTTGAGTGATACAAGGAGGAACTAAAATGCTTTTATAGCCAGAAAACAGAGGCCCTGGATCATAGAATCCCGCTATAAAAATAGGTAAGCGTTGTTCTTGAACAGCGCTCATGCTTAGGCTCGAATAAGATAAATAGCCGCGATCTGCTACTTGCACCCCTTGGTCTTGAAAACTTTTGGCTAAAAACACACCGGTTTCTTGGACCAAGTCAGCAGAGGGTTTACGCCAGCTGCCTCCTGCAATTTCCAATCCATCACCAGATACCCTGCCTTGCAATAGTTGATTTTTAAAGGGGACTTCAATAGTAAAATATAGATCTTTTAAGGTTTTTGCTTGCGGTAAAACTTCTGTTTTTACCACACGGAGCAAACAAGAACCTTCTAGAAAAATAGGTTTATCTACCAAATAGGAAGATTGGTTTTTATCTGAAAAGTAGATTCCTTCTTGCGTTTTTTTTATTGTTCCTTTTTGGAAATCAGGAAGAGTCTCTGGATTTTCCGTTAGTAGAATATAAGAGAAATCTGAAATAGATGCCTGTGCAGGCAAAGATATCTCTTCAGGGATCATCGCTATCGGAATTTCCCAGCTATATTTTGGCTTAAGAAATTCAATAGTAACTACGTGCAGGGCATCACGGATTTGAGATTGAGAGAACAAACGAGTGAGCTCATCGGTTTTTAAAGGAACAATCAATGTACTTAAGAAAGGATTTTTTTCAGGAAAAGAACTTAAGTAGGAAGCTTGAGTTAAATAACTCTGAGTAGCTCGTTCTTTTGGTTTTTTTCTAATCATTTGCAGGCGTAGCATTGCTCCGCTTAGCTCAAAATCCTGATAGGCGATCTTATGTGTACTTTCTAGCCTCCCCAAAATAGCATAGAGCTCTTTGGCTAAATCTTTTGTTTGATCCTTTGCTTTGATAGGAAAGGGGAGCTCTTTATCATAACTGTCGTCATAGGGATCTGTCTTTAAAGAAAGAACTTTTTCTCTAATTGTTTTATGGCGATATTGTGATTTATAAGCTAAGGCATCTATTTGATAATAGTAAGAAGAAAAATATGCATCTGTAGGCGTGATTCTTATAGCGGAGTGAACAGTTGTTAACTTTGTTTTCCAATTATTTTCAATGCCATCGGTTATCGATAAGAAAACTACAATTAACCAAACGACTAGAGAAAGAACTAAAATGGATAAAACGGAAATAAGAGCGGAGGATAGGTGCTTTTTACGGGGTATTAAGTATTTGAAAGCAATTTTTAGCTCAAACATTAATACCCATAGGTTAAAAAATTACTTTGCTTGTTTAAAAATGACGTGCTTTCTAAGCGTCTTATCGTATTTTTTTAGTTCCTTACGCCCTGTGGAAGTACGCTTATTTATGGTAGTCCAATAACATTCACTACTTTCTGTGCTTTTCATTTTAATGGTTTCACGAGCTGATTTAGCCATACTATACCTCTTTTTTTAACAGCTCATTTTAAAACAAGAGCTTATTAATCAACAAGAAAAATAGGTAGAGATCTTCTGCAGATTAAATTTAAAAAGTTATAGAGCAAGGCTTATTCCAAGGCCAGCTGTTTTTAAATAAGGCCCATTCAATAGAGAAGTGCGACAAATAGATTAAAATTTAAAGTGGTCAGAGATGGCTGCAACTTCTATGGTGTTTTTAAGACAAAAAAAATACCAAAGGAGGAGCAAATGCCCAAGGGCTAC
>JBAUFS010000092.1:0-49599 GCA_049679255.1 Candidatus Rhabdochlamydia sp.
GTAGCCCTTGGGCATTTGCTCCTCCTTTGGTATTTTTTTTGTCTTAAAAACACCATAGAAGTTGCAGCCATCTCTGACCACTTTAAATTTTAATCTATTTGTCGCACTTCTCTATTGAATGGGCCATATAATAAAAAACTGAAAAAGCCATTAATAGCTATTCTAGGTCAGCCTCTATTATTTTTTAAGTTTAAAACCAGGGAAATAAGACGGAAGCCAAATTTTTCCGTGTTAGGTTTTTATCCATGCTTTTAATTTGAAAGATTGTCTCATTCTAGCGGTTTCACTAGACCTTATAGAAAGTTAGATGAATTAAAACGCCATAGTACTTATTAATAAAAATCATTCACTAGCTAAGTCTCAAACTCAAACCCATTGCAACACATAAAGAAACAAGCGTATGCCATTTAGGGTTGCCGGTTCCTGAAAGAGTTTTATAGAGACTTTCACGGCCGACATGAGCTTTTTTAGCTAAAGCACCAATACCGCCCTGCGCTTCTGCAACATTGCGTAGAGCAATGAGAAAAAGATGTTGAGATTCTTCATCACCTTTAAGACTTTCTTCTAAAGCAGCGTTAAGATAAGCTACTGCCTCATCATGATCTCTTAACTCTTCAATTAAAAAATCTTGATATTTTCTACTTCTTGCCACGGTTTTCTCCTCTTGTTTGATAATCTTTTAAATACTCCTTTGCTTTAGAAATATCTCTTATTTGAGAGCTTTTATCTCCGCCGCAAAGCAGGAGAACAGCTATATTCCCAATCTTGCTGTAATAGATTCTTATTCCAGGTCCATAGTGAATTTTGAGCTCACAAATACCATCAGAAATTGTTTTGCAGTCCCCAAAGTTACCGCATTTTAAGACGATCAAGTCGCATCCGAATCTTAGCTCTGGTATGAACTTCTTTTAACCCTTTCACCCATAGTTCAAATGGACGCTTTCCGTTGTCTGTTTCATAGATTTCAATCTCAATTTCCATAACCTTTATTGTATCTTTTTGGATACATTATTTTCAATGATTTTTTATAAATATCTAATAATTAGGAGATTGCAATATAAAAAAAATCTCTACTGCCTTGCTACGCTTGCTATAGGGTAGCACAAAGCCAACAGTTATTTTAATTTTTATAGATTAACCACTGCAGCTTATAAAGACTTTCTCTATCTTCTATAGACAAGACTGCATTTTCTTTTTGAAGAAAGGACAATACGCTGTCAAGCTCTAATTGAGGTAATTTTTGTTTGTAAAAAGACCAGGCTATTTTACCACAAGAGGATATATAATCTTTTTGCAAGGAAGTGATATCGGTCTCATTTGGGTAATGAAGTGCTGAAAGATCTACTGGAATGAGGCAGGGATAAAAAACTGTATCTGTTGCTTCATACTCAACTAGCTCTACTTGTATAGAAAGAGCTTTTCCTTTGCCAAAATCAGAAAAAACTCCATAAGCAAATTCAGGATGGATATAAATTTCTCTTAACTCGTTAAGGCGCATTCCTAGCATTGCATAGGCCATCCCAGGAATTAATTCAGATAATGCGCATGAGATGGGCCCGGAAAGAACATAATTTCCAGCAAGAAAGTTATCTTCCATATCTTTTACCGTAAAGTTCATTTTAACCTTGTTAACCTTGTTGTCTTCAATACCTCTTTCATTCCCATTTTTGAGGATTTTATAACAAATTTTATTATTAATTAAAGAGATGCTGCCTTTCTCTTCCTGTTTTTTTCGAAGATACTGCTGAGATGCTTTCAAATTTCTTGCGATCTTTGGATCTAAAAGTTGCGTTGTATATGCAAGGTAGACTTGGAATTCAGGTTTTTTTTGATAGTTATTTGCTCTTTCTTGCTCTGCTATTTTGAGGCTTTCAATAAAAGAGGGAAATTGGTTTTTTTCAGGAACCATTTCTTTAAGAGATAGCGCTATTAAAAAGGGGAACTTTTCCTGCTCTTTTTTAGTTAAATGCTGCGTGACATTATTTAAATTTGGGTTTCTTTTATTAAAGAGCACAAAAATAGGGTCTTTGTATAAGAAGATGCATCCTGCTGCAACTGTTGAAAAGAGAATTTTTTTAATCATTGTTTTAGCCTCTTAAGAATCTTTTCAACGAAGTTTTTTTGAGACTGTAAATTGATCACTGTTCTTTCCGATTCTTTATAAGCAGCTAAAAGATTTTTTGACTCTTCAGATTTCAAGTGAAAGCTGAAAGGAATTTTAGGAGTAATTTCATCTTCGCTTTCTGGTGTATAAAAAGAAAAATCACTGAGTTCCTCTAATAGATTTTGTTCGGTGTTTCCTTGACTAGCTACATAATGAATAATACGTTCCTTTAGCTCATCTGGTGTTATTGGTTCATTAGCAGATTGGAAGGGGGGATTTATTTTAGAGGATCCAAGAGCTTTTTTTCGAAGGGCATTTCCTCTCTCATAGGTCAACGAATTTTCTACTCCATAGCCAAAAAGAATACCTTGAAGTGCTTCATGGCATTTAAACAAAGAGGAAAACCCGGTAGACAAGATGCTATCTAATAAGTTTTGTTCATTTACTTGGGACCCAAGTTTACATTGAAATAGAGATAAGTTTTTTCTGACAATATCTTCAAATGCTTTTTTATTGATGAGAATAAATTCCTGAAAAGACTTGGCTTCATTACTAGTAAAAAAAACAAGAAGGTAATTTTTTCCCTGGATATTTAATTGTTTCCAAGTATTGAGCCCTTGGGTAAAAAGCACCGCATCTCTGTGTTCTGCAGTGCCAGGGATTGTGTTTTCAACGGACTTAAAAGCACAGTAAAAAATAGGCCTTTCTCCATATAGCACATACCCTGCCGTTGTGTTCTCAAAAAGATATTTAAAAAAACTTTCTAAGTACTGATTTTCAAGTTCTGTTAATTCTTTGGCTTTGGGATACCAAGCACATCCCAGAGCTAAGCCAAGAAAAAGAAAAATATAGCATCTGTATATGGCAGTTGATTTTTTTTTTGTTTTAATCATAGCATGTACAGTTCATTAGGGCATAATAGTACACCACAGCCACCACATATTTTACACCAACGATTATGGAGTCCACAAGGGCCTCTTGTAAGCTGTTTAACGTAGAGTCCTTGATCATCAAAGCCAACACTTTTTGCTAAAAGAAAGATTTTTTCTCCTGATAACCAAACCAATATGGCTTGCTCGGTTATTTCGATCTGTTCTGGGCTTACATAAATTTTCTCTTCTTTTTGATTACAATCAAGTTTTACTTGCTGATTGCAGTACGCAGTATTAGAGACAATGGAAAATATTAATAAACATAAAAAGGATTTAAAAACTTTTCCTAATTTATTCATAAAATCTCTCTCTTTTTTATGATTATTTTTTTCAGCTTTCATGCTGGCGACAGTATCTTTTATCGAAAAATAAAAAAACAAGTTTATTTTTTAATTTATGTGCTCAAAGAAGTGCCAATGATATTGCATGACAATAGGTGAAGCTTTTTTCTAAACTAGAACTAATTAAAAAATTCTGAACTTTAAATCTTACTATTGTTATCTTTATTCATATTGGAACTTTTAAAGAGGATAAGCCTTGAAAGAAATCCTTATGGTTGCAGGCCCCAATGGAGCTAGAAAAACCACAATGACCTTAGAGTTAATTTCTAATCTTCCTATGTTTTATGAATTTATTAATGCAGACGAAATTGCAAAAGCACTTGCTCCTCTTCATCCTGAAACAGTTGCATTAACTGCCAGTAAGCTCATGATAAAGAGAATGAAAGAACTAGTGCATGCTAATAAGAACTTTACTTTTGAAACAACTGCATCAGGCTTAAATTATATTAAACATATAAAGGCTGCGCAATTGCAAGGATATGAAATTACTCTTACTTTTTTGTGGCTTTCAAGCCCTAATGAAGCGGTAAAGAGAGTAGCAGAGAGAGTGAAGCAAGGCGGGCATAATGTGCCTAAGGAGATAATTATAAAACGTTATTATACAGGATTAAAGAACCTTTTGACTCATTGCTTTCCTCTTGCTGATAACGTCAGTATTATGGACAACTCTTCTGAAAGAGCCTCTGAGAGGCTTATTGCAAAGAAATCTGCAAATGGCTCTATAGATATTTATAACAAGGTTATTTGGGAAAAATTACAAAAGGCTGCCAAATGAGCGATGCATTAAATAAAATCATTTTAGAAGCTCACAAACGAAGCTTTCAAAGAGCTTTTGAAACCGCGGTTCGTACAGGAACATCTCTTATATTTACTCAAGATGGCAAAATTGTAGAAGTGAAGCCGCCTTATCGATACAAGCTTGTTCGAATCAAAGAGACTAAAAAAAATAAAAAGAAGAAATAGCAAATCTTTTTCTATACGAGCTAACTTCCGTACTTTTAATCTTGAGGCTGTCTTAGTAGTGTTCTGGTAAAAAAATCTATTAAATAATACTTTATTTTTTCTCTGAAATTAGATTAGAGTTTAAACAAATATGTAATAGTTTTTTTGATCACTTACAAACACTTGAGGTACTATGGCTCAGCTAATTACAGTTGAAGAGGCAAATTTACAGAAAATAGATTATAATCAAAGGTATTGTGAAGAACTAGAAAAAGGAAATATCCTTTTTTTTCCGAAGTGCCCTTTTGACTTTCCTCAAGAAGAACTGGATTTTTTACTTTCGCAAAAGCAGACAGGTGCAGCTAATCGCAAAAATATTGCTTATAAACCGCAATCTAATAAGATCACAAATGTTATTGCTCTGTCAGAGGAACAAAGGATGAAGATGTTAGATATCATGCAAAGCTATTCTCGAAAAACAATGGATTTATTAGCTCATCTTTTGGCTCCTTATGCAGATAAATGGAAATTGGACTATGCAAGCTTTCGACCTTTTCAGGAAAAAGGCAGGCAATTAAGGACAAGAGCGCGTAACGATCTTTTGCATGTGGATTCTTTTCCTTCTCGTCCAGTACATGGAGATCGTATTTTACGGTTTTTTACCAATATTAATCCTTTGGAAAAACGACATTGGATTACTTCTGACCCTTTTGAAACTTTAGCAGAGCTTTTCGGGGGAACAAATAAGTTGCCTTTTCCTCAAGGGGTTCATGAGACTTTTTCAGGACGCTTAATCCGAGCTTTTAAGAAAAGCGCTCATAAATTAGGTTTGCCGATTACTTTGCGCTCTCCTTATGATTCTTTTATGTTGAATATGCATAACTTCTTAAAAGAGAATCAAGAGTTTCAAGAAAATTGTCCAAAAGATTATTGGGAATTTCCTTCGCATTCTTGTTGGGCTGTGTTCACCGATCAGGTTTCACATGCGGCAATATCAGGACAATATGCATTAGAGCAAACTGTGATTGTTCCCAGATTAGCCCTTGTTATGCCAGAAGCTGCTCCTGTCTCTATTTTGGAGAAAATTACAAAGAGCTCCATGGTGGATTCTTTATTTTTAGCTCATTGATCTAACTTTTCTATTAAAAGGTCTAAAAAAAGCGCTATTTCTTTTTTTATATCGCTTGGAAGGCCTTTGTAATGGTTGCAAAAAATGGAAAATGCATATTGTTTAGGTCCAAGAGTTAGATAACCTGCCAAATTGTAGATATTACCCATGCTTCCTGTTTTTGCTCGCAAACGGACATGTGGGATTTTTGGGAAAAACCGGAGCGTTCCTGATTGGCTTGGGTCAGGTAGAGAGGTATATATAGAAAGATATGCATCAGAGCTTTTAATGTGAGATAAAAGCGTAACCATTCCTTTCGGAGTTAATAAATTGGTTCGAGAAAGTCCTGCTCCATCATGGACTTGAGAGGGGATATGTAGATCTTTTAAAAAAGATTCTACGGATTCTGTTCCTTGTTTGCTATTGCCTTCACCAATTGCCTTTAAAAGGTGTTCTGCGTAAAGATTGATGCTAAATTGATTCATGGATTGCAGCAGTTCTTTTAAAGAAACAGACTTATAGCGAGTAATCACTGTTTGTTGTGGGATGCTTGTATTTTTTTCTCTAATAAGCTTAATGCCTTTTGTTGGTTTTAGTTGTTTGCTCAAGATTAAACCACAAAGTAAAGCAGGATCAGGAATGGCAGCTTTTATAGTAAAATTATTTTGATCTATGGGGATGGTTCCTCGATAAAATTGGATAGGGGAATATTCAGACCCAAAGACACATACCCTATCACCAGAGCCAGCTGAGCCTGTAGTTACTTCATTATAGAAAATTAAATCAGGAATAGGAGGATCTATTTTAATGACAGTCGTAGGATCGTTTTCTTTTTTGCCTGGTTGGAAGGTAACGTAATAGGTATTTTGATTCAAAGTAAGACCTGAAGCGCCAGCTCCATAGTAATTGCCCAAGTCTTCAAAACTCCAAGATCTAGAAGCTAAGGCTGTTTCAAAACAACTCGTATCGACAAAAAGGGTTCCATTAATCTTAGTAATAAGAGGTTTTAGGTCTGCTTCCCATTGTAATAGGCTTGTTAAGGAAACAGTAGGATCTCCTCCTCCTCGAATCCATAAATTTCCTTCTAAAGTTTTTTCATTATCGATATGCCCTTCATATTCTAGACTAGTTGTAAATTGATAATCTTCTCCTAAAAGAGCAACTGCTACTGTGCTAATAGGAATTTTCATCAAAGAGGCAGGTATGAAAAATTGCTCAGCATTTCTTTGATAAATGGGTTTTTGCGTGTTAAGGTCTAATACATAAATACCGATGTGTGCTCTTTGGAATTCTTCCCTTTGACAGAAGCAATCAGAGAGCTCTTTTGCTGAGAGGTTTTTTGCTAAAAAAATTAAGAAAAAAATAAAATACTTATACATAGATTTTAAACATTTAAGGTTCTTAAGAATACGATCAACTTTTAATCTTTTTGCTGCTATTGTTTTTTTACATATTACTCATGAAAACTCTTTAAAAAAGGAGATGCATGGATATAAAAATTTTTATTGAATATTTTACTTTATTTATCGTTTTTCCAGCTATTGTTTGTTCCGGTACGTATCTTACCCTAAAACTACGGTTTATCCAAATCTTTCAGCTAAAAAAAAGTTTTCTTTGCGTTACTAAAAAAAATACAGAGCAGGAAGGCAACATTAGTCATTTTGGCGCTATATCTTCTGTGTTAGCAGGGAATTTTGGGACAGGAAATATATCAGGGATGGCTGTAGCTATAGCTACAGGGGGTCCAGGTGCTTTGGTATGGATGTGGGTAATGGCCTTTTTTGGAGCAGCCATTCAATATGTAAGTTGCGTTTTGAGCATTTCTTTTCGCCAAAAAACAGAAAAAAATGAGTATGTAGGCGGTCCTATGTATTACCTAAGAGATGGTTTAGGTTATAAAATGCTAGCTATCTTGTTTGCTGTTTTTACTCTTTTTGGCTCTATTACGGTAGGAAATTTTGCGCAGATTAATTCTGTTGTTCTTCCTTTAGAAAAAATGGGATTCAACCCTTTCTATTGTAGTATAGTTCTTGCGGTAGTAGTGGGTATAGTGATTTTAGGAGGCATTCAAAGAATTGCAAACTTTGCTTCCTATATAGTTCCTTTTAAAGCACTCATTTATTTAGGCACCGCTTTTGTCATTATCGTTTTGCAATACGATAAAGTTCTACCTTCTTTTAGATTGATGTTCCAACATGCTTTTGGTTTTTCTTCCTTTATAGGAGGGGCTTTAGGAATGGGAGTGCTTAAAGCCATGACTACAGGGTTTGATCGGGGACTTTTTGCAACGGATGCAGGAACGGGAATAGCACCCATTTTACAAGCAAGTGCTCATGCTAAAAACCCCATTATTAATGGAATCACCACTTTAATTACCCCTTTCGTTGTTATGATTGTTTGTACGACTACAGGGCTTGTATTGATTATAACAGAGGCTTGGCAGGTTCCCGATCTATATAGCACAAATATGGTTACCTATGCTTTTTCCCAAGGATTAAATTCTGCAATGGGTGGGTATATAGTCATTATGGCACTTGTTTTATTTGCCTATACCACTATTTTAGCCTGGTCTTATTGTGGTGAAAAAGCTTTAGGCTTTTTAATAGGTAATGAAAAAGCTTATTATTTTAGGTTTTTTTATGTGCTTTTGATCCCAATAGGAAGTGTGATGAAAGTGGATATGATTTGGAGTTTAGCAGATATAGCTATTGCCCTGATGTTGGTAACTAATTTAATAGGAGTTATGAAGCTATCTAAAAGAGTGATTGCTTCTAGCCGTCAATTTGAGTTATCTAATTGATCTTGCATCTTTTCATAAGCTGCCTTAATGGATGCAACAGTGGGACTAAAAGTTGTGATTAGGATATCTACATCAGGGAATAAATGAGCATCGATAGGATCTTTTACAGAGAGTAAAACAATAGGTTTTTTTGTTCTTAAAAGAGATTGAATCAGCGTAGTTTGTTGAGGGTTTTTCCATGCATCATAGCAAAAACAGACAAGAGAAGAAGCGTTTTTGGCTAATTCTTGCGCCTTATTATACTCATCTTGAGAAGGATTAAGGCTGAAAAAGAAACAATCGCTTGCTATTTGAGGAAAGGAAGTTTGTTCAATGTCTGTTTTAAGAATTTTAGGAGCAAATAGGACAACTTCTTTTTTCAAAGAAACAGATCTATTTTTTATTGTTTGAAGAGCTAGGGAAGCGATTTGTTCAGAGAGCTCTTGGTGCTCTAGCTTATTGTATTCTACTTGAGAAAAAGGAAGTATCTTGCTTTTCAGGTTAAGGATTCTTTGTAGGGCTTCTTCTAATCTTTGTTTAGAAATAACTTCTGAGCGTACCGCTTGCAGTAATGCTTGATGAATTTTTTGGATTCTTTCTCTGGTAAGCTTTAATGAAGAATCAGCATTTAGCTGTCTTCCACCGAGTATTAAAAGATCGCAACCGGCATTTATGCAGCAGACAGCAGCCTCTTCTATAGAATAACCGTTATTTAACAATCCTTGCATAACCAGGGAATCAGAAACGATGACTCCCTGAAATCCCATTTCTTCTCTTAAGAGATCTGTTAGAATATTTTTAGATAAAGTAGCGCAATTTTTAGGATCTAAAGCAGGCAAGAGAAGGTGAGCTGTCATAATGCTATCTGCTTGATCTACTAATCGATAAAAGGGAAGTAGTTCAAGTTTATCTAGTTGCTCTTTAGTCTTTCTAATAATAGGCAGGTCTTGATGAGAATCTACGACAACATCTCCATGTCCAGGAAAATGTTTTAGGCAAGTGATTATCCCTGCTCTACGATATCCTTGAAGAGCAGATTTTGCAAAAAGAACCACTTGATCTGCTGAAGTAGCAAAAGAGCGGATCCCAATAATTGGATTATAAGGGTTATTATTAATATCGACAACAGGCGCTAGGTTCATATTAATTCCAACCGAAAGAAGCTCTTGCCCTATAGCAAAGGCAGACTTTTCAGCAAGCTCTGGCTGGTTTGTTTTTGCTAAAGCCAGATTGCCTGGAAAGAGAGTAAACCCTTGTTTTAATCTATTAACAAGGCCTCCTTCTTGATCGACTGCAATTAAAAGAGGGATTTTAGCTAGTTTTTGCAGACCTATGCTTAAATTGCATACTTGTGAAGCGGAGAAAAGTCCATTGCACCAATTGTAATAAATAATTCCCCCAATATGCAGATCCTGTATAAGTATCTTGGCTTCTTGATTAGCCTCTTCTCCATGAAAATGTACCATGAGAAGCTGACCCACTTTTTCTTCTAGACTCATTTCAGAATGTGCACAAGAGATTAGGCTGATAAAGATCAAAAAAGTGCAATAAAGGTTTGGGTTTTTGTATTTCATGATTTTACTACATAAGTAGTTTTTGTATGATTTTTTGAAGTTTTTTGTTATCATTTATCCTTTGTTAATTGCACTCAGGAGAAAATAAGATGTTATGGAAATTTGCTTTAAGCTCAATTGCTTTTTTAATGATGCCTATTTGGGCTATGGCTTCTCTTATGGTAGGAATCTCAAAAGAAGAGATTACGCCTCCTATTGATAGCTCTTCAGCTGGGTATGTAAGAAATACGAACATGATAGGAGTACACGATCCTCTATGGGCAATGGCGCTCTTTATTGATAATGAAGAAAAACAGATTGTTTTGTGTAGCGTAGATCACTTAGGGTTTAGCTATGAAATGGTTCAAAGAGTTATAGAAGAAGTTCATTTAGAAGAAGGGTTATCTAATTGTGAGGTATATATAGCTTCTTCTCATACCCATTCCGGTGGAGGAGGGTATGTAAATATCCCTGGATTAGGAGAGTATTTAGCAGGACCTTATGATCCTAATTTAGTTGAACTATATGTAAAACAAACAGCTAAAGCCATTATTCAAGCATGTAAGAAGCCAATCCCTGCCAAAATAGGAATTGGATATGGTAAAGCAGAAGATATAAGTCAATATCGAGGCACTTGGCCAGTAGGAGCTACTCCTTTATCCGATGTGGCTGTGATTAAAGTAACTAAAATTGATGATAGTCCATTAGCTGTGCTTTTTAACTATCCTGTGCATCCCACAGTCCTTAGTGGTAAAAATCTGCTTTTCTCTGCAGACTTTGTGGGATATGCAAGGGATTATATCTTAGAAGAAAATGGACAAACGATCTATTTTAACGGAGCACAGGGGGACATTATTCCTCGTATTAGTGAAGAAAAACAATGCTCAGTGATAGGTAAGGCCTTAGCTGAAATAACACAAAATATTTTTACTTCTCTTAAAAGTGGACAGGCAATGGATGAAGAACAGGAATATCTTCATTGCGATACTTTAGGCAAATCTTTAGCAGAAACAGTGCAGAAGATTTTACATTCAATCGACACTCACGAATCGATGCACATTCAGACAGACAAACATGTCTACTCGTTCAAACCACAACCAACACCTTTTGGGTTAACTCTACCTATTGAAGAGTATCAAAGTGAAATTAACCTACTTGTTTTTGATCATGTTCATGCCTTTGTGACGATTCCAGGAGAACTTAGTTGTTTTTATGATCAAAAACTCAAAAAGCTAGGAGAAACACTTGGCTATCAACAGGTATCTATTTTTGGATTGGTAAATGATGCGCACGGTTATATGATTCCTCCTAAGGCATTCAGCACCTCTTCTGTAGAAGCTCACTTTTCTTTTGGAGGGGAGCATTATGCAGAATCAGTAGAACAAAAAGTATCAGCTTTATTAGAAGCAAATAAAGCTTTGTAAACGTATCTCTTTTGAGCTGATTAATAAAAATTTTAATCAGCTCAATCTGTAATCATTCATCTCATTTTATTTGTTCTAATACTTTGTAATTTGTAGTATTCTATCCATATTAATATTAAATAAAAGTGTTTACTTATATGATTATTAGTTTGTCAGAATATTATTATACTAATAAATTTATTCCTGTTTCTACAGATTCTACGGTATTAAAGATAGTTAAGGTAAGCGGATTGATTTTTTTAGGATTTGTTGCCTTTCTTTTCAATTATGGACTTAAGTTATTAGCTCGCAGAAATATTACACAGAAAAAAGATGATCTATCGGATCTTTCTGCTCTTTTAAAAAACACACTGGGTAATACAGGAAAAATTCAAGATACGCCATCAACTGTAGAGCAAGTTCCTATAGAAATAGAAGAGGATAAGTATTCAGAGAACTTAGTAATACCAGAAAAGGCATTAGAGACAGATCTTCCTTCCCTTATAGAAAACACGCTAGTTAGTGCAGAAACTCTAGCTGTGCCACCAATTATAGAGCAAGTTCCTACAGAAATGCCTACAGATAAGTATTCAATGAGCTTGGCAGTACAAAAAAAGACATTAGCAGAATACTTAAATGAGACCTTTCGAGTAACTCCTGAAGATTTTTTACAGCAGTTGAAGCTGTTTGTTGCAGAAAAATCTATAAGCTTTAAGTTTGTACCGATTTTCGCAGGAGGTCCTTTACCTATACATGAGCACTTGGTTAAAATTATAGAAGCTTTGTTAAAAAAACATTCTAATAATGATTTATCCAAAGATTATAAAGAATATACGTATGCTTTAAGAGGTGCTATTAATACAAAAGAATATAAAAACAATGAATATGTAAAATTATCTCTTATTCTCCAGGAGCTTTGTTTTGCTAAATTTGTTAGCACAGTTCTCACCGGTCTTCAAGAAAAGACTTTTGAAAATATGTTCAAATTTAATTCACCACGGAATATGACTAATATAAGTGAACGAGTAAAGAAAGATAATGAAGTTCTATGTGAGCAGACTAAGACTAGAGGCGCAAGACAGTCAGTTTTATTGAATTGGGAAAAATTGTGTAATGCAACCGGCATCAACTCCGATCAGCTTTCTAGTGCAAACATACCCGAGCTAAGATCGATTCATATAGTTAAGAAAAATTCTAAAGAACATAGCATTTATTATATACGTTATCCAACACCAACCATTCAACTTTTAGGTTCAGTGGCTATAACTCCTGAATTTATAGGGTTTTTAGGCTATATACAAAAAAAAGGAAGCTCCTTCTTACATGTAAATCATCAATACATGGACAAGGAAAGCCAGGATCCTAGACATATTGCAGATAATAATCGCGCAGAAGCCATCCAAAAACTTGAAAAGACACATGCTGAGGTTTTCCATTTTCTTTCTCTACCCTTTGATGGTGATATTATCGACAAAATAGATGTAGAAAAAGATCTTACAAAATGGAAAAAAATCTTAGTAGATGCTTTGATAAAAGAGAAGAGAGGGTTTAAACTTCCTAAAAAATTCAGGAAATCTGCTGCAAGAGAAAAGGAAAAGATGGAGAAAGAGATAAGGCAACTGCTTGACGACTCGCATAGCCTTTATTTTCCTAAGAAACTAGAGCTTAATAAATCTGAGAAATCAGAACTTAATAAGACAGAAAGGCGGGTTTTACTGGTCGTTTTCTATTCTTATTTGAAGGAGTATTTTAAATCGGAATATCAAATTCGTATAATGGCATCTGTTTGTAAGGATAACAAAGATCGAGGAAATGTGAGTGCTTGTATTGATGAGGCTTTATTTAATCTTAGATTGGGAAAAGAAAATGATCAACAAGCTCTAAAAGATCTGCATTTACGTATTTTGAGCCCTTTTATCTTTAGAGGAGAGGGGATTGTACCTTCTAGGCTGAAGTTTTTAACCGATCTTCTCGATCATATTGCTAAATTAGATGATGCTCAAAAAGAAAAGATTCGCACCTTCAAGGTAAATGAACAATATCAAATTATCGATCAATGGATACCTAGATCCAATGACGGTATTATTATTTAACTTACCAGCTCTTCTTCTAGTACTACTTTTGTATTAAAAATCTTCTTAAAAGGATTCAAAATCTTTTTTATGCCTTTTTCTGGATTTTTGATTACATCCTTGATCAGGTTTTGAAGGTTTTGCTCTAATAAGACATGCTTGATCATCTCTTGTATGACAAGAGAGGTGATTTGATTAGCGGGAATGCCTTCTTCACTACTGACATCATTTAGCTCAATTCGATCAATATGGCGAAGGCGTTTGACGGAGTTTCCTTCGGAGAGATAGACTAGATCTACATCAATATTGGTTAAAATCAATTTACGGATTAAAACAGTACGAAAGTTGCTTGTGGAGGAAGAGCTAATTTGATCTATAATTTTGGACCAATTTCCATCTGTACTTAGAGGAGATTTGAATTCTAAGCCTAGGTATACGTTGTCAATTTCAATTTGATCAATAACAACGTGTCTTTTTAGGTAGTTGGTAAAAGGAGCTAAGGAAAATAGTCGATCGCAGGAAAAAGCTTTTGGTAAAACAGACCCTGATGGATTGCCGATAGTAATTTTATCTATATCGATCCTATTCCAATTGAGGTGGATATCATCTATCTGCACAGGGACATTAATTTTTTTGGATAAGTTATTGGAAACAATATCAGGTAATCTAGACTTAGCGATAAATGCGAAAATAATTAAAGCGAGAAGAATAATAACAACGAGTTTTACCAATCCAAAACAAAATGATTTCACGAGAACCTCTTCTTTTCTATCTTAATTTTCAAGATAAATAAAAAAAATCTTTGATGCAAGAAAACAAAAAAAGGCGCTTAAATCTTTAAGCGCCTTTTTGCAATTTACAGATTAATAATCTGCGCCTGGCATGCCAGCTGGACTTGGCATTTTCTCTTCTGGCTCTTGTGCAATGATCACTTCCATTGTCAAAAGCATCGCAGCGGTAGACGCTGCTGTTTGAATAGCAAAAATAGATACATTTGCAGGATCTATAATCCCTTTTTCTACCATGTTGCAGTAGCTATCATTTAAAGCGTCCCATCCTTCATACGTGCTCATTTTAGCTACGTTTTGAACAATAACAGAACCTTCACAGCCTGCATTCTCAGCAATTTGACGCAAAGGCGAGCTTAGTGCTTTTATTACAATATTTACTCCTGCTTCTTCATCAGGATCGGTTAAACTATCGCATAGTTGCTCTAATTCTGGGATGCAGCGAATGAAAGCAACTCCTCCACCGGGTAAAATACCACCATCTCTTGCTGCTTGAGTTGCATGAACCGCATCATCTACACGGTCTTTTTTCTCTTTCATTTCTACTTCAGTAGCAGCTCCTACACGGATGATGGCTATACCGCTTGCAAGCTTAGCCAGACGCTCTTGCAGCTTTTCGCGATCATAGTCAGAATCAGATGCAGCAATTTGAGAACGCAATAGCTCTTTTCGGTTTTCAATTTCTGCTTCATTTCCAGAAGCTTCTACTAAAACACAGCTATCTTTACCTATAACTGCTTGTTTCACCTGGCCTAGCTTAGCAAGTACTTCTTTGCTTTCTAGTTTTACTTCTTTGCTTTCTAGTTTCTTCTTTTTTTCATCTAATACCATGTTTTCTAGCGTAATACCTTTCTCTTCGCTAACGAATATACCACCGGTTAAGATGGCAATATCTGCTAGCATCTCTTTGCGTCTATCTCCAAAGCCAGGAGCTTTTATAGCACAAACCTTAAGACCTGTAGTAATACGATTGTATACAAGAGTTGTGAGCGCTTCACCTTCTACATCTTCTGCGATGATTAAAAAAGGACGCCCTGTCTCAGCAACTATTTGTAAAATAGGAATAAGTTCTTTAACAGAAGAGATTTTTTTCTCATAGATCAGAATGTAAGGATCTTCAAAGATACATTCCTGTGTTTCTCGATTTGTAGCAAAATAAGGGGATACATAACCGCGATCAAGGCTCATTCCTTCTACAACATCTAGAGTTGTTTCTAATCCTTTACCTTCTTCAACCGTTATAGTTCCATCTTTGCCCACTTTTTCCATTGCATCGGCAATTGTTTTTCCAATATCTGCATCTCCATTAGCAGAAATTGTTGCCACTTGCTCAATCTCAATTTTTTCTTTAATAGGCTTACTGAGCTTCTTAAGCTTTGCAACAGTTGCTTCTGTAGCTTTGTCAATTCCTCGTTTAATTGCTGTAGAATTAGCTCCAGCTGTAGTATGACGTAAACCTTCACTATACATAGCTTCGACTAGAACAGTAGCAGTAGTAGTTCCATCTCCTGCTTTATCAGCTGTTTTACTAGCTGCTGCTTTAATCATTTGAGCGCCCATATTCTCGTGCTTATCTTCTAGCTCGATTTCTTTAGCAACTGTTACGCCGTCTTTTGTTACAACAGGTGCACCATAAGATTTTTCGATAGCAACATTTCGTCCTTTAGGACCTAGGGTTACTTTAACTGCAGAAGCGAGTGTGCGCACTCCTTTTAGAATCTTCTGACTAGCTTCTTCTTTAAATTTCATGTTTTTGGCCATATTAGATAACTCCTTTTTGGCTTAATTGATAAGTGCAATAATTTCGTTTGCTCGTAAAATAACGAATTCTTCATCTTCAATCGTTACTTCTTGACCAGCATATTTATCGATTAAAACCTTATCTCCCTCTTTAACTAAAATAGGGATTGGTTTTCCTTCAGGTGTAGTAGCGCCTGTGCCAACAGAAATAACTGTAGCAAACTGCCCTTTTTTCTTGGCTGTATCGGGGAGCACAATGCCACCTCTTAGTGTTTCTTGTTCTTCTGTATGCTGTACGAGAACGCGATCTCCTAAAGGTTTAAATTTTTTTTTGGTTGCGATTGTCATTTTCATCTCCTTTTAAGTAAAGGGTTTGAAGGAAATAATAAAAAGAGAGGGGATCTCTCTTTGTAAATTTGTTAAAAAACTTCAGGCTTCATTGTAGAAAAATAAGGGAATTTTGACAATGTAAATTAGCACTTTTACTGTTATAGTGCTAAAAATTATCAATAAAAAATTTTAATCACAAGAACTCTGCAAGAGATAGAGTTGACTAATCAAAGAGATTTTGAGTATGATGGCCTCTTTATTAAAGTTCTTAAAAGGTGCTATATCATGACAATGGAACAGGTTTATACTCCGTCTTTTCATTCAAGGGAGCAAATGCAAAAAAATGATTGTTGGGATGTGGAACAGTTATATAGCTCCTGGAAAATTTGGGAAAGTCAAATGCAGCTTTTTGCAAGAGAAAAACAGACCCCTCATTGGCCAGAGATTGCAGTTTTTGAATCTAGTTGGCAAGAAAATCCAGAGCGATTAAAGGGCCTTATTGAGACTTGTTTGGAGATGGAAAGGCAGCTATCTAAGCTTTATACCTATGCTCATTTAAGACATGATGAGGACGTAGCAGAAGAGACTGCAAAAATAGCTATGTCGCGTATTAGTACGATTTTATATGCCTTTCGTCAAGAAACAGCGTGGATTGAGCCAGCTTTATTGCGAGCACCGGAAGAAACATTAGACGCTTTTGTTACAGATCCTGTTCTAGCTTCTTATCGTTTGTATTTAGAAAAAATCATCCGCCTTAAAAATCACACCTTATCCCAAGAGCAAGAGGAATTAATGGCTCTTGTGGGCAAATCTCTAGAAACCTCTAGCCAAGCATTTGGAGCTTTTAATAATGCAGATTTAAAATTTCCAGATATATGTGATAGTAAAGAGAATAGGCATGCTTTGACTCACGGTAGGTATTTAACCCTTTTAAAAGAAAAAGATCGTACATTAAGGGAAAACGCATTTAAAACGCTACATCGTGGGTTTTTAGCTTACGAAAACACGCTTAGTGAACTATTGCAGGGTCAAATACAAAAGCATGTCTTTGAAAGAAGAGCGCGTAAATACTCTTCTTGTTTAGAGGCTGCTCTTTATGTGAATGAGATCGACCCTCAAGTCTATTTTTCTTTGATTCAATCAGTGCATGAGCATCTGCCTTCTCTACATCGCTATATTTCTTTGCGTAAAAAATATTTAAAAGTTTCAAGTCTGCACGCCTATGACCTATTTGTGCCACTGGTAAAAGATATGGAAATGGATGTTGATTATAATACAGCAGTGGAATGGATTGTGGCTTCTTTAGCTCCCTTAGGAGCAGATTATCAAGAAGCTGTTAAAAGAGGATTAACGGATGAACGTTGGGTAGATCGTTATGAAACGCCACGTAAACGCTCAGGTGCCTATTCAAGTGGATGTTATGATAGCATGCCCTATATTTTGATGAATTACCAAGGAACATTTAATGATATGATGACCTTAACTCATGAAGTAGGCCATAGTATGCATTCCTATTTCAGTCGTTTAAACCAACCTTATCAATATTCTCAATATGGTATTTTTGTAGCAGAAGTAGCTTCTACCTTTCATGAAGAGCTACTCTTTCGTTATTTGTTTAAGCAAGCCCAGACAAAAGAACAGAAGGCATTCTTAGTCAACCAAAAGCTAGATACCATCCGATCTACTTTAATTCGGCAAACTATGTTTGCAGAATTTGAGTTGTACATGCATGACAAAGTAGATTCTTCTCAAGTCTTAACGCCAGCTGTCTTAAAGGATCAGTATCGGAAGCTAAATGAAGAATATTTCGGTAAAGATTTTAGCTTAGATACAGAACTAGATGTTGAGTGTTTGCGTATTCCTCATTTCTATTATAATTTTTACGTATACCAATATGCAACAGGGATTAGTGCTGCTCATGCTTTAGCAGAAAAAGTTTATGGTGAAGGAGTTTCTGCTCGGGAAAAATATTTACAGTTTTTATCCGCAGGTTCTAGTAAAAATCCTTTAGATCTTCTAAAAGAAGCAGGTGTAGATATGCGCTCTACAGAGTCTGTTAAGGTCGTCATGCGCTCCTTTGACCAACTAGTAACCCAACTGGAAGAATTTCTTGAAGGGCCTTGAACAAATTTTACTAGTATGATAGTTCAATATAAAGTATGATTTTTTACGGCAGCATTATTTATTGGATCAAAAAAAATACTTTTAAGGTGAAATAGATAAAAAGCTGCTTTACTATAAAAAATTATATCAACTACTGTTTAAACTTTTGTTGAAAAAACAAAGTTTACACTTTAATAAGTGTTTTTTAATTCTAAAATGAAAAAAAAATACAAAGACTTTTTTGTTGTAGTTAATGAAAAAGGTTTACATACGCGTCCTTCAACGGAATTGCTTAGATGTGCTACAGGCTTTAAAGCAGATGTTACATTAAAATACCAACAAGAGATCGTAAATGCTAAATCTCTTTTGGGTATTTTAATCTTAGCTGCTGATAAAGGAGCTAAGATTAATGTAGAAGCTGTTGGAGAGGATGCAGAAGAGGCTGTAAAGGCAATACTTACGTTAGCTCGTAATAAGTTTAATATTAAGTATTAGCTTTGTTCTTCTTGAATATTTTTATGATATGCTGTTATCATATGCTGTGAGTTCATTGGAATTTTTTTTGTGTTTTAAATGGTTAAAAAAATATGAAACGAGAAATATACACAGACTTAGCCTGTTATCAGGCAGAAGCTTTTAGTAATCTTTCCTTATCTTCCTTCTTTTCTTATTGGCGATAGGTCTTTTTTTGACTTAAGCTGCCAAGCTTTCCTTTTTTATTTATAGATTATTTTTTTAATTCATCGGTCTACAAATTGTTTTGTAGTTGTTTGAATATATTTTTTTAAAATTTTTACATTCAGGATATCTATGTCTATTGTGTTTTCAGAAAAGCGTTTGCTTATTTCTTCCTTTTTATCGACAGAGCTGCAAGAGAAGATTGATAAATTAGGCGAGGAAGAGATATGCGCTGTTGCTTTACTTATTGCAAACACCGCTTTAAACGCTATAAAGGCTTTTGAGCAAAGTTATTGTAAAAAATTTGATGCTAATCCAGGTGATGGCGGGTGCCAAATGCGTGCATTAGAACTTCGACAATTGATGAAAAAGGGTTTAACGGAGGAATATTGGCTCTCTTAAAATAGAAATCTCAAAGATTAAAGACTTTATAATTAAAAAACAATCCGATGCAAAAGAACAGAGAAGTTGCTTGTCTCAGACCGTTTTGACAAGCAGTTTTGAGAAATTACAGAACAAGCGCTCGTTTGAAGGATTAAAAGTTTCCAAAGAAATACAATACCTTTTGCATTGTTATTTATCAGCGGTACTTAGAACCCCTTACAGAATTCAAGAGGATGGGGTTATAATGACAAAAAGTGAGGTCTCTAAGCTTTCTATGCTTTCCAAAAACATACATTGCCTAAAGATTGAATTTCGAAATAAGATTGTAGAAGAAAATCAAAAACAACTTTCTATTCTTTCATTAGAAGCCATACACGCTTCATCTGAGAAAATCACTTCATTGGAGAATAAAGAGAAAGAGTTAATGGTTACTATGCTTTCTAAAGACTATAGACGTTCATTTTCTCCAGATGAAAAATATGAGCCTAAAGCATTTGGGTGTTTATTTTATGAAGTTAAAGCAGTCCTTACTTGTTTAAAAGAAGAAGAAGGGGTCATTTGCTTAAAAAGTATTACGAAAGAAAAAAAGCAAGCCTACATTTTTTTGCAATCTAAAGGGGTAGGTAAAGAATTCGAAGTGCTTTTAAATGAGGAATCTACCCTCTTAAATCCTGCTACATTGATTGTTGTTTTTGAAGCTGTAATGCATGTGGAAAAAGAGGAAGTGATCAAGCGTTTAAGTGAGTATGGATTTACGAATATGGTATTAATTCAAGCTGCCAAGCAATCGCCCTATGAGCCTGGGTCAAGTATTGATGACATAAAAAATCCTGAGGCAATTAGAGAAATCAGAAGCTATTTAGCACAAGGTGCTGAAATAGAAAATTTTTTTACTATGGATCATGTTTATCTTAATAGTTTGCAAAAAGAATTGGGTTTAAAACAAGGACATAAAAAAGGATAACTTATGAGAGCCATCGATTCCAAAATTTTAACCCTGCTCTCGTTGGTGCAGATGTGGAAATTTTTTAGTCATTTTGGAGTCCGTATTCTTTTAGTGCTCTACATGGTTAACCATTTGTATTATTCCGATACACGCGCCTTTGGAGTCAATGCTGTTTTCTGTGGTCTTGTAGAACTTGGCGGTATTTTCGGTGGAATTATTGCAGATCGATATTTAGGACTTAAAAAATCTGTGTTTATGGGAGGTTGGTTATTAGTAATCGGTTATTTTGCTTTGTTTTTTGAAATAAGTCTTTTTTGGGCCATGGGGTTTATCATTGCTGGAAGTAGTCTTTTTTCAAGCAATATCACAGCTCTTCTGGGATTAGTTTATACAGAGAATGATTCGAGGCGTAAAAAAGGATTTACCATATTTTATATGATGCAAAATTTAGGGGCTTTGGTTTCAACGATTATTTGTAGCTTTATAGCTACTCAGTATGGTTTCCGATGGGCCTTTGTAATTGCTTCTAGTGGTATGGTTATAGGTAACCTCTTGCTTTTTATGTATAAAGGTTTGCTGCAAAACTTGAAAGAGGCGCCCAAAAAAAAAGAGCAGATGGCTATAGCTACTATTTTAGGATGCTTCATACTTGTAATAGGGACTTTGGGCATATGGTTTGAAAAAGTGGTTTTCTTATTTTTACCCTGGATTACAGCTGCAATCTTGCTATTTTTTTCTATTCAACTAGTAAAGGATAATAAATACCCAAGAGAACAGGTTTATAGGCTTTTAATATATTTAAGTGGGCTTGTTTTATTTTTTGCTGTTGAAGACCAAATCTGTTCTTCTTTGCTTCTCTTTGCTGAAAGAGAAGTGTCTCGAACGCTATTTGGATGGATGATACCAAGTTCATTGATCACAATGATCAACCCTGTTGTAATTTTGTTATTTGGAACTCTTGTTGCAAGAAGACATTCACAAATAATGACTCCTTTTATTTTAACGGGGGGATCTTTTGGAATGCTTGCTATTTTCTGTCTCTTGAAGCTTGATTGCTCAATTTTTGGGATAATGGGAATAGTTACCATTATTTCTCTTGCAGAGCTCATGATTGGTCCTTTGATATTTAGTTATGCATCTGAAGTAGCGGGAAAGGGAGGGCGTCCAGGTATGGTTATGGGGATGCTACCTATTGCTTTTTCTCTTGCGTTTCAATTAAGCGGGGCCTTAAGCAAGATGGTAGCTATAGAAGATCATGGTTTTTCGCTGCAGATCTATGGTGCTGGGTTTGGATTAGTTGCCCTTCTTGTACTTGCAGGAGGATTAGTCATACAATTTCTCATAAAAAGGTGTGAGGATGAAAAAAGTTCTGTTTATTGACTCCCTAGATAAAATTGAAGTTGATACATTGATTTTGTGTCATAAACAACTCCAGGAAGAGATTGATCAAAAACTTAAAAGAAGTATTTCTTATAATCTGCAGAGATTCTCTCTTCCCTTATGGATAACGACCAATGGAGAATACCCTATTCCTAGATTAGTTTTTGTTGATGAAAAAGATGATTTGTCATCTTTTGCTATTGATAGCAGAGTGGCTATAGCTTCTGATAATATTCCATCAGAAAAGCTGGCCTTTGAACTGCTGAAAAAAAACCCACTTGCAGAGACTCTTGTATTTCTTTGTGCTCATCCAAAACAAGCAGAAGCTCGTTTTCAAAAATACCAACATCTTCTTCAAAGTATTTTCTTTGCCAAAGAGATGATTGCAGCGCCAGCGAATCTTATGACGCCCATGCGAGTAGCTAATAGATGTCGCTTGCTTGAAAGACAGGGAGTTATTGTAGAGGTTTTGGATGAAGAACAACTAAAAAGGATAAACGCCGATGCTCTTTTAGCTGTTGGAAAAGGGAGCCCAAATACTCCAAAAATGGTGATTATGGAATATAGAGGCTCTAAGGATTCTCCTATTGCTTTAGTTGGTAAAGGTATTTGTTATGACTCGGGTGGGATTAATCTTAAAAATTCTCATCTTGTTGAGATGAAGTGGGATAAGGCAGGATCTGGTGCTGTTATAGGTGTTATGGATGTATTATCTAGGTTAAATGCAGCAGTTCATGTTGTTGGAGTAATCGTGTTGGCTGAAAATATGCCGGATGGTAATGCTCTGAAACCTGGAGATGTGATTTCTTCTTTAGGAGGTAAAAGCATAGAAATTATTGATACTGATTGCGAAGGCAGGCTAGCTCTTGCAGATGGAATTGCTTATGTACAAAAATATTTTTTACCTAAAGTGCTCATTGATTTAGGCACCTTAACTTTAGAGACGTTTGGTGCTTTAGGAAGTGAATATGCTGGGCTTTTTTGTAATGATGCCATTTTGGCTAAAAAATTGATTCAAGCTGGTAATGCTACTGGTGAGAAACTGTGGAGACTTCCTCTAGGAGAGTATTATGCTAACCAAATGCATTCAAAAATTGCAGATTTAAAGAATAGCGGAGTTCTGCGCTATGGAGCTAGTTCAGCAGCAGCTGAGTTTCTTCGCGCTTTTGTTGATCCTCAGATTCATTGGGCTCATATTGATATCTCAGGTACGGCATGGAAAGTGGATGCTCCTGAAGAAGGTGTAACAGCATTTGGAGTGCAATTAATCGCAGAATATATTCTAAATCAAGTTTCTGATAGCTTATTCCTCAACAGGGATAGCTTTTTCGAGAACTTCTTTTCTGCAAAAGACGGGAATATTATTTAAAAGAGAAAGAGTGATACAGTCGCTAGGTCTAGCATCAATTTCTAAAATCGTTGTTTTTTCCCCGATTTTTTGTTCCAAATATAAACGCGCAAAGTAGATGGTATCTTCTACATCATGGATCACAATCTGTGCAGTGCGAATATCAAAACCAGAAAAAATAGCATGGATGAGATCGTGGGTAAAAGGACGTGGTTTTTTTTTCTCTGTTAGATGCATTTGAATGTTATTTCCCACTTGGGGATCTGTATAGATAGCAAAACGCTTTTCTTCCGTGCCAAGGATAATCACGGTATAAGAGCGCGACTGCATGATTTTATTAAAAGTAATGGGAATTAACTCGGAATCCATACTTTCCTTCTTTAATTTGACTATTTATTGTTTAATTACAATTTGTCCATCGAAAAATCCAATAATTATTCGTTTAGCTAAATTAAAAAAGAAACCCGTATCTATAACTCCTGGAATTTGGATCAATTTTTGATGTTCTTGCTCTGGAGAAGAAATGAATGTAGGGAAATAAATATCAAAAAGATAATTTTGATTGTCTGTAATATACAAAGATTGATCGGCATTCGTACGTAAAAGACCTTTATGGCCCGCTTGTTCCATATGGTGAATAGTAGCTGTTGCTGCAAAGGGGAGGATCTCAACAGGGACTTTGGTTTTTCCTAACTCTTTTACCATTTTACTCTCATCTATAATTACAAGCATTTCTCGACTCATACTTGCCATAATTTTTTCTCTTACATGCGCTCCACCAGCTCCTTTAATCATACGCTTTTGAGAATCGATTTGGTCTGCTCCATCTACAGTTAAATCAAGAGAGGATAGTCTGTCGATATCTAGAAGGTTAAGCCCTCCTTGTTTAGCTTGTGTAAAAGATTGTTGAGAGCTAGCCACAACTTCTACTTTTAATCCTTGCTGAGAGCGTTGGATCAATCTTTCTATGAAATAAAAAGCAGTAGAACCCGTTCCTAGTCCAACTAGCATATTATTTTCAATTAGTTCAGCGGCTTTGTAACCAACCTTTTTTTTTATTTCTTCTCTAGACATAAACTAATCATGTATTTAATTATTATCGCTAATGATTACCTTACAAGATTTATTACAATACCTCAATCAGCTTTTGCAACCTGAGTTGTTTTCAGATGTGTGCCCAAATGGTCTGCAGGTAGAGGGTAAAAAGATGATCTCTCGTGTTGCATTTGCTGTATCAGCTAGTCTAGCAACTATTAAACAGGCCATAGCCTTAAAAGCAGATGCTCTTATTGTACACCATGGGATTTTTTGGGATAAAACTTCTTGTGTTCTTTTGGGTCCTAAAAAACAAAAGTTTCAGCTTTTATTAGAAAATGAAATTTCTTTGCTGGCTTATCATTTGCCATTAGATGCACACCAGACAGTTGGTAATAATTGGAAAGCAGCTCGTGATTTAGGTTTGATAAACTTAAAAGCATTTGGATCACTAGGTACAAATAAAATTGGAGTAAAGGCTCAAATTAAGCCCATTCTAGCAGAGGGTTTTCAAACAAAACTAGAAGCGTATTATGAGCATGTAGCACATGCGGCACTAGGGGGTAAGAAACTCATATCTTCTGTTGCCATTGTGTCTGGAGGAGCTCATTGGATGATAGAACAAGCGATTCAAGAAGGGATGGATTGTTTTGTTACAGGTAGTTTTGATGAACCAATCTGGGATTTAGCCTATGAAAATGGGATTCATTTTTTTGCCTTAGGCCATTTTTCTACAGAAAAAGTGGGTGTACAATCTTTAAAACAAATCACAACTAAACATTTTGATATTCCTACCGATTTTATCAATCTTTTTAATCCATTTTAGATAGTGTTAAGTAAAAATTTGATTTTATATCTATTTTACTTTATTATGCGAACATTGGCTTAGTTTTTAAGATAATAGATAGGAGTTTTGGATGAAACCCGGACACGAAAAAGAAATTGCGGAAGAAAGTTTAAAAACAAAAAAAGTAAGAGAAAAATTAAAAAAACATCTAGAATCTTTTGATCAAAAAGTCACAGCTCCTGCTCTTAAAAAGAAGTTAATTGAAATTCATAGATGGATTGAAAGACACGCCTCTCAAAGAGTTGTGCTAAAAGAGAAAAGCATATCTTTATTTGATGAAAACCGTAATGCTGCGGAATTTAGTCAGCGAGTTGGTATTCTAGTAGAAAAATTAAAGCAAGATATGCAAGTGATCTACAATAAAGATCGCTCTTAAATAACATGTAAAAGTTGATGGAAAATCCCTCTTAATTTAAGATAGAGGCTTATATTTCATTACAAGATCCATCCATGATTATAGAGCATTTGCAAAAGCGCGATTTGTTAGAAGCTACCACTAGTGATGAGCTAGCAAATCTTCTCCAAAAACCTACTAAAGTCTACTTAGGATTTGATCCAACAGCTGATAGTTTACATATTGGTAATTTAGTTGGTATTGTCGTTTTACGTTGGTTTCAAAAATTTGGCCATATTCCTGTTGTTGTTTTAGGAGGAGCTACTGCACGAATTGGAGATCCTTCAGGTAAAAGCACAGAGCGCCCCTTACTTGATAGCCAAACAATTGCCACTAATGTGAACTCTATCACTAAGCATTTTGAGCAGGTGTTGGATTTTTCAAACCCTTCTACGCGTCCTCTTATTCTTAATAATGATCAATGGTTCAAAGAATATGCATCTATTGATTTTTTACGAGATGTAGGAAAGTATTTTCGCTTAGGGGTTATGCTAGCTAAAGACAGTGTAAAAACCCGTCTTGCTTCTGAAGAGGGAATAAGTTTTACGGAATTTAGTTATCAATTACTGCAAGCTTATGATTTTTATCGTTTGTATACCGATCATAACGTACAGGTGCAGTTAGGTGGTAGTGATCAATGGGGTAATATTACAGCTGGTATCGACTTTGTACGCAAAAAAATAAGCACACAGGTATTTGGATATACCTTTCCTATGCTTACCCGCAATGATGGCAGAAAGTTTGGTAAAACAGAACAGGGAACTATTTGGCTTTCTAAAGATAAATGTTCTGCTTATCAATTTTATCAGTACTTCTATCGAATTCAAGATGCAGAAGTTATTCGTTTAATGCGCATGCTTACTTTTATGGAGTTAGAAGAGATTGCAGAATACGAGCAAGCCATAAAAAGTTCAGAGTATGTTCCCAATACGGCGCAAAAGCGTTTAGCAGAAGAGATGACGCGTTTAATTCATGGGAATGCAGGGTTGCAAATTGCTCAAAAGGTTACGCAGTGCTTAGCTCCTGGCGGTAAAGCAATTTTAGAATTTGATGTATTAAAAGAAATTTCAGCTAATGATATGCCCATTGAATATGTAAAACAGTCTGAGTTAATTGGTCAAAAATATATAGATGTTTCTGTGAAAATAGGTCTTGTTTCTAGTAAAAGTGAAGCAGCAAGACTTATTAGTAATAATGGCGCATACCTCAATAATCAAAAAATTCATGATATCAATTTTTTAATTGAACCAGGAATGGCAATTGAAGATCGGTTTTTAGTCTTCGGTTCTGGTAAAAGAAAAAAAATATTAGTTTCTATTAAAAAATAGTTTAAAGACAAACTACGTTTTCCACTCTCTTTGTTAAGAGATGTCGATTTTTTTTTATAAAAAACAACTTGATTGAAAATCAAGACGATACAACAATGAGCCTAGTGAATGTAAATAGATAAATACCTCTTTTTCTTTTGAGATAAGAAAAAAAAGAGGTATTTTGAAAATGCTTATATTTAGAAACAAGGAGAGCAAGGTTTATGGCAACAATTACTAAAAAAAAGTTGATTCAGATGATTTCTAGGCATCGAGGACTGCATCCTAATGATGTACGTAATGTGATTCAATCATTTTTAGATAAAACAACGGATTATCTCTCTGAAGGAAATCGCCTGGAATTGCGCGATTTTGGGGTTTTTGAAGTAGTGGAGCGGAAGCAGAAAATAGGTCGTAACCCTAAAAATGCAGCTGTTCCTATTATCATTCCTGCTAGATTGGCAGTAAAATTTACCCCGGGCAAGAAGATGCGTAAGCTAATGGAAAAGAAAAGAAAACTAACCACAGCCACAGAACACCAATCTGTATATAAAAATGTGCCGATTAGTTAACTCAAATCAAGTTGCATTTCTTGTTGTTAAATAGTTGAAATGCAACTTTTTATCTCTATATAACGGGGTATTTTCTATTCATTATTTTATTCTAATTTAATCTGAAATAGTTTATAATCCTTATTATCTTGATTAGGATTAATCGATATTTCGTTTAAAATTAAATATATTATGAATTTAACCCTTATCATCTAATCCTTAAATGAGGAGAGGCTACATTTGGCTATTGGAAGAATTCTACTGATTGGTTCAATTGCTTTATTTTCTATGATAGCAATTACAGCTGTGATCAAAAAAAGTAGAGCTCGTGATGAAAAAGTAACCAGCCAAATAGAGAAAAAACCGACTCCTCCTGTGGTTGTGCAACAAAAAACAGAAGTAAAAAGCACTAAGCCGCTTTCACTAAATGGAGATTTACCTTGTATAGATCGGATTTATCAGCTCTTTTCTAAAAATCCAGCTTCTCAATTTCCGATTGTCGAGACGATTTCTTATAGCAGCTCTGTTTCTTGGTTAGCAGGTAGGCCTGCTTGGTTAAATGATTACGCTGACTACTATCAAACCTCTTCTTCTTTTATTCTACGTAGCCTAGGTGCAAAAGGGGAGTATTCTTCACAAAGAAGGATAGTAGAAGGAAACCGCTTTAATGTATTTCGCAGAGATAAAAAGGTTGAATTTTATCTACTTGTAGATATTTCTCGTTGTAAGATGGGTTTTTATTACTTTGATGTAGGAACTAATGAGAGGGTATTATTAAAAACATATTCCATTGGTTTAGGAAGATTGGATACAAGCAAACCCTCTGGTAGTTTAACGCCTCTTGGTAAGTATCTTTTGGGAAAGCGGGTTGCTACTTATCAATTAGAAAGCAAAGGGATTTACCAGAATAAAACAGTAGAAATGATTACAGTATTTGGCACTCATTGGATCCCTTTTGAACAAGAAATAGAACGAGCTTCGGAACCTGCTAAAGGCTATGGATTACAAGGTTCCCCCTGGGTTACTGATTCTAACGGACAGCTTGTAGAGGATTCAACATGTATTGGAGGTTATAACAGTAATGGGTGCATTCGATTAGCCTCAAAAGATATAGAGGAGCTTTTTTTAATTGTGACTACCAAACCAACATTTATTGAAATTGTAAAAGATTTTAAAGAAGCTGCCCTGCCTGGTATAGAAGTAGCAGCACCTTCGCGTTAAAAAAAGGAAAATATTATGTTAGCCCATGAAAAACAGATTGTAGAATACGAAAAGACAATCTCTCAATTAAAAGAGCAGAATAAAAAAGATAGTACTTTGTGGACAAAAGATGAAATAGAGAATTTGGAAACAAAGTTAGAAAAACTAAAGAAAAATATATGCTCTCAGCTAACTCCCTGGGAAAGAGTTACCATTAGTCGTCATCCTAAAAGGCCTAAGGCAAATGACTATATTCGTAATCTAACGGAAAAATTTATTGAATTACATGGAGACAGGGCATTTGGAGATGATCCTGCAATCATATGCGGGTTAGCAAAGATAGACGGTGTGAATTTTGTGGTGATTGCACAGGAAAAGGGTCATGATACAGAAAGTCGCTTGCATCGCAATTTTGGAATGCCTCATCCGGAAGGATACCGTAAAGCTTTAAGATATATGCGTCTTGCAGCTAAATTTCATCTGCCTATCTTATGTTTGATCGATACCCCAGGGGCTTATCCAGGTCTTGCTGCAGAAGAAAGAGGTCAAGGATGGGCTATTGCGCAGAATCTTTTTGAGATGAGCCGTCTTCCTACTCCGATTATTGCTATTTTAATAGGGGAGGGATGTTCTGGTGGGGCTCTTGGGATCGGAGTAGCAGATGTAATAGGGATGTTAGAGCATTCTTATTATTCCGTAATTTCTCCAGAAGCAGGTTCTTCTATTCTTTGGAAAGATACCAATCAAAATGAAACCGCAGCTAAAGCCCTAAGAATGCATGTAGAAGATTTACTGAAATTCAAGATTGTAGATGCAAAAATTGAAGAGCCTTTAGGTGGTGCTCATCACGATCCATCTTTTATCTATGCTCAAGTTAAAAGATATGTTCTTGAGCAATATAATAGGCTAACACGTATAGATCCCGATGTTCTTGTTGAACAACGCTATCAAAAATATCGACAAATTGGTAAATTCTTGGTTGAAGATACGGGGTTACCTCAAGAGTAATCCTTAGATTTAAGGAATTACCATGAAATTACTTTTAGATGCTGCTTTAAGAAGCCGTCGTCATTTATATTTATTTATCATTACTTTCTTTACCCTGCTTTGTCTAACAATTTCTAGTCAAATGGAGATGTTTGCTCTAGGCGTGTTATCCAATAATGGAGCAGACTTTTTTACTTTATTTTCTAAAGAAAACAGCCGAGATGTAGTCTCTTTGGAACAAGTGCAAGGGAAATGGGATCTAATTGATAAAGATCGCACAGGGCATATCACAAAACAACAAGCAACTTCTTTTATTGCACAAAAAAACGAAGGTAATCCATTAAGTTGGATGCTTGCTAAAGTGAAACAAAAACTGCGTCTTTCTCATAACATTAAAGCTTTGATTCTAGTCTTGGTTGCTGTTGCGATCTTTAAAGCGATTTGGCTTTTTGCAAGCCGTTATACCACACAATTACTTGCCATTCGCGTCAGCAGGGATTTACGGCAGCAGTACTTTGAGCATATTCAGTCCTTGCCGATGAGTTTTTATCAACAACATAATATTGGAAGTCTTTCTGCTCGTGTTGTTGGTGATGCAGGGCAAATAGCTACTTCCATTAATTCTTGGTTAACGAATTACCTGCAAACGCCCTTTACCATTGTTACTTGTTTGTCCATGTGCTTTTATCTTTCCTGGCGCTTATCTCTTGTTATCTTTTTTGGAGTGCCCTTAATTATTATTCCCATTGTATTTTTAGCTCGTAGGGTTAAGAGGGTTTCTCGCCAGCTACAAAAAAATCAGGAGAGTTTTGCCAATATATTGATTGAATTTTTAGCTGGTATACAAACGGTTAAGATTTTTTCTATGGAAGGGTTTTCTTTAAAAAAATATAAGCAGCAAAATGAGCGTATGGCTGTTTTAGAAAGTAAAACAGCTAAATATGGTCTTTTGACTCGTCCTATTTTACATGCAATTACTACCTTGTGTTTAGCTTGTGTTGTTTTATTTGGTCTTTATACAATTGGAATGAGTTTATCGCAGCTGATCGTATTTTGTGGCATGCTTCAGCTTGTATACGAACCTGTTAAAAAGTTTGCTGATGAAAATGGAAATATCCAGCGTGGTATTGTAGCAGCTGAAAGGATGTTTGAAGTTCTAGACATTAAGCCCGATATTCAAGATCATCCAGATGCAACTGAAATTACTGGATTTTTTGATTCGATAGAATTCGATAAGGTATGGTTTCGCTATCAAGGAGATTGGATTTTAAAAGATCTCTCTTTTACCGTCCGTAAGGGGGAAACAGTTGCTATTATTGGTCCCACAGGAGCTGGTAAATCAACAATTGTACAATTGATGCCTCGTCTTTACGATATTCAGCAAGGAGAGATTCGTATCGATGGAAGGCCTTTAAAAACCTATACTCAAAAATCCTTACGTGAGCATATTGCTTTTGTTTCTCAAAAACCTTTTTTATTTTGTGATACAATTAGTGCTAATATTGCTTTTGGGCGCCCCTTTACTAACCAAGAAACCGAAGAAGCAGCTAAAAAAGCGCATGCTGAAGAGTTTATAGTACGCTTGCCTAATCAATATGAGACAATACTTGCAGAATCAGGACAAAACCTCTCTGGAGGGCAGCAACAGCGTCTAGCTATTGCAAGAGCTCTTGTTAAAAAAGCACCTATTCTCATTCTCGATGAAGCAACATCTTCGCTCGATTCCATTAGCGAAATGCACATTAAAGACGCAATTATCAGTTTAAAAGGGGAAATTACCCAGATCATCATTGCACACCGCCTTTCTACGATTGAACATGCAGATAAGATTATTTATCTTTCCCATGGAGCTAAAATTGCTGAAGGAACCAAAGAGCAGTTACTAGAGAACTGTCCTGAATTTCGAAGAATGTGGGAGGTTCATTATAATCTAGAAAAAACTCCGGAAGAATCGCTATCTTAACTTTTCCTTCGAATAAATTAAAATTTTATTTTTGAGTAAAAATCCTGTGAAGATTATAGTTTTGGGCTAGAAATTTTTTCTCTTAACAGAGATTAAAAGCACCCTATGAAACGCGAATGGGAAAATTCAAGGGAATATCTATCGAATAATGATTTTTATAATGGAGCTAGAAAAGATATGACAATTAGAGTTAGCATTAACAGTGATTTTCATCGATCAGTATGTCCTACCAAGGAAAACAATCCAAATCCACAGAACTGTAGCAATAAAGAAATGAAATTAGACTACCGTTGCTCTAAATGTGTTAGTCAATGTCTCAAGTGCGAGGCATTTCGATTAAATACATGTTCACCCTATGCAAGAGGTTGTGAGGAAGCGCGTCGAGTTGTGATAAGAACTTTCTCCTGTGTTTGTGTTCAGAGCTGTGACGTATAAATAGTAAAATGGGCAGGCTTGTAAAGCCTGCTCTTAAATAAAAAACTCTAGAAAACATTATTTTTCAGAGTGTGCTGCTTTAAATACAAGAGCAGCGCATATTCCGCCGATTAGATTAGCGAATAAAAACACCCAAAAATTTGCCCAGAAACTCATGTCTAGCAGGGTGATCCCTAGAGCAACAGCGGGGTTAAATGCACCACCTGAGATGGGTCCAACAGCGTAGGCTCCTGCAAGAACTGTAAAGCCAATAGCAAAGCCATAATAGGAGTTGCCTTTTGTGGCTTTTGAATAAGCGGTATTTAAGACAACGTAGCAAAGTGCAAAGGTGAAAATGAATTCTGCTAAAAAAGCCTTCCATACGTCAAAGTGCATAGGAAATGCTTGAGAAGTACCTTTTAAATACATAACGATCCATGCAGCTATGATAGCTCCAATGATTTGTACTAACCAATAGGCACCTAAATCTTTTACCGATAGTTTTCCGCGCACATATACAGATAAAGAGATGGCTGGGTTATAGTGACCGCCTGATACATGGGCTCCAGCAAAGACCATAACAGCAAGAACAGAACCAATAGCCAAGGGAGCTAAAAGACCAGCGCTGTCTGGATTAAGCACTGTCAAACCAACAGTAAGAACTAAGAAAAAAGTTCCTATTAACTCATAAATATACTTCATGTTTCCTCTCAAAATTTACTTTAAAATCTATAGTTTGTTTTTTACATATTTTATAGATTTTTTTAAAGAATGTTTTACTTGAGAGAGAAATAAATTAAGTGCTTGTAAAAATTGGAGTTAAAACTCCTAATTTTTCAAAACTTTGTTTTAACTCTTTATTTTCCGATTTATCAAAAGCTCCGCTAGATGCTAGCCATGTGACATAATTACGAGGGACCTCTTCTAGAGGCTTTCCTTGATGTTTGCCAAAGGGCATGCGAGATATGACTTGAGGTTTAGAAAGAAGTTGTAATACCGTTTGAATCGGTAAATCATCAATCATAACACTAAAGACTTGATGGAGTATAGTTACATCATCAAGAGCTCTATGTGCTTGATTAGCAGAAAAACCGTAGGTTTCTCTTAAAAACTGTAGAGAGTGTCTGGGGAGGTCATTGCGATATTTGCGCGCCCATTTAAGGGTATCGATATATTGAAAAAAAGGAAGAGGAACTTCTGCTCGTTTAAATTCCGCTTCTAAAAACAATTGATCAAAGGCATCATTATTATGAGCAATTAATACGGTATTTTCTGGGCAAAATTGTGTAAATTTTTCTGCAATGATTTTAAAGCTAGGAGCATCTTTTACCATTTCATCAGTAATATGATGGATAGCGCTGGCTTCTTTTGGAATAGGGCATTCTGGATTGATTAACTCTACAAAGGAGCGGTCTTCTAGCGGGTCATAAGCTGCAATTTCAATGATTCGATCTTTAGCAGATTTAACGCCAGTTGTTTCTGTATCATAGTAAATAGGCCTTAATTTTTTCATAAACCCTCTGTTTTTAACGGATTATAGATTACAAAATTAAATTGATCTATCATTTTATCATAAAAACAAGAATGATTAGATTCTTATCTTTTCAATTTTTCTCATATATAGTATCCTGATTGTCAATAAATTAGGAGTTATAGCCATGCGTTTATTAAGTGTGCTTTTTGGAATTATTTGCCTTTCTGGTTGTTACCAAATGCGAGATGATGAGGATTTGCGTACAGTACCAGTAACCAACAATCCCACTATTGTGCCAAATAAAGGTGGATTCCCTCCTTTTCCTTCAATGTGATTGATTTATTTATTTTAATTGCGCTAGTTTAAGTTTTAATGAAAAAAAATCGACTATGAAAAAGCAAACTGTAGTTACGTACAAATTTTTTTCAAGTAATTTGGAAAAAGAGATTGCCCTGCTTGGTAAGGACAAGCTTCTTTTTGTACTTGAGCAAATGCTATTGATACGCAATTTTGAAACACGAGCTGAAGGAGCTTACCTACAAGGTAAAATTGGTGGTTTCTTTCATTCTTATATTGGCCAAGAAGCGGTTCAAACAGCGGCTGTTTTTGCAATGGGGAAAGATCAGTGGTGGGCCACTTCTTATCGTTGTCACGCCTTGGCCTTATTATTAGGAGCTACTCCCAACGAACTAATGGCAGAGTTATTAGGTCGTAGTAATGGTAATGCAAAAGGACGAGGTGGTTCAATGCATTTTTTTACAGAGCAGCTTTTAGGAGGATTTGGAATTGTAGGAGGACAAATCCCTATTTCAACAGGTGCTGCTTTTAGCATTAAATATAAACAAAAAAATGCTTTAAAAGAATCCAAGCAAGTTTCTGTATGTTTTTTGGGAGAAGGAGCAGTAGCTCAAGGCTCTTTTCATGAATCGTTGAACTTAGCCTCTTTGTGGGATCTTCCTTGTATATATGTGATTGAAAATAATCATTGGGGTATGGGGACTCATGTAGCAAGAGCTCTTTGTTTAGAACCCATTGCAGAGACAAAGGCACCGAGTTTTAACATGAAAGGGTATACTTTAGATGGCATGGATTTTTTTAACTGTTATGCAGGTTTTTCTGCAGCATTTGAAGAGGTCAAAAAAACATCTCGCCCTGTTTTAATTGAGGTGATTACTGAAAGATTTAAAGGGCATTCCATTTCAGATCCGGCTTTGTATCGCAGTAAAGATGAACTAAAAAATAACATGCAAAAAGACCCTATCTTGTTGCTAATGCAAGCCATGCAAAAAGCAAATATGATCTCAGAGAGCGAATATCAAGCTCTTAATCAAAAACAGAAAGAAATTGCAATAGAGGCTTTAAAATATGCGGATCAAAGTCCCTGGCCCGATCCAGCAACGCTAGAGCAAGATGTATTTGCTCCATCAGAAGAGAGTAACACATGAGCACTCAACTAACGGAAATGAGAGAAGCACTACGGCAAGCTCTTGATGAAGAGATGCAGAAAGACTCACGTGTTTTTATCATAGGGGAGGAAGTAGCAGAATATAATGGGGCTTATAAAGTTACTAAGGGGATGTTAGAAAAATGGGGTCCTGATCGAGTAATAGATACCCCTATTGCAGAGCTTGGTTTCTCAGGACTTGCTATTGGAGCCGCAATGACAGGATTAAAACCTGTGGTTGAATTTATGAGTTTTAATTTCTCTTTTGTAGCTTTTGATCAAATCATATCTAATGCCATCAAAATGTATTATATGTCAGGCAGTAGGTTTTCCGTGCCCATTGTTTTTCGAGGCCCTAATGGAGCAGCAGCACAGGTTTCTTCGCAGCATTCGCATTGCGTAGAAGCTCTATATGCTAATTTTCCTGGATTGATTGTGATTGCTCCTAGTAATCCTTATGATGCAAAAGGTCTTTTAAAATCAGCTATTCGTCAGAATAATCCCGTGCTCTTCTTAGAAAATGAGCTTTCCTATGGGGATAAAATGGAAATTCCAACAGAAGAATACCTAGTGCCGATTGGAAAAGCGCATATTGTTAGAGAGGGGAATCATGTCACATTAATATCACATAGTCGGATGGTTTTGCTTTGTGAGGAAGCTGCAAAAGAGATGCAGACCCAAGGAATTCAAGTAGAACTCATCGATTTGAGAACCATTAAGCCCCTTGATATCGATACCATTGCAATTTCTGTACGTAAAACCCATTTCTGTGTTCTTGTAGAGGAAGGGCATATATTTGGAGGAATTTCAGCAGAAGTGGGATTTCAGATTATAGAGCATTGTTTTGATGACCTTGATGCTCCTCTTGTAAGGGTTGCACAAAAAGAAACCCCTATGCCTTATTCTAAGGTATTGGAAAAGCAGACTATGCCCACTAAAGAGCAAATCATCGAAGCGGTGCAAAAAGTTTTAGCTTAAAGGAGTGTCTATGCCATTTACTGTAACCATGCCAAAATTATCTCCCACAATGGAAGAAGGAAATATTGTAAAGTGGCTTAGGAAAGAAGGCACCTATGTCAAAGAAGGGGATGCTTTTATCGAAATAGCAACAGATAAATCTACAGTAGAGCATGCTGCTTTAGATGGAGGGTGGTTGCGCAAGATTTTGGTTCAAGAAGGTCAGTCGGCACAAGTAAATCAAGCAATCGCCATTTTCACCGAACAAGAAAATGAAAGCATAGAAGGATATCAGCCAGAAGGAATTTCTCTTACACCAGAATCAGCTCAAGAACATAAAAAACAGCCAGATTCAAATGTAGAAAAGTCTTCATTAGAGCCTGCAACTAGAATAAAGGCATCTCCTTTAGCCCGCAAGGTTGCAAAAAAACAAGGATTGAATTTAAATCTTGTTAAAGGTTCAGGTCCAAAAGGTAGAATTATGAGTCGAGATCTTGTTTTTGCATCACCAAGTGCTACTATGAAACAACAAGAGCTTCCTAAAAGAGCTGTTGGAGAGTTTGAAGAAGAGACTTTATCCCCCATGCGTAAAGTGATTGCTCAACGTCTACAAGATGCAAAAAGCTTCATTCCTCACTTTTATTGCGCACAAGAAGTGCAAATGGATAAAATCGTCTCTCTAAGAGAAGAACTCATTTCTTTAGGCATTAAGCTATCTTTTAATGATTTCATTCTGCGCGCTACCGCTTTAGCCTTAAGAGAGCATCCTCAGGTAAATTCTGGGTTTAATCCCAAATCTCGTACAATCATGCGTTTTAAAACCATTGATATAGCAATAGCTGTGAGTATACCTGATGGGTTAATTACACCAATTGTTCGCTTAGCCGATTATAAAAATCTACAAGAGCTTTCTAAAGAGGTAAAATCATTAGCTGTAAAAGCACAGACAAATAAGCTAAAGCCGAAAGAATATGAAGGCGGCTCATTTACCATTTCTAATTTGGGAATGTACGGCATTTCAGAATTTGTAGCGATCATCAATCCACCGCAAGCAGCTATCCTAGCTGTAGGAGCAGTTGAAGAAAAACCTATTGTAGTAGATCAGAAAATAGTAATAGGAAAGACATTAAAACTTCAATTATCCGTTGATCATCGAGTATTAGATGGAGTGGATGCGGCTAAGTTTTTAAAAACTCTCCAAAAGTATTTAGAAGCGCCATCTATGCTTCTTCTATAACCACATTTTACGCTTAAAGAACCATAGAAAAAGTACACTAAATCCAAAAATTAAAGATAAAATAATGGCAAAAGCATGCATGTTATCTGCAAAAGGCAGGGCTATGTTCATCCCGTAAACACTGCTTACAATAGTGGGGATGTTAAAGATAATAGTTAATGCTGTTAGTAACTTAATTGTTTTGTGTAAATTATTTGTGAAAATGATCTGATAAGAATCTCTTAAGCTTCTAATACTTTTTAAAGCAATCTCACAAATGGTTTCTGATTGTTTTAAAGAATGGAATACATCTTCTAAAAGAGCTTGGTCTTTATCTTGCAGGGGAATGTATTTTCCAGATGGAAGTTCTTTCAGTACCAACTCCATCGGCTCTAGACTAGAGAGGTATTGATTCAGAATTTCTTCCTGGCGAGTTAAAATAGTGATATCATCGCTATCTACACTTATGATTTCCTTTTCCTGCATTAAGACGTAATAACGCACCTTTCTGATCTGCATCGTGAATTCTTGAATCACCCGCATGCATAAATGAATAACTAATTTAGAGCGTTGTGTTGTAGCAAATGTATTTGGTTTGTTCAAAAAACCCCTTAAAATACCATTTTTTTGAGGGCTAATGGTGATAAAATAGCATGGAGTGACAATCATGGTTAGAGTTTCTGTATATAAACCAACAGCATTGTCTAATTCAACAGGACAACGAGAAAAAATCAGTACATTATTTTTAATATGATCAATACGAGGAATTTCATAACGATCAAGGCTATCTTGAAGATCGCTATATTCTAAGCCAATTAATTGGCCTACCTGATCCAAATCAGCAGCTAATGCTTCTTCCAAATGAATCCAGCATCCATCTTTAACAGAAGTAATCCGAATAAAAGATTCGTCTTTTGCTGTTTTAAAGAAATATTCGATCATTTTGCCATAACTTTGTCTATTTAATTTAAGCTATGGCAAAATACAGAATTTAAGTGCAATACTAAAAAAGACTTAATGAGTGTTGATAAGCATTTTTAATGTTATATCACCACGATATGATGTATAATTTGAAATTAATGAATCTGCTCTTCTAGCTTTTTCTTTTATAGTATTAACTTTTTTAAATTCATCTCGTGCTATTTCTGGAACAAGAACAGCGCATGCGCTATAGAGTAAACTGCTTCCTTGTGCTTTTAATACTTCGCATCTTCTTTCTATTTCTGGTTCATTCTCCATATATGCATAAGCTAGAATAGAGAGTGCTACAATAATAGCTTTTACCGCACTTTCAATGGTATAGGCAAGAGCCCATACTCTAGATGAGAGCTGGCCTAGCTCTTTGGTAGCAGTTTCAGGTTGATAGTAGTAATACCAGCGTTCAAAAGCCACTTCACCGCGCAGAGCTGCTTTTTCAGAAGTATCAACTACATAATTAACTGTTGTATCAATAACATTTTGTATAAATCCCATAAGTATTCCCTCCTTTTGAAAAACTTAAAAAGAGTATTTTACACAAATTTATTATAAAAAACAATATAAAATATATTTTAAGTTAACTATTCATATTTAAAAATGCAAATAGTTTTAAAAAATCAGGGTGAAAGTTAAAATTTTTGATAAATTAAGTATATAAAAAGTTAATATGTATTAATTATATTGCGTAATACTAATTTACCTTCATACACACTACCCCAACATTCTGATACTCGCTTCTGCAGGGTTTTAGGAGTACTCTGAGATTTAAAGATATTCTTTGCTATTTCTGGGGATATAATAGCTAATAAGCTAAGAAGAGAACTTTTCCCTTAGGTAGGTGCTGCATATTTTAATTTGTCATATTTTTGAAGATAATAAAAATTATCAGCAGGGGGAGTATGAGAAATACGGTAATTGTAATAATAAAGAGAAGGGATTGTTGTGAAATATTTTACTGTACTTTCAATCGTATAAGCAAGAGCCCATATTCTAGATAAGAGATGGTTTAATCCTTTAGTAGAGGATGCAGATTCGTAATGAAAATACCAACGTTCAAAAGGTACTTCACTACGTAATAAGGCTTTTTGACCATATTTAGTTATTTGTTCCGTGCAGAAATTTTCTATATTAAGAATATATGATACAGTGCTATTTTTTGAACGAATTGTTCTTAGATTTTCCTGATTAATACACTGTCTGTGGAGGTTATCAAATGAAATTATCATAATACGTTTTTTAAGCTTACAAAATTATAGACTAAAAGTAATTTCAGGAGGAGTTAAGAGCTTTCTAAAGCTACTTTCTCTAGTTCTTCTACTCTTTTTTTTAGCTCTTCAATTTGCGCTAAGTATTTGGGTATGTTTCTAACCCGTGCTTGTTCTCTATTATACTTGGGAAGAGGTATGACAGGGCTGCCTCCATATTTACCGGGTTTATCAATAGATTTGCTAACTCCACCACGGGTGGCAATCATGACATTACTGGCAATTTCCACATGACCTACAACGCCTACTTGCCCACCAAACATGACGTTTTTACCTGTTTTTACAGAGCCTGCAATTCCTGTTTGAGATACAACGATATTGTGAGATCCAAGGTTCACATTGTGGGCGATCTGAACGAGGTTATCAATTTTTGTTCCTTTACCGATTCTGGTTACTTTAAAACGAGCTCGATCAATTGTGGTATTTGCACCTATTTCTACATCATCTTCAATGATAACAGAGCCGAGTTGCTCTAATTTAGAATGTTGACCATTTTGATCTGTCGTATATCCAAAACCACAAGAACCAATGACAACCCCTGGTTGTAGAATGACACGATTGCCAAGGATGGTTTTTTCTCGAATAGTTACATGGGAATGGATGGTACACTCTTCTCCAAGACAGCTATTAGGACCAATAAAAGTGAAAGGATAAATGACGCAACCGTTACCAATTTTTGTGTTTTTATCAATTACAACAGAGGGGCCTATTTGTACATTTTGACCAATTTCTGCACTCTCGTGAATAATTGCACTAGGATGGATTCCCTTAAAACCAGAGTCGTTTTGGGGGGATAAGAGAATTTTTATAATCTTTTGGAAGGTAATGGAAGGGTTATCGGATAGAAGAAAATTTTTCCCTTCTTCTACAGGAAAAGTGCTTTCTATACAGATTACTCCTGCTTTAGACTGGCTCACTGATGTGCGATAACGAGGGTTAGCTAAAAAGGAGGCGTCTTCAGAACCTGCATTTTCTAGTGAGTCAACATTATTAATGAGATGATTTGAGTTGCCTACTAAAGTTGATTCTGTAAGCGCAGCAATTTCTTGTAGAGTAAATTTTTTCATATGATTTATAGGCATTTATCTAGATGGATAAATGCCCAGCTCCTTCTGTTTTTAATCCTTTATACACAAATGAACTATTTTACCACTTCGTGCTTTGATTCATTAGGAGTTTTTTTTTGTGTTTGTGCTATTTGATCGAATTTTTCATCTAATTTTTTAACCACTGTGTTGGTTATATCTAATTCTTTAGGGTAATAGTGGCATGCATCGCTTTTTAAAATAATACAACCATCTTCTTTATTCATTTCCTCTAGAGCTTTATCAATATTGCTTTGTAGCTTTTGACCAATCTGCATCTCTTTTTGATAGAGAATTTGCTGGCATTCTTCGTACATACCCTTTAACTCTTGACTCAATCTGGCATAATCATCTTTTGTACGCTGTTCTGCTTCCGGGCTCATACTATCTAGAATGGTTGGATCGCTTAACTTTTTAACAACTTCTTCGAGTTCTTTGCTTTTTTCTTCCATTAAAGCTGCTTTTTGATTTTTAAGACTTTCGAAGGATTCTTGCTCTTGTTTGCCTAACTTAGAGTTCATAAAACAGTCTCTAGTGTTTACTACTTTATATTCAGTAGCCATTAAAGACGTGCTAAGGACTGTAAAAAACAATACGGTCGAAATAAATGGATTCTTCATAAGATATACTCCTTGTTAAAATTGTCCACCCATAGAAAAGAAAAATCTACGCACTTCACTGCGTCCTGAAGGGTTGATTGGGAAACCCATTCCTAAAGTAATAGGAACTCTGTTTGCTATTTCAATACGTGCTCCAAAGCCGGCACTAAATTTAAAGTCTTTAATATACCAACGTTTTAATCCAATACTTCCTGCATCTACAAAAATAAATCCATCTACAAAGGGAAGGATTTGATGTAAATATTCAAGAGATAATACAGTAGAGGAAATACCACCAGTTGGGTCTCCATTAGAAAAATGATCTCCTAAATCAAAGTCTCGATAGCCACGCACAGAGTTAATCCCTCCAATAAAGAAACGCTCTCCTAAAGGAATTTGTGTGGGTTGACTTGTTCTGCCAACAGGTTCAATAAAATTAAAATCAAAACGAGATTTAAAAGTTCCACATTTCCAAAGAGGTATATAGTAGCTGTTTAAATAAGCAAAACGCCAAAAATAAAAATCTCCTCCTAAACCAGCAAATTCTGTTTCCAAGCGTGAGCGAAATCCTTTATGTGGTTTAAAAGGGTTGTCGGTAGAATCAAAAGTAAGAGATGGTCCAAATCCTGATACAATCCCTTGTTGATTCGCTTGCTCTCTTTCTAAAGGAGTAGCGCTTTGTGTTATATGCGTTCTGGAGTTATTGAAGCGATATTTCATTCCAAAGGTCCAGAAATTGTTAAGGGGATAAGAAGCGTGTAAATCAAAACCTAGTTTTTGAATATCATACTTTTTGGAAGTTAATTCGCTATAGGTATTAAATACGTCGAAACCTACTCTCCATAAACTATCGAAAAAATAAGGATTCAACCAAGAGAGCGTATAGGCTTGTTGTTTTTTTCCAAAACTTAGACGAAGATGGGCATATTCACCTCCTCCTCTGAGCGCTGCAGGGCCTTCTGAGAAAAGCCTTGCAAAGCCTTTAATATTAAAGTTTGCTTCAGAAAAATCCAATCCGCCAAAAATGCTTTCTGCACTACTAAATCCTACAAATAAGCTAGCGTGGCCGGTTTTGGTTTCCTTAACCTCAATGTAAATATCTCGGTAGTTTTCACCAAATTGCTCTTCATCTTCTGTGCGAACTGCGTATACATTTACACTTTCAAAATAGCCCACATTTTGTAGTCTATCTTCTGTTGCTTGCAGCTTTGCTGTATCAAAAGTTTCGCCTGGTATGAGAAGTGATTCGCGCAAGATGACATGGGTTTGTGTAGCCGCGTTCCCATATATCCGAATCATGCCAATGCGATATTGCTTTCCTTCATCAATATGAAAAGAGAGATTAAAAGCTGTATCAGCTACGCAGGGTTGAGCTTCAGCTTGAACACTTGCTTCTAAATATCCTTTACGCCCATATAGATCTTTAATGGCTTGCAAGGTTTTTCGTAGTTTTTCAGGCGAGTACACATCACCTTCATGGATAAGAAAAAGTTTTTCAATCTCTTCGTTAGAAAACAATTCATTACCTTCAAATTGAATAGTATTAAAATGAAAAACAGGGCCTTTTTCTGTAGAAATAACCAGAATAATTTTCCCTTCTATTTCAGATTCATGAATTTGTATATCAACCTTTGCATCCGCATATCCTAAATTTTGAAGGTAATTGACAATGGTTAGACGATCTTGTTCTAATCCTTCCTCATGATAGGTTCCTTTACCTGTTAGCCAGCTGAGTAGGTTATATTTTTTTGTATAGATCATCCCCAACAATTCGCTTATTTCTTCTTTTGTAAACCCTTGAAAGATTATATCTTCAATTCGACCTGAACGCCCTTCGTGAATTTCAATATTAATGGATACTTCATTTGTTTTTGGATGCGGCACAGTTATGTATTGCAGCTGTGATTCAAAATAACCTTTCTTAACGTAGTACTCTTTAACTTTATTAAAAGACTTGTTGAAGGATTGTCGATTGAAAACAGTATTAGGCTTAAGTCCTAATTCTTTTTGCAGAGCTGTGGTTTTAATTTTTTTGTTCCCATTCCATGTAATAGAGCGAACTTTAGGTCTTGGCCACATTTTTAATGTGATATATACCTGTTGGTCCCGAACCTGTATGGAAGGTTCTACGCGATCATACTCTGCAACAAGTGTTTTCAAGTCTGCGTCAAAATCTGCTTGAGAAAAAATATTCCCCACTTTGCTTTTGAGCTTAGAAAGCACAATTTGGGGATTAAAAGAGGCGTTTGTGCTCAAGTCCTCTACTTGTAAATCAATGTCAGCGATACGACATTCTTCAAACATCACTGTTGAAGAAGAGGTAAAAGCTAACGACAAGGATGAGAGGCTAGTGAATGCGATTAAAGAGAGATATGTAGCAAGCTGTTTGATCATTTGATATTTCATCCGATAGCGTGTTTTATTCTAAGAGCGATACAAATGGATTGATTATAAGAAAATTGCTGAAATTTTTGCAAACTACTAACTTTTATTGATTTTTTTAAAAAGAGTGTCTTCCTGTAAAAGATCTTGCAAGAGTGCCTCCATCGACAAAATCTAAACAGCTTCCTATAGGTAATCCAAAAGCTAAACGCGAAATGTGCACATCGCTTGCTAGCTGTTCTTTTATGTATAAAGCGGTAGCTTCTCCTTCTAAGGTAGAATCTAGGGCTATAATTACTTCTTTAATAGAGTGACTTTTTACTCTTTGCTTAATCTTTTCCATTGGCAAGCAATCTACATTTTTCCCTTCAATGGGGGAAAGCAATGATCCTAATACATGATATAACCCTTGATACATCCCCATTTCTTCTAGAGCGTAAGCGTCTTTTACAGAGGCAATTAAACAAAGCTGAGACGTGTTGCGATTGGGCAAATGGCAAAAGTGACAGTAGTTTTCTTCTGCTAAGCAAGAGCATTCAGGGCAAAAGGCAATCTTTTGGTTTAATTCAGAAAGAGTGGTGGAAAAATGTAGCACATCTTCTAAAGGCCAATTAAATACTTGAAAAGCAAATCTCTCAGCAGTCCTATTGCCTACGCCTGGAAATTTTTTAAATAAATGAATTAACTGTTGAAGGTGCTTAGGGTATTTAAGCATTTTTTTGGTTTTTTGGGTTAATTTACAATACGATAATAGAATTTGCATAGACGTGCAATGGAAATTTTAAATGATAAAGGGCTTAGGAAAGACAAAAAAACAAAACACTTCCATTTTTTAACAGACTGAGATAAACTTTTTCGATAGAGTGTTAAAATATGTAAATTTTATTTTGGTTTATGGTTCAAAAAGCGCGTATTATTTCTACTGGTTCCTATCTTCCTAAAAAAATATTGTCGAATAGCGATCTGGAAAAAATGGTCGATACTTCAGATGAATGGATCGTCTCTCGCACAGGAATGAAGGAAAGAAGGCTAGCAGCAGCAGATGAGCCCACTTCTGAAATGGGGTTTCAGGCAGCTAAGAAAGCCATTGAGAAAGCAGGTATTGATGTAGAAGAAATCGAGCTTATTCTATTTGCTACTTTAACACCGGATTACCCCTTTCCTAGCACAGCGTGCTTAATTCAAGCTCGTTTAGGTGCTTTTAATGCAGCAGCAGTAGACTTGCAGGCTGCTTGCACTGGATATATTTACGCTTTATCTCAAGCTAAGGCTTATATTGAGTCGGGAATGTATCGATCTATTTTAGTTGTGGCTTCTGAAAAGCTCTCTTCTATTGTTAATTATCAAGATCGAGCTACTTGTGTTCTTTTTGGAGATGGTGCAGCAGCCTGTATTGTTGCAGCAGAAGGAAAAGGATTATTCATTTCAGATATTTGTTTAGGGGCTGATGGAAGATTAGCTGAACTATTGATTATACCAGCTGGAGGATCAAAAAAACCAGCTTCTATAGAGACTGTTCAAGCAAGCCAACACTATCTGCAAATGGAAGGAAAAGAATTGTTTAAACATGCGGTGCGCAGAATGGAAATGGCGGCTAGTCGCTGCTTGGAAAGAGCCTCTTTAAAAAAAGAGCAGATCAAATGGCTGATTCCTCATCAAGCAAATATGCGTATTATTGAAGCCATTGCAAAACGTTTTGATGTGCCGATGGAGCGTGTTTTTTTGACGTTGCATAAATATGGAAATACATCTGCTTCTTCTGTAGGAATTGCTTTAGATGAGCTCTTAAAAGAAAAAGATGTAGAAGAAGGGGATAACATCTTGCTAGTAGCATTTGGTGCAGGGCTTACCTGGGGAGCTACTATTTTAACCTATGGAAGAAAAAATGCATAAATGGGCGTTTATCTTTCCAGGTCAAGGAACACAATATACAGGAATGGGAAAGGACTTTTACGATGCTTTCCCTATAGCTAAAGAAGTGTTTCAAGAAGCAGATGAAATTTTACAGCAAAATTTTTCTTCCGTTATTTTTGAAGGTTCACCAGAAATTTTAACCCTTACTAAAAATAGCCAAATTGCTATTTATCTCGTAAGTATGGCTATTCTGCGCACTTTGCAGACACAAATTCCTCTTTTTAAGCCAGCCATTTGCGGAGGCTTGAGCTTAGGGGAATATACAGCTTTAGTCGCCTCTGAAAAAATCAGCTTTAGCGATTGTTTAAAATTGGTACAAGTGCGTGCTGAGGCTATGCATGAAGCTTGTAGAGAGACTAAAGGGACTATGCAAGTTGTATTAGGGCTTACTGAGGATCTGGTTGCTGAAGCTCTGCAAGAAATAAGCTCTAAAAGCGGCCCTGTTTGGATTGCTAATATTAACTGTCCAGGTCAAATCGTTATTGCAGGTAGGATTAAAAACATCGCAATAGCAGCTGAATACCTCAAGCAAAAAGGGGCTAAACGCATCATTGACTTAGAAGTTGCTGGGGCTTTTCACAGTGGCCTAATGCAATCTGCTAAGGAAAAGCTTCTTTGTAAGATTGAAAATGCTACTATTTATGAAAGTAAAATTTGTTTTACTATGAATGTTCCTGGCGAAATAGTTGATTCTGTTGCTATGATTAAGCAGTATTTATTAGAACAAGTAACAAGTCCTGTTCGTTGGCAGCAATCCATTTTAGCTATGCAAGATTTTGGTGTGCAAGCTTATCTCGAAATAGGACCTGGTAAAACATTAAGTGGAATGAATAAAAGAATTGGGGTACAAGCTCCTACTTTATATATAGAAAAAGTAGCTGACTTAGATGGATTAGTGCGTCAATGGGAGTCTTTATGCCGCTCTTAGCAAATAAAAATGCTTTGATTACAGGAGGTACCGCCGGTATTGGTAAAGCTATTGCTTTAGTATTTCTGCAGCAGGGAGCAAACGTAGCCATTTTAGGAACAAATAAAGAGCATGCAACCCGTGTTGTAGAAGAGTTGCAAGCAGCTAAGATTAATCAACAGCAAAGAATAGAATCCTTTCTTGTAGATGTTTCTAATAAATTAGAAGTTGACAATGCGGTTAAAGATTTGATGCTCTCTTGGAAATCGATCGATATTTTGGTCAATAATGCGGGCATTACTCGCGATGGCCTATTGATTAGGATGAGCGAAGAGGATTTTGATCGAGTCATTGCAGTAAATCTCAAATCGCTTTTTAATTTATGTCGTTCTGTTGTTCCTCATATGGTAAAAGCTCGTAGTGGAAATATCATTAATATTTCCTCTGTTGTAGCTTCAACAGGCAATCCAGGTCAGTTTAATTATGTGGCATCTAAGGCAGGTGTTGAAGGTGCTTCAAAAGTGCTAGCAAAAGAAGTTGCCTCTCGTAATATTCGCGTCAATTGCATAGCGCCTGGGTTTATTCAGACGCGTATGACAGATAAATTAACAGATGCGCAAAGAGAGCATATCTTAAGTCAAATCCCTATGAAAACCATGGGTAAACCTGAAGATATTGCAAATGCAGTTGTTTTTCTGGCAAGTCATCTTTCTAACTACATCACAGGCCAAATACTGACTGTAGATGGCGGAATGGTGATGTGATGATTTTGATAAATATAACTTAACTAAAGGATATCTTATGTCAGCCCCCGAGAAATCTGTTGAACAAGAAGCTCTTGAAAGAGAAGTGCTTGATATTGTTATTGAACAATTGCAAGTCGATCCCTCTACAGTTTCCTTAGAAAAATCTTTTTCAGAAGATCTTAGTACCGACTCTTTAGATCTTACAGAGCTAATTATGGCATTTGAAGAGCGTTTTGGGTTTGAAATTCCACAAGAAGAAGCAGAAAAACTACACATTATTAAAGATGTAGTGGATTATATTCAAAAGAATCGTAGCAAGAACCCTCCTGCTTAAAATTCTAGGGCTGCTTAACAGTAGCCCTAGACTTGAGTTTGTTCTTGATTAAATTCATGGGAATTTAATGCTTCTTATAGTCTCTGAATTCTTGTAGCAAGATTGCTTAGCATACCTTGTATGTTTGCAATAAATCGCAGCCAAATATTTCCCATGCGTTGTGCAAAGGTTTGAGAGATAGGAGCCAATGGAATTGATTCTATAGCGTATTCTAATGGGATAAAAAAGAAATCTAACTTTTGAAATGTATCGGTAGCATGAAATAAAGTTCGATAAGCTTCTACTCTTTCAGGAGTAGGCTCTTTCTCTTCCGAAATAAGAATTTCTAGTTTATCAAATAATTCACTTGGGTCTAATGCTTTCTGTTTTTTAAAACATTTTTCCAATGAGTATTGCCCTTGATAAGACTGATAAATATATAATTTTCCTGCAGGGGTAAGCTCTATTACAAATTCATGCAGCGCTCTAAAGGAATTACCGATGGAACATAAACAAGCCATTCCTTTTTGCCCTTTAAGACCCAGAATGCTATTTATTAGTTCTTTGAATTTTTCTAATCCTTTTTCTTCATATTTGCATGTACCTATACCTTTAATAAAATCATTATCCTGACTTCTCTTGCTATATTCGACAAAAATGGAAAAAATATTATAGGCAGACACAGTACATACTGTTCCATCCAAGCGAGCAATAAGATAAGCAAGAAAGCGGTTATATGAAAACTTATCCAGAGCTTTTTGACGTATAGGATGTCCAGTTTGCCATCGATACCCTTTATACCAGGCATCTGTATAATGGTGGAAAATCTTCGGCATTACAGGTACAAAACCTCTGCCTAAAGGTTCTTTTGGTATTAAAGTATTTCTTTTAACATTATCTACAGAAATAGAAGGATTTAAAGATAAACCTGATGTTAATGTGCTCATTTTTTATGCTCAAATTAAATTTTTTTAATGGATTTTAAAACATTAATTATAATATTAATGATCATTAATTGTAAATAGATATAAGTAAGATTGATCTTATTATATGCCATAATTGTAACACAAAGAAGAGAAAGATTACTTCTTAAACGGGATAGTATAAGCTCTCTGATCGGATTCAGAAGATCTTAGCACAGACTCTTTAGATCTTACAGAGCTAATTATGGCATTTGAAGAGCGTTTTGGATTTGAAATTCCACAAGAAGAAGCAGAAAAATTACACATTATTAAAGATGTAGTAGATTATATTCAAAAAAATCGCAGTGAGAATAAAAGATCCCCTGGTGCTTAGGTTTTAGGGCTGCTTAATAGTAGCCCTAGACTCAATTTATTTAAACTTGTTACAAACCAAGTGAAGTCTAATGCAATTGAGTATAGAACCCTTCTATTTCTTTAGATGCATCGAGTCTATGTTGTACAGCTATTGCTTTCTTACTATCAAAATTAGACCAATCTACTTGGGCTTTTCTAGAGATCTCATTCTTCATAATGTCATATTTTTCTTGTATAGTATCTAGCATCTCCAGGCTGTATTTTAGAATCTCGATAATTTCTGGCTCTTCTTGTAGCAGTCTCTGTATATCTTGTGTAGCACTAATTTTTCTTCGTAACCCTAGCATTTCTGTTTCTATGTTTTCCAAAAAAGCTAAAGATAAGCCGGAATTTCCCGATCGCTGAGATAAGATATCTACTTCAGCCATTGTATAATGGATTGCCCATATCGTTTTTACAAAAGCGCTAATAACACTCTTTTTTTCCAGGTCTTCTCTTAAAGAGGGTCTTTTCTCGATCACATTGTCCTGCATCCCTTCTTGCATTTGTTTTATGATCCCTTGAGCAATAAAATGTGTAGATGGTCCAGTATAGGCATGGATTCCGCCATAGCAATAGATGGGGTAAGGAAGAGGCCCAGGGGCATGATCCACTTTTTCAAAGAGATCTTTAAGCATTCCCATTATTTCTAATTTTTCTAGATGGCCGTACCAAGCCTCTGCATTTAAGATCAGTTCTTTCTGTGTGCTACCGCGCTTTAGCACATGCCTATTCTGTAGAATGCCATCGACCATCTTATCAAGATGCGGATGATCTGGCGGCAGTGATGATCTTATAAGCTCTTTAAGCTCTTCATTCCTCAGAGAATCTTTTCTAGGAGCAAAATCGCAAATAAGCCTTTCTTCGCCACCTGGCTTAAGAAGACTTATTAATTTTTTTGCTGTCTCCTCATGATAGAATTGTATGGGTACATCACGTAATCCTTTAGAAAACTTATAATTACTTTTATCCACTAAAAGTGGATCATCTTTACATCTGTCAAAAAACTTATAAGTTTCTACATCTACTACTACTTCATCAAAAAGGTTTTCTATTTTTGATAAGCGTTCTTCATCTTCAAAGTTTATTTGAAGATGAAATCCCCATCTTATCTTTGTTTTTTCTGTTGGTTTAGGATTTCTGACATTCAAAGAAAACCAAACATAACCTTCTTTGTGAGGCATTTCCTCATTATGGGTACGCCCGATAAATAATGCTGTTTTTTTACCTTCAGCAGTACTATCCTTACGCCAGTTTAACATAAGCGCTCTATGAGAAAAGAGGCTTTCTATGAAAAATTTGTAAGCTTTACCTATTGATTTGGTATGAAGTGTAGTTGAGTGGAGAGAAAATAACACACAGGTAAGAAGAAGG
>JBAUFS010000093.1:0-8534 GCA_049679255.1 Candidatus Rhabdochlamydia sp.
GCTGATCCAAATAGAGGACTTGCTGCTGTGAGACGAGCAGCAACTTTTGGCTCTGGATACTTAAAGGGAGTTTTGGCAATTATTTTCTGCAGAGAGGTGTCAAAAAATTTTAGTTAAATCGCCCTGAAAGCTATCTAGCAATCCACAAGCAACTTAAAGCAGTTGTGGATTGCTTTTTTTAACGCGAGTGACTTTTAGGAACTCCCATTCCAATATTGCGATGATAGGCTCCTTTAATGCGTTGTTCTTGCATCTCTCTAGAGCGTTTAATGATATCTATTCCTTTTTCAACGTGATCGGCCATATAGCGCTGATAAACAGACTCTGAGCTTTTTTTGGTCTTTACTCCAAAGTTAGCTAGCGGCAGATCAGAAACGAGTAGAAGCGCTCCTAATGTAAACTTGCGCTTATAGCTTGCTGAAAATAATGTGGCACACTCCATTTCAATGGCTTGTGCTTTTGTGGCTTTGAGCAAGTTTTTAAATTCTTCATTGAACTCCCAAAAGCGCATATTTGTCGTATAGGTAATGCCTATATGATAAACCGCTTTTTGCAATTCCAATACGTCGGTTACCGCTTTTTGCATCAAAAAATTAGACAAAGCAGGCACATCGGAGGGAAAATAGAAATCAGACGTTCCTTCGCCTCGGATGCTTGCTACTGGAACCAGATAGTCTCCTATTTGATAACGCCTTCTTAACCCTCCACACATCCCTAAAAGCAAACTTGCCTTAATCGGCAAAAAGGAACATAAATCCACCACTAATGCAGCAGCGGGTGAACCAATTTTAAAATCTAAAATGCTGATATCCTCCGCTGGGCAATGCGCTACTTTAAACATCGATCCTTCGATAACGGGCACAGATCTACTTTTTGCAAAATACTCTACATATCTAGGAAAATTGGTTAACAGTAGATTTGATTGAAATTTTGCAACTTCACATCCTGAATATCGCTCTAGTGTCTCTATAGCAAACTGCTCTTCTGTAATCTCTTCTCGCATTTAATCTCCTTACATCCTTTTTACCTTAGATCATTTTATTGACAAAGAATCAATTTTAAAATTTAATAACTGATTTAAAAAATTTTATAAGATGTTTTGTTTTGATCTCTAGCAGATCCTTCTTTATCTTATCACAAGGAGCTAAAAAAATGCTTATTTCATCTATTCAAGCGGCTACAAATTATATCTTCTCTCCTATTAACCAAAGAATCTTGAACATAACGCAAACAGCTGATTGGAAAGAAAAAACCATGCTGGCAGGTCTTGTTATTTCGGTTTGTTGTGCTGTTATTACTTTTTTTACACAAACGGTTTTTATTTGCAGTGCATTTGCAGCTCTCTCTGGCGTGTGTAGTTTGGGAGCTTTATTCATACGCCATTATGAGAGCCTAAAAAAAATGAGGGAATGTGTCGAAGACCTAGAGAAACAAAATCAGGAATTTTCTGCTCATAATCAAGAGTTACACTCTTTAGTTACAGAGCAAAGAACTGAAAATGAAAATCTAAAAACAGAAGTGACAAAGCTCTCTATTCATGCAAATTGTTTAAGTCAAACCAGCACAGATCTGCTTGGTTCTGTTGAAGATTTACGTATCAACCTTGTAGATCTAAAACCCACTACAACAGAAATGCAAGAGACAGCGAAAAAATTCAGTACTTTTTCTGTAACTATGGAAAAACAACAAACAGTAGCTAAGCACTTAATGGAGTTAGTTTCTAAAACATCCACAGAGCAAGCTGATCAATTAGAAGGAGGAAAGAGAATCATCGAACAACTAGTATCCTTACAAAATAACGATACGACTCTACAAAAAATCAAAGAACTAAATCACCTTCATCAACAAATCTCTTGTAGTCATAATCAATTAGCAGATGTTCTTAAAAGCTATACCAATTTACAAATTAAAGCATCTCAAGTATCTACTCAGTTATCCGGGTTGCAAGCAGAATATAGTTTGGAGAACACCCGCCTACAAGAGACACGTCAAGAACTCTCTGTAGTTTCTAGTGAATTACAAAAAATACGTTCTGATCTGCAATCTCTTTTATCAGAACATAGATCTCTTTTATCAGAGAAAAAAGAACTTCAGTCTGCCTTGGCTTTACAGGTCGATCGCTTACAAAAATTACATGCAGAGCTAAACTTACATAACTCAGGTGGGAATAATAGTTTTCAATAAATTTTCTGCTCTGTCAAATTTTTTAAGAATGCAATACCTAGCTTTTTGCATTTAACAGAATTTACAAAAAATTCTATTCGTAAAAAAAATATTTATCTGCATATCATGTAGCGCTTCAAATGGTGTATCTTACGCTAACTAAAGAGCTAAAATGATAATACGATTGATACTTAGCTTTATAGCTTGTCTGTTCTGTTTCCAGCATGCAAATGCTGCTCAAACTTCAGTATATCTCGGATCAAGAGAAGGCGATCCTACAAGTTTAGTTGAGAATGTCAGCACCATTCATGGTGATTATACAGAGATAGAGGTTGATCTTGTAGTTACAGCACCTGATTCTTTGATTCTTTCTAGATTCTATAGCAGTAGAGATACTTTCCAAGTCGCAACATTTGGCGGCTGGCGGTTCAACCCTCAATGCTTCCTAACAATGCAAAAAGATCCTAAAGGCAAAACTTACTCTTCTGCAGAAGGGACGTTTGAGCGTACCTTTGTCTACGTAGGCAACTCCAATGGAAGCATTTTAACCTATGTGGGCTGGAGGAACATTACTAATCCCACAAAACGCTCTCTATTTGAGATCGATGCAGAAATAGAAAGCGCCGGGATTGCCAATACTGCAAGAGGGAATGTAGGCGCTTGGACTAACTTGAAAAATAATAAGCTCTATTACGATCCGCAAACCGATAGCTTCGAGCTTCTTCTTTGCACAGAAGGTAAACGTTTTTATGTCAAAAGCCCCACAGAAAACTTCTACTGTATCACGCATGAAATCCTACCAAGCGGTAATAAGATCTTTTATGAATTTGATGAAAACAATCAGCTTGTTCTTATCAAAGAGACTAACGCAGCCGAAAAAAAAGATTTGGCTTGGATTAAGCTTCAATATGAAAATGGAGTCCACATACAGACAAGCGATGGACAAACTGCAGAATATCAATTTCAGAAGGATGCAACTGGGATTCAACTTCTAACATCTGTTGCTAGGTCTAATAAGCCTGATTTGCATTATCAATATGAAATCGTAGACAACTATGCTCTTCTTGTAAAAAAAACTTTGCCTGAAGGACGCTTTGTGCAAGTGGAGTATTATTTGAGCTATTACTCGGGGAAATCAAAACGAAAAGTCAGCTCTGTAATCACCCCAAGCAGCTCAAAAGAAACTTTTAAGACTAGATTTACCTATAAAGAAAATTGCACTGAAGTCAGTAGGAATGGGGCTCATACAGCAATTTATCTCTTTAATAAAGACCTACAGCTAATAGCAATTAAACAGGCCCTTGATAGTTTTCCTTATCGAATTCACAAGAAATCATGGGGAGAAAAAAGCGATGCAGGGAATCTGATTTCTACATCTGTAGCCGACAAAAAAGGAAACGTTCTCTACCACAAGTACTTTATCTATGACACTAAAGGAAATATCGTTGAAGAGCGCGAATATGCAGATGTAGCAGGCTCTGGAGCTATAGCCCTTGATATTGATAAAAATGGATTGGTTTTAAACCAAGATGGTCATAGTAAATATTATTCCTATTTTTCTGGTGAAAACACACAGGGGGTTTTTCAAAGAGATGCCAAGGGTGCAGGCGTCAAACACTGGTATAAAAAAGGGACAAATCTGCTCATCAAAAAATTGACTTTGACAAACGGATCTTTAGACTCAGAAAATGAAGATCATCAATCAGGCATCAAGCAACGTTTTTTTTATACTTACAACGAAGATGCTGCTCTTATCCAAGTTGTTATTGATGATGGAGAAGAAACAGATCCTAAAGATTTCCATGGTGTTACTGAAAGAAAGATTACCAAAATTTCTCCAAAACAGGAAATACCCCATGTTGGTGCTCCAGAAGTCATCGAGCAAAAATACAGTTCTTTGGATGGGGAATCTCTCTTAAAAAGAACCATCCATCACTTTGACTTATTGGGGAATATCACCTCTCAAGAAGTTTATGACTCTAACAAAGTCCTTTGCTATACAATAAATACAGGTTATACACACGGGCTGCTTATCTTTGAAACAGATCCGATGGGCAATGAAACCCATTACTCCTATGATGCAAATCAAAATCTCACAACAGAAACGCATTCTGATACAGGCATTTCTGTGGAGTATGGCTATGACTTAAGAAATCGTCTAGTTTCTACTGTTGAAAAAGATAGGATGGGAAATCGCTTAAAAACTCAAATCGCCTACGATGCAGCAGGTTATACATGCAAGGTAATTGATCCATTTGGCAATCAAACACTCTATGAAAATGATTCTCTTGGAAGGCCGATTAGAATCACTTATCCTGAGACAAGCAGTGGCTGGCATTCATCTGTAAAGCCTACTCATACATATACGTATGATCTTTTTGACAATCAGATTTCTATCCAATCAAGAGGAATAACTCTGACAAAATCCTATAATGTGAAAGGCAAACCTACTAAAATTAATCATCTCGATGGGACTAAAGAGGTGTTCCGATACGATAACGGAGGTAATCTGCATCATCATTATCGCAGAGATGGCATATTGGAGGTCTTTGAGTACGACTATATGGGGCGCCCAACCAAGCTTGCCTATTATCAAAGAGGAAACAGCAGCTCTTCTTTCAAGGAAACTTCCTGTCAATACAGCACTTTTCATAAAATATCTGAAACTGATGCTCAATCAAAAAAAACAATGTATACCTATGACAAAGCAGGACGTCTTACAACCCTAGAGAAAGAAAATCAAAAAGTAGAGTTTATCTACGATTCTCTGGGAAGGACACAAAGCATAAAAACAGGGAAATCGGATTTCACGCTTGAAATCAAAGATTACGATCTTTTAGGCAGAGTCATTGAAGAAAGAACAGAAGACTCTTTAGGACGCACGCTTATTAAAAAGAAGTTCCTTTATAATGATGCAGGAGAGCTCGCAAAGCTTATAGGTTATCCGCAAAACCAAGAAAGCCTCTTGATGCAATATGAATATGATGGGTTTGGACGCCTTATCAAAACTACAAATGCTGTAGGAAGTGCAACGCAGATTATTTATGACGATGCTTATATTAATAGCTGGGGTCAGAAAGGGAGCAAGCGCACTCTAATTGATCCAATGGACAATAAAATAGAAGAGATCTTCGATAATGATGCCCAACTGATTCAAATCTACAAAAGAGATAAATCAGGTAACCTTCTTAGCTATGTAGAAACCTCTTATGACACTGGTAATAACAAGCAGTTTGAAAAGGCGAGGATACTCTCTCTAAATGAACCAGAGCGAAACTACGAAATCGAATATTTCCATAATCAAAAAGACCAGATTCAATCTATCCTGATTGAAAGAACAAGAAGAAACATCCGCTTTGAGTATAATTCCTACGCAGAGCTTACTAAGAAAGCTCTTCCTAGCGAGTCTATTACCTATCAATATGATAACTGCGGAGATTTAGAATTCATCACTTTTTATAAAGAAGATAAAAAGGAAACAAACTTCAAGCTATCCTACGATTACAATAAAAATCTGACCAGCATGAGCCGAGATGACCTTTCTCTCTGTTATCTTTATGATGGAAATGATTTGCCTGTTTCCAAGACCATTCACGATGAGTTTGGTTCCTATCAAGTTAGATGCATTTACAATCAAGAAGGAAAGGTAAAAACCCTTACATTTCCAGATGAATCCTATGTTGAGTATACATATGAAGGCCCCTTGGTAAAAAGTATATCTCGTTTCAACAAAGATAATAAGCAGATCTATGCTTACAAGGTTAGCTCAAGAGATCAAATGGGAAACATTCTAGAAGAAATTTTACCAGAAGATCTCGGTAAGAGGATTCAATCCTGGGATAAGGCGGGAAGAAGAGTAGGAATATCAACCGATTTTTTCCAAGATAAAGTTTTAGAATATGATCCACTGGATAATATCAAAAAACGGGAGACATCCTTAGGAAAAGAGCAGGTTACATCTGAATATGAATATAATGCCCTGCTTCAGCTTATCTCTGAAAAAGGTAATGCTACGCATAATTATTCTTATGATTCGATCGGCAATCGTCTGAAAAAAGACGAATCCTCTTACAAAATTAACGATCTAAATGAACTCATTGGAGCAGAAGGCTCAAAGTATACTTCCCATTATAATGGCCATATTTCCACCAAAACGGTAAAGGGAAGTACTCGAGCCTATCAAAGCAACCCCCTTAATCAACTTACGTCTATCAAAGATGCTAATCAAACGATTACCTTTACCTACGACCTTACTGGTAAGCGTCTAAGCAAATGCATCGAGGCAAAAGATAAAGACCCCAAAATTCTTCGTTTCTTCTACTTAAACAACACAGAAGTTGGATGCGTAGATGAAAAAGGAGATATCATTGAATTAAAGATTCCAAGCAACCCAAACAATGCAGAAGCTCCCTGCATAGCCATCGAACTGAAAAATAAGATCTATTTTCCTATCTACGACCTACAGGGAAATGTTGCCTGCCTTCTTGATCATAAGAGTCGCAAGGTTGTTGAAAGCTACCGCTACTCAGCTTATGGAGAAGAAGAAATCACTAATGGAATAGGTGATATAATTTCAGACTCCTTAACTGGCAACCCATGGAGATACCGCGGTAAAAGAATAGATAAAGAAATAGGGCTCATCTATTTCGGCTATCGCTATTACGATCCAGAAATCGGCAGATGGATCAGCCCTGATCCCTTAGGTACTATCGACGGACTTAACCTTTACGCCTACGCACACAATAACCCAATGACCTATGTCGACTATTTTGGCCTTTCCTCTGATATTAGCGAAAACCAAGGTTGTGCCTGTGGTTATTGTGTACGAGGAGAAGGGTTTTGTCATTGCATGGGCGAAGATCCAACATCTGATATTAATAGATGTGGCTGCATAGGAATTGCCTGTAATCATAAAAAAATCAGCAGAATAAAAATAGGTAATAGTATAACCAGCGCACTCAGCGGAATGAGTCATGGTGTTGTTGATTTTGTAATAGGATCGCTTCACGACCTACAAACAGCAGCGGTCTACATGGGATCTGCAGACTTAGAAATGAGCCTTTATGAAAGATCCGCAATGATCGAAGCTGTTGAACAATCCCAAATGCAACAATTAGCAGCGATGGGAAGCCATTTTATGGGAATGCTATCCATCGATGCTTCAGATGCCTTCTATCAATCTTTTCGTTCTAAAACTACACTTGGCCTGGAAATGGGTTCTTTGGTTGCTGGTGGGTATGGGGCTGTCAAAGGGGTGATAGCTTTTAATAGATTAGCAAGGGCTCCTGTACAAGTAGCTAAATTAGCTGAGGGGATAATTAATAAGAGTATCAAAGCTAACCCAATTTGGAGCTCAACAAAGAAAAGAACTGCTGTACAAAATGCTTATAGACACTGGAAAGATCATGGTCATGAGTTCTCTTCGTTACAAAATTCAAAACAATATGTCGAAGCAACTAGAGATTTTATCCGCAATTCCCCTGTAGGTACTCTCACAAAAATTCGATCAAATGGAGACGTTGTTTTTTATGACCCATCTTCTAATATTTTTGCAATAACAAATCAAAATGGATTGCCGCGAACCATGTATAAACCTGCTCCTTCAATCCACAGTTACCCAACAAATTTGGAGTACTTTTATGCTCAATGATCCTAATAATTTAGCGTGTAGAGTTTGTGGGAATATCCAAAGCGATCCTCCATGGGGTAAAGATGGTCAATGCCCTACTTATGATATATGCGATTGTTGTGGAGTAGAATTTGGATATGGAGATTGCACTTTAAAAGCTACTAAAACTTTTAGAGGAAAATGGTTAGAAAATGGAGCTACTTGGAAATATCCAAAAGAAAAACCCCCAAATTGGTCTTTAGAAGAGCAATTAAAACGAATTCCAGAAGAATACAAATAAACATATTTCCTTGAAAGGCCTCTCTTCAAAGATCTGAAAGTACGAATTGATTTGCTTGTATCAGAAGATAATGTAATTCCGAAATAAATTATTTCGAAACAAGGATAAGATAATATGAACATAAAGCAAATTAAATTAAACTCAAATGAGTTTTGGCCATTATTAAATATCCTTAATGAAGTATGTCACGGAATAAAAATAAATAATTTTGAAAATTCTATTGGTGCTAAAAAACAAACTGTTGTTGATTTCATGGATAACATTGCGAAGGAAGAAAAGAAAAATGAAGTTATTTTAAGTCTTAATGATTCTGAATTAACGTTTTTAAAAAATTCATTTAACCGACATTCATCACCATAACTCGGAATAATACATTTTTTGATAAAGAGGTCCAAGACAATGAAGAATAATCCGGTGTCGCTCTTTTAAATTTGTGACTTGTTGCTTTTTTCCATTTATATA
>JBAUFS010000094.1:0-10355 GCA_049679255.1 Candidatus Rhabdochlamydia sp.
TATCTACCGCCTGGTTTTTACCTATGAGAGTTCTGCATCGTAGTACGGTAATTCTGCATCGTAGTACGGTAAATTGGCCCTTTTTCTGCATCGTAGTACGGTAACTCTGCATCGTAGTACGGTAGTAGTTTCCTCTTTTTCGCCAAAATTTGTAATTAACTGCAAATTATCATCAAGGTTTGTTTCGAGTGTTTGGAAATTGAACCTGAGCGGAGAATTAACGGGCTAGAGCGGGTTTTTCGCTAACATCCTATAAAAAAACTCATAACAACTTGCCTATTATATTCCCTTGTTGCTAATTTCAGGGAAAATAAAGCAATAAAGCAATAATGAGAAAAAGAAGAACAACATATTGGAATAGAATGATGCAAGATTTTATAGGCGTAAGATTTAGCCCTTGATTTCATTTAATTGCTGTAATATGATTCCCTTTTTTTACATCATTTGAGAAAACACAACACGCATAATATGAGAAGCTATGCTTACCTTACGTACATTGTTGTATAGAAAATCCCCTCCTTTCTGAGTGGATTCTAGAGATTGCTGTAAAAGAATGTCTCCTATATTACTAGGCAATCCCAGTATGGATCCATGTTTCTTGAGAAAGGGGTCTTTAACATCAGAAGGCACAGCTCCGTAAAAGGTAGTTTTTTTACCTATAGAGTTGTACATGCTTCCTAAACATGAGGGGAGCATGGTTATAGGGTCTAAGAAAAACGTAAGATGTCCTCTGCTATATTCTTCTTTTCCTTTGTTCCATGTAATTCTTCTATGGTCCTTTTTAAAAATAGGAAAAGAAGTACTATTGATTCGTATGTTTTCTTTATCAACGGTTATATCATAGGACTTTTTGTTTTGCGCACGAACGGTATAATGGTTGGAGTAATATTCAGGTAACTCTTTTTGTGAAATCCAGGCTGATCGATAAGTGTTTCCTGAGAAAGCTAAGGGGAATTTTTTATCACCTATAGATAAAATATATAAATGCCTGTCGTAATGTATAGGACCTTCGATTTGCAATCCATTGACAGAGACGGTAATATTTCTCGCACTTGTTTTAGAGCTGGTTATAGATATTTCTAAGACCTCTTCTCCTTTGAGGCTCGTTTTTTTATATATTCCTAATAGATAGTATAAAGGAAGATCTTCTAGAGTGAACTCTGTAGCAGAGATAAATTTGCGACTTTCTTCTGTTTCTCCAGGATAAAAATACCCTGTTAAACGACCCCTGCCATTTTGATCCCTATCGCATTCTAAAAAACCTCTAGAGCGTAATCCTGGTTGTATAGGCCATTGCAGACACTGTTTTTGAAAAGAAAAGAGTTTGATTTTTTTGCCATTTAGGCAAATAGTTGCTTTTTTAGGATATTTAGCATTACCTTGAATGGTAATTACTTCTTTATGATCATCAGTAATGTAGATCCCTGTCCAAGGCCTTAGAAACCTTGAAATGATTCTTTGAAAGCTTCTATGCAAAGAGTTGATGTCTATGTCATAACCCCTCGCTTTTACCCACTGAACAAATAAAGGTCTCATCCACTGCAATCGGAGATTTTTTAATTCTCGGTAACAACACCTTGTTTCTGTTTGATCTCTATTCCTGATTACCCATTGCTTGAGTGTACCTCCTATACTCGGATGAGATGCAGCCATAGCCATTTTAAACAGATAAATCAACAAATTTTCTTGAGAAAAAAGATCTTTAATAAATTTCTGATTTGCTAAGTTATCATGGATAATTCCTTTAGCAGCCATTTGTATTTTTGAGGTGTCCTGGGAAGAGAGATATTTCACTTCTTGGTGGGTTAGACCTGGAATAGACTCTGTGCATTTTTCAGGGTTTTGAATAAAAGCCTCTTGTAAAGAGAAATCTTTATTCAGGGACAATACAAATCGACCAGCTCCTGTGTTTTCTTGATGGTGATAATCAGCAGGAATAGAAAATTGTTGAAACGCTTCAAATGCTCTCATTTCTTTATATCCATAACTATCTATGGTTAAATTTTTTACCATATTTAATGCTTTTTGCCCTGGCTTAATTAAGTGTAATTTTAAAAGCATTTCTTGATCTAAATCTAGTGTGTCTTTGGGAGATAAGTAGAATGTGGAAGCTCCTGTGATTTTTTTCTGTATATCCCTATCATGCATTTCGCTGAGTCGATAGGTTTTCATGGTGGAAGAAGCAAAAGAATAACGAGAAGCAAAGTAATGGGTTACAGGATAGTCTAATCCATAGTGTTTTTGTAGATATTCAATCAGTACAGAAAAGTTAGGATTAGAAAATCCTTGAAAACGAAATCCTGTTTCACCAATTAATCCCACTTGCCATAACACTACATGCATTGTGGTATCTAGTTTTTGTCCCCTGGTAAGCATATGCGTAGCTTCATAGGTTTGTAGTCCTGGGTGAGAAGGATCTATTCCTAAATCAGAACAGAGGCAATCTAAAGCACAAACTGCCGACTTCATATGTGCTTGGTGTCCTTCATTACGCGCAATCTTAATGGCTCTATGGGAAGGCATAACGAAGATACCTGGGTGCCCATAGAAAATACCAAGGACCTTTTTCCCTTGACGAACATGGTATAGCATAGATTCACTCATTTGAATGTAGGTAGTATACCTCCTCTTCTTTTGTCCATAGAGAACATAAAGGTCATATGCATCAGGACGTGTTATTTTAATGTCTATTTCCGTTGCTGCATCTGCAACACAGTAGAATACAAAATCTGCCTGCTTCATAAGAGAATAATCTTCTTCCGTAAAACTCCCCGTTTTTATCCCTGATCCTATGATGATTAATTCACCAGGTTTTTCACTAGAAGCGCTAGATGTTTTAGTTATCAGATCTTTTGTACTTACAATAGAGGCAGCTAGGGTTTCCCAGGCTTGGGTGTTTTGTTCTCTTGTAGGAAATGCGGTTTCTATAGACATAAGATTTCTTTTATTTATTCTTTATGATGTTGGATTTACCTCTTGCAGATAACGAATAGCTAAAGAACAAGCTATCTTAATAGGTAAATATTGTTGGTTATATTGATAGGAAGCAAGTACGACATAATAGGCTTGATACTGATTGGATGCTGATGTATATTGGCTCATCTGTTGAATTAACTCGTTTTCTGCATCTTGTGTCCAACTCCAATTGTCTAATGCGTTATCTGCTACCGTGTGTTTTGTAGATATAATCGAGGATAGCAGAGTTTCTTGTGACTGCATTTGTGTCTGCATAAGAGAGGTTTGTTCATCTGATGACTTTGTAGTAATATCCTCTTCAGAGGATTGTACATATCCGCCGAATGTCTGCCATCGATTGGAGAGGGAAACAGAGTCATTCAGCATAAAATTCACGAATAATCCCACTCCTGTATTAAAGGAAGGAATAGTAGGCAATACAGCTGAAGCGGCATCTTTTTCCCATATAGATAAAATATTTCCTATGCTTTGAAAAGCAAATTGAATAACAAACATTTTCGTGACTTCTTTAAGTCCTTCTGTCAAAATCCAATGACCAAGGCTCTTCATTAATTGAGTAACAATTCCCCCATTTGATGCAACAGCGGTATCTATATTTGCATTAGAGTCGCACCCAGAAGGGGATCCTGTTAAAAATAGACAGATATCCACGACAACATCCACATCTACATCTACATCCACATCTACATCTGTGTCTACATCTACATCAGTATCCACTTCTGTATCGTCTGTCGTATCGGTTACTGGTTCATCCCCAGCCTCTCCACCTTCATCTCCACCAATGTCTCCGTCTCCATCATCTCCCTCTTCTTCTCCTTCTTCTCCGCAATCTATGTTAATGGCATCGATTTCTGAGGCACCTCCTTCTAAGGTAGATTCGGGATTAGAGATGGGTGTTCTAGCTGTCAACCTAGAGCAGATGCTTTTCGCAAAGCTAGAAATACCAGAAATTAGTTTAGGAAGGGAAGCAAGTACAGAAACCGCCATATCAAGAAGCATGGCGTATTGTGCAATCATATATGCTCCATAACAGAGATCATATAAAGAGACCCACCAAGGAAAGCTGTTATCTGAAAATTCAGAAGCAAACATTTGCACACCCGATAGCGTGCCTGTAAAATAGGGCTGTACATTATTTGGAGGACTTGTTGGATCCATACTGGTCCCAGTTATGGTCCCAGTTAGGCTTGCCTTTATAGTCCCATCCGATATAGTTCCTTCTATAGACGCACTTATTGATCCAGATGCGACCCCACTTGTAGTTCCCCCTGATAAGGTCACACTTATCATTGCCTCTGCTAGGGTCCCATCCCATGAGGTCCCGCTCATTGCAGTCCCACTTACTGTTCCAGTGATAGACCCACTAGATATGCTTCCAGTTACTGTCCCATTTATGCTCCCACTAGATATGCTCCCAATCGATACCGTCTCATCGGTATCTTCTCTCAATACGTTCCCAGTTATGGTCCCAGTTATACTCCCATCCGATATGCTTCCAGTAGATGTACTCACACTCGAAGAAAGACAAGCAATTGAAAGAGTTAAACCGTCTGTCGTATTAGGAACATTTGTGGGAGTCGACTCAGAAAGCACTCCTAGACTGTAATGCAAGTTAACAGCAGTGCCTCCCGTTGGTGTATAGGTGGCCGTATTTAGTCCTGTGATAAGAAGAGTTCCACATATCTCAGTGGGAATCACATAAGGACTCCCACTTGTTTGATTAGTGATTGGATAACAATCTAAAGCTCCTGCTAATTGATAGGGAGTTAGGTAATTGAGCATCCAATAAGATATGAGGTTATATTGATCCAAGGTACATGTAAACCCCGCTCCACTCATTAAATCATTTGCTCTTGTCACGTAATTCAATGAAGAATCTGCGTTTAGTAGAATAGCTTGAAAGGCTGCGGCTAAAGGACTGTAGGGTAGCGCCTGAATCCAATAGTAAAAATATAAGCCACTTGTATATTGGCTCTCATCATCTGCATCGATAGTAAAAGATGCTTTCTGATTAAGAATGGGAGGAACAAATAACTTAACAGGAAACTGATTCCCTCCATTAACAGATACTAGGCGTGAAGAGCTACGTATGGTTTGAAATGTTTGTGAACTATTGGCAGAAACCTGAGTAAGCTCTGTATATACAGGAGAATAATCATAGGCATCTGTACTAGGATCATCCGTAGGATCAGAATAGGTATATGTATCGTAGACGATCACATCTACAGAAAGTTGATTGGTAACAGTGACCGTCTGAAAACTGGAATCGCTTAACATGGGGATATATCAGTTTTGGGTTTTTCCAGATTAGCTAGCTCTAGACTCTCTTTCCTGACATATTCACGTCTAAGAGCATTTGTCTGACGTTCTTTATGAGCCTTTCTTCTTTGGGAAAGGGTTTTTCTTCTTTCAAGCATTCTTTTTTTTCTTTTTTCAAAGAGCTTTTCTCTTCTGATAGAACGTCCACTGAGATTCATGAGAGGAAGAACATCATCAAACGGAGATTCAGCTGGGTCAGCATCATCATTTTGGTTTCCATCATTTATATCATCTTGGGCCTTTTGGAAATTTTCTAGCTCCTCTTCCGCCGCTTCTGAGGCCTCTGACTCGGTTTTATCCTCCTGCGCTTGTTCATTACTCATATTGCCAGCAATACTTGTGGCTATATCATCAAGGTTTGTACTAAGCTCAGATAAATCATCTGAGTTTGTCGCTAGATTCTTTGAAAGATTTTCATATTGTTCTATTGCCGTAGGCACATTTGGAAAAGGAGCACTATCGACAATGCCTTGAACTGCTGATTTTAAAGCGTCTTCAGCATCGAGTAGGTCCTGTGTAGCGGTTTGAATGGCTGGATCATTTGTGAGCGTCAAATCCTGTTCAATTCTCTGCTCATTAGCGAGTATGTCTTGTTTTTGCGCATTCACTTGTTCTATGCCATTTATCTCTAAGCTAGAGAGTGTGGCTTTATCGGCAAGATTGCTAAGTTCGTCTGCATTGGTAGGAATGGTCTCGTCTATTCCAGAGTTTTCCAAGTTCTTTTGCAATGACGCTCTTTCTGTAGTTGTTAAATTTTCACTATCTTTCGCTAGTTTTTCTTGTTCTTCTGATGAAGGATCTGTTCCTTTTTTATTTTTTAGAACAGAGTACCTTTGTAACATCCATCGACAACCTTGTGCAAACAACGTGATAGCCATACCAATTGTCACCGCATAACTTAAATACGTAAAAACCAATTGCACTACACTCTTAGCAGAACTGCTAGTGCTAGTATAGTTAGAGGGCATTGTAAAAGTAGATCCTACTACGCTTTCACCATTTAAACTTCCCACTAAACAAGGAACGATCCCTGTATCAGTAGAGATTCCACTCATAGAGCTTTTTACTATGAATGTGAGTGCCAAAGAGATATCTGGTACAGTGGCTGTTGTATCGGAAACAATAAATCCGTTTTTAAAATACAAATTTTGATTAGGAGACGACAAGGTAATTGTGTATCCACTATTTGTATCTGTGGGATCAGCTATCGCAGGGCTGGACGTTTTTATAAAAGTAATCGTTGCTATTGGAGAGGAGTCTCCAGTTGTATCAAAAGATGAGCTTAGCCTTCCGAGTGTTTGAAGTAGTTTTGCTTTCGATCTGCGAAGCGCTTGCTGAGGATAAAATTGTCTTGATGTGTTTTCGCTAGCTGTAGATGTATCGGATGCAGCATATAAGTAATAAACAGTGAAAGATCGTTATCACTAAAAGAAATGTCCCTATTGCCAAATTAGTTCCAATAGATGCAGAAGACGAGCAGGTCTTTGGTAGGCTTAAAGGAACAGTTCATTTTAGAGATAACATAATTGACTCTATTGAAGAGAATTGGAATGCCCATTCTTAAAAGCTTAAAGCAGCACAGAATCCTTCTAGATACCCATGTATTTATATGGATAATGAATGACAGCCCTCTTTTAACGAAAGAGTTCAAAAAATCTTTTGAATCTATTTTCAAAGCACAAGGTGCTTTATTATCTCCTATGTCTATCTGGGAAATAGGAATGTTGGTTGATAAAAAGCGGATAGAGATAGACATGGATGTGTTAGACTGGATCAATAAAGCATTGGATTCTCCTGGAGTATTTGTTTGTCCTATTTCCCCTCGTATAGCCATTCAAAGCACTAGACTGCCAGGTGAAGTTCATTTAAACCCCGTAGACCGTCTGCTAATAGCTACTGCTTATGAAGAGAATGCTGTTCTTGTCACATGTAACAAAAAAATTCTCGATTATGGAAAAGGGAAATTTATTTCTGTTTTAAACCCATCTTAAGCATTAGTTTTTTTCGAAATCAATGCGTTTGCTAAATCAACAAGGCTTGTTGCTTTAAGGTTTTCTGTTTTTAAATAAAACCTGACTATTACGCAGAGTAATGCGAAATAGTCTTGACTTTTCTGCAATTATCTGCAAAATAGTCCTATATGGAACGATTTCAACAGCAAAGCATTTTGCGCGACCTTCAAAAAAAAATGGTTATTTTGTCAGGGCCTAGACAGGCTGGTAAAACAACCTTAGCCAAAGCCATTTCGAGGCAATTTACTTCCTCGATGTACTTAAATTATGACAGTTCTGAAGATCGAAAAATTCTTTTAAAAGAAGCTTGGCCGCCCTCTGTAGAGCTTCTCATTTTCGATGAGATTCATAAAATGCCCAAGTGGAAAAATTACTTGAAAGGGGTTTATGACACAAAACCTGATCTTCAAAAAATTTTAGTAACAGGAAGCGCTCGCTTAGAAGTTTTTAAACAAGTAGGCGATTCTCTTGCTGGTCGTTACTTTCTACATCGCCTTATGCCACTTTCTCCTGCTGAATGTGAAAAAGTTCAAGTCAAATACACAATCGATCGCTTTTTAGAAAGAGGGGGGTTCCCTGAGCCTTTTTTAACCCAAGATTTAATCGATGCGGATCGATGGCGTCTGCAATATATCGATTCTCTGTTAAGAGAAGATGTTCTTGACTTTGAAAACATTCAAAACTTAAATGCTATTCGTTTGGTTTTTGAGCTATTAAGAGAAAGAGTGGGGTCTCCTATTTCTTACAGCTCTATTGCTCAAGATGCTGCGATCTCTCCCAACACAGTAAAAAAGTACATTCAAATTTTAGAAGCTCTTTATATCGTATTTCGTGTAACGCCATTTTCACGTAATATTGCTCGCAGCTTATTGAAAGAGCCTAAAATTTACTTTTTTGATATCGGTCTTGTTAAAGGAAGCTCGGGGGCTCGGTTTGAGAACTTGGTGGGATTTTGTCTATTGAAACATGTATTAGCAAAAGTCGATTATCAAGCCAAAACAGTTTCTCTGCATTATCTGCTTACAAAAGAGAAAAAAGAAGTAGATTTTGTATTAGCTCAAGATAATCAAATGGAAAAACTGATTGAAGTAAAGCACTCAGATCATTCAATAAACCCAAGTCTTCGCTATTTTCATGAAAAATATCAGACGCCCTCTGTTCAAGTTGTCAAAGAACTAAAAAGAGAATGGGTTGAAAATCAAATAGAAGTTGTCCAGGGCGTTAATTTCTTAAAATCGTTGTATTTATAGAAAGTATCGCAAGAAAGCACGCTTTACTGCTGTTGAGACGACTGGGAACTTCTCTCAATGAACTCATATAATTCTTCGATTAAAATACGATATCTTCCTTTGGGACTAATTTGCATAGCTTTAATCTTTTTACTTTGGATAGCGCGTCTAATCGTTAAAGGGCTCATACCTAACATAGCGGCCGCTTGCGGCAAAGTAACAACTTTTATTGATGTGTCTAGATTATTTTCCATAAGTAGTTATATACTAGTTCTCTATTCATCACCTTGTCAAGTAAAATATTTATTATATAAATATACAAAGAAAGGGATGGTAGTGTTTTCAGAAATACGTATCAAATCACAACAACGTGATTTGATCAAAGAGTACTCTATTCGTCAAATCAGGGAGATTGCTAGATCGTATCTTATTTCAAGGGAACAAAATAAGAAAACAACTAGCAATACCAGGCAAAAGCGTAAGAATGATGGAAAAAAAACATCATCTAAAAAAAATCCCTATTGCTAGCTGCAATTGCAACTAGCAAACTTTAAGAAGAATTATCCGTGCTCCAAAATCATTTTTCAAAACAGGTGTTACTAAATTACACTTTGTTCCAGGGGGTAAAACAAGAAGACAACTAGTAACACCTGATAAAATAGCAACAATGATTGCAAAAAAAACCATCACCCAAAAAAAATCTTCTGATTTTTTATTTGCATTTTTCTTGACAAGCATTTTTTTCTTCCTCTTGATCACGAATAGCACCTGCAATTTCAACAACTGTATTCATGATTTCTAAACCCCGAAATCGCAAGGCTGAGTCACAAACAGCGGTTAATGACTTTTCCATTTTCTCATCTACTTCAAGCGTTTTTACTTTAGTCATGTTTTCCTCAAAATCTATTTAATCTACACGAAAATAATAACAAAAAAATATAAAGTTTAAACAAGTTATTCTCTTTTTGTGGAAAAACAACAACCTTGTACCTGTAAGCATTTGTTTTTTAATAAAAGATTGATTTGTTATAAGGATTTTTCCTGGATTGTATTTTGAATCTAAAATGATGCACTAAAGAAATTAGGCTGCATTCGACGCACTAAGGAGAGTAAAAAAGTTGACCTTATAAGGACGAAGATTTTCATGATAATCCTTATAATAATATTAAATATTAATATATATACCATGCGTGCATACATTTTTTTGTTACTCAATTCAATAACGGCGAGGAAGATCATGCGTTGGCAAACTTTTGTTTGTAGTTGTTTAGTTTTTTCTAGTTCTTTATGGGGAGCTTCATTCACTGTTAATACCAATGCCGATGGTGGAGCTGGCAGTCTTCGAAAGGCTATCACGGATCTTAATGCCAGTTCTGATGCAGAAAACACGATTACCTTTAATAATCGGCTTGCAACTATTACTCTTGCCAGCGATTTGCCGGTTATTCTAAACCCTGTCACAATTAATGGGTCAATAACACCCCAAGTCATCGATGGCAATGGTCAATATCGTTTGATAGCTTCGACAAACACTCTATCGATTAACCGTTGTACTCTACAAAATGGAGCTGCCATTGGACAAAATGGTATTGATGGTCTCCAAGCAAGTGGAGGCGGTGGAGGTGGATTGGGAGCAGGTGGAGCTATTTACATAGCTGCGGGTCAAGCAGCAACTCTTTCTAATATAATTCTTACGCCAGTTTAACGTAAGAGCTATCACAACATATTGAAAAAGAGCCTTTTATCGTTTATGATATTTTGATTCATACACTCAAAAACAAAAAAGGCTCAAAATGGACGAACTAGCAATTACTGAATT
>JBAUFS010000095.1:0-58211 GCA_049679255.1 Candidatus Rhabdochlamydia sp.
GGTTTTTTTTAAAGGAACCTAGGATGTCATTTAAAAAATGGATGAGAATATCTTTATTTTTTTCTGAACCAAAGATCTTTTTAAAAGCAATATCGTTTTTTGGATCTAAATATTTTGCAATTGCCATGTTTTAAGTCTCCTTCAATGAACTTATGCTATCTACCATTCATTGTACAATGAGTGGTTTTTTTATTTCAAATGCAAGCATGCTCCAAAAGACCTAACGCCATCTGCATTTCTTTGATAACGAATGCAATTTTTTTTAATAAATATTTATTGATATTTAACAAATGATAGTATAGTTTTTCATAAAAAAATAATCATGCATGTTTCTTAAGGAGAAAATTATATTGGAAAAGATCCATACTGTAACACAATCCATAAATTCTTTTATCAGACCTATGGGATTATCCCTTTGCAATCAACAACAAATAAGAGCTCGAGTTGCCCTGATAGCTCTTGCTGTTTTAAATCTTCCCATTGCAGCTAAGGCTTTTTTAGGATCAAATGAAGCTTTTTCAGATTGCGTTCAAGGACGTGCACAATTTAATACGACAGCGTACGGCTATTGTATAAGAGACTACATGACCAATCAAAAGACTAAAATTGAATTTTAGTCCTTTTTTTGCAACCAACTAGTTAAAATCAGATTAAGGTTAGAGCCCTTTATCCATTTCTAAGTGGTGCTTTAGTGCATTTAAGAAAGCACAACCATACATACCATCGAGCACACGATGATCAAAGGTTAAAGAAAGATTAACCATATGGCAAATGGCGAGGCTATCGTCTTCTCGAGGAACTACTTTTCTATAGCTAGCACCTACACCAATGATGGCAACTTCAGGATATCTAATGATAGGAATTCCAATTTGCACACCAGACATACCAAAATTTGTAATGGTAATTGTCCCTTCGATTACATCATCAGGAACTAATTTTCCTGTCCGAGCTTTATGAGATAAATCGCTGATTCCTTGAGCAATTTTCGGAAGGGATAACTCTTGAGCTCCTTTTAAAACAGGCACAAGCAATCCCTGTTCGACGCTAACTGCAATCCCTAAATTAATAAACCTCTTCATTAAAATGGTGTCTTTATCTAGAGAAGAATTTAATAGAGGAAATTCTTGAAGAGCTTTAACTAAAGCTCTAGCAATAAAACTGGTTAAGGTAAGTTTTGCTTGATATTTCTCCAAAAAATTCTGCTTTTCTTTTTGGATACATTGCATCACATCTGTAATATCTATTTCTGTAATCAATGTAGCATGAGGTGCTTCATAAAAAGAGCGAACCATATTATCTGCTATCGCCTTGCGCATGCCGGTCATTTGCAATCTTTCTATAGGCTGCAAAGAGCTCTCTTCTTTTTTAGTTCTTTTTTCTAAGTAAAGCTCTAAATCTCTCTTGGTGATCCTCCCTCCAGACCCTGTTCCTGTAATTTTTTGCAATTCCTCTAGATTTAGTTTATTTTCTCTAGCCAATCGCAAAAGAGCAGGTGAAAAAAAATCTTGATTTTGTTCGACACTGATTGAAATTGGAGAAGGGGTATTTTTTTCTAGATTTTTTTTTGTTTGCATACCTTCTGTAGAAATAATTGCTAAAAGTTCCCCTACTTGAACCTCTTGATCTACTTCTGTGCAAATTTCTTGTAAAACGCCTGCTATAGGCGATGGGATCTCACTATTGATTTTATCGGTAGAAACTTCTAATAAAGGCTCATCTAACTGAACCACTTCTCCTACTTTCTTAAACCATTGCACTATAATAGCGCTATGAATACTCTCCCCTAGTTTAGGTAATAGTACTTTTGTCTCTTCGCTCATCGACGCCCTTTATTTGAAAAAATTTCTATTTTATCTAACATCTCTTGCCAGATAGCATGTCCTGCTACAACCTCTAATTCTACACGTAAAGCAATTACAGGTATACAGCATCCAAAAGAAGATAATTTAACCCAATCCTTTTCTGTGCATAAAATCATTTCTGCTGCTTTATCCTTACATCTCTTAGCAAATAAATTAAGCTCGTTTAACCCAAAAGGCATATGGTCTGGTAGAAATACATGATCTATAATATTACATCCTAGCTCTCTTACGGTTTGCAAAAAACGCTCTGGCCTGCCTAGAGCACAAAATATCCCTACTTTTTTTCCAGTCACTTCCTGTGGGTTGCAAACAACTACTTTCATGCCAATAACCGGGGCTAAGCTATATAAAGATATTTTTTTTCTTAATTCTTCATACTGGCAGACCGAATCCACATGATTGGCAATAATCCAATCAGCTCGACGTAGTTGGGAAGGAGTATCGCGCAATAACCCACTTGGTAAAAATTTTTTTTGACCAAAAGGATCTTTTGCATCAATCATAATAATTTCTAGGTTGCGCGCTAAACTTCGATATTGCATCCCATCATCTAGTAGTAAACATTGCATTTTCTCAGCGATTGCTTTATATCCACTCTCAATACGATTTTTCCCGACCCAAATAGGCACTGAAGTTGTATTTGCTAAAAGATAGGGTTCATCTCCGCAGTACTGAACTGGTAGAGCGCATCCTTTTCCATCAGAAATTTTTTCTACTCTGCCAGAGGCTTCAATTTTTGAAAGAAATCCTCTTGTAAGAATAGCTAATCTGATTTTTGGATCAAGGTGCTTTACGAGTTTTTGAATCAGCGGCGTTTTACCGGTTCCTCCAGATGCAATGTTTCCAATGCTGACTACAAAAGTAGGTAGCTTATACACTCTGCACAAGCCCTTATCATAAGCTAAATGTCTTAAGCGCACCCCTAAAGAAAAAAAAGTACTTATCAGAAAAAAGAAGGGAATGAGAAAAAAAGGTTTCTTTTCTCTTTGAATAACCCGAAAAATATATCGTCTCAAATTTTTAAGAAGAAACACAAATAGCTCTTGGCTCTGTTTGAAAAAGCAGCGCTTCTACCTGTTCTATAATAATATGAATAGCGGTCATATGGGCTTCTTGAATCCGGTCTGAAAACTTAAATCCTGAAACGATCCATTCCAGATCAGCCATTCCTTTTAATCTACCTCCTGTCTTACCAAGAAAAGCTATTGTTTTTAGATCTTTTTTTTGTGCTGTTAACATAGCTTTAAATAGATTTACGGAATTACCACTTGTTGTTAAAGCAATAAATAGATCTTCTGGTTTAGCAAAAGCTTCTACCGCTCTTGCAAAAACGAAGTCAAATCCCATGTCATTTGCTGTACAACTTAAATGACCTGGATCACTTAAAGCAATAGCTGGCAGAGCTTTTCTTGCATAACGAAATTGTCCTGTTAGCTCTTCTGCAAAATGCATAGCGTCACATAAACTTCCTCCATTACCTGCAATCAATAATTTACCACCTTTTGTAAAACAATCAGCGATTAATTGACTGGCATTTTTTATAAAGCTCATGCTTTTTTCTTCTTTTAGAAGTACAATAGCTCGTATTGCTTCATCAACTGCATGCTCGATTTCTTTTTGCATAATAAATTACTCTTTTTATGAGGCAATTATAAAAGGGCCCTTGTATTATAGTAAACCTACTTAAAGCATTTTTTAACAATTATGATCTTATTATATCCCCCTGTAAAAATCGCTGTTATCGGAGCTACCGGTATTGTTGGAAGAGAAGTATTGAGTCTTTTAAAAAAACGTAATTTTCCTATTGAAACACTACGCTGTTTTGCTTCTTTAGGTTCAGAAGGCAAATCCATTCTATTTTCTGGAAAAAATATTCCATTAGAAACTCTTTCCGAAGATAAATTACACAACATCGATCTAGCTATCTTTTGCACAAAAAAAGAGGTTTCCAGTAAATGGATCCCTTATCTTGCCATGCAAAAAACCATTATAATCGATAATAGTTCTGCTTTTAGGCTTGATCCAGATGTGCCTCTTATCATTCCAGAGATTAATTTAGAAGCGCTAGCTAACCATAATTATATTATCGCTTCCCCTAATTGCTCTGCATCAATCATGTTAATGGCTCTTTTCCCCTTGCATCAATTTATTCCTATTCAAAGAATTCAGGCAGCTACTTATCAAGCGGTTAGTGGCGCTGGATTTCATGCTATGCAAGAGTTAGTCTCTGCTACACAAGCTGTGCTAGAAAAAAAGCCCTATATACCAAAAGCGCTCCCTTTTCCTTCTGCATTTAATCTATTCTTACATAACTCTATACTAAATGCAGATGGCTATGTTGACGAAGAATTAAAAATGCTACAAGAAACTCGAAAAATTCTTTCCGATCCTCAGATTCAGGTAAACGCAACCTGTGTACGCGTTCCTGTTTTACGAGCACATTCTCAGGCTTTGAATGTCACCTTCACTCAAGAGATCTGCCCTAAAAAAGCTTATGAGCTTTTAGAAAAAGCTCCTGGTATAAAAGTATATGAAGAGCGCTCAAAAAACCGTTTTCCTATGCCTATTGATGCTGCAGGACAAGACGATGTATACTGCGGAAGAATCAGAAAAGATCTTTCCTGTGCTAATACTTTAGACCTTTGGGTAGTAGGTGATCAAATATTAAAAGGGGCTGCTTTAAATACTGTACAAATTGCAGAGCATCTTTTGATAGTCCTTAAGCCTAAAGGAAAAGAATCTGTTGAGAATGCAGGCTGTTCAACATTTTCTCATTTGCAAAAAAGCCAGCCTTACTTTAGAGAAATGATGATAGATAATGAGTAATTAAAATATGGCAACTTACGGGAAAACATGGTGGGGCAAAAAGTGGCTGGAAACCTTTACTGGAATTGATTACGACAATCGCTTACCGCGTGGACGCTCTTATGCAAATACGGGACGTGCATATGATATTAAAATTCAAGCAAACATAATTACTGCCAAAGTACAAGGCTCCAGACCAAAATCATATGCAGTAAAAGTAATTCTTAAACCATTTAATCAAATGGAAAAAGAATTTGTTCGCAATATTATTGTAAGCTCTCCATCTATATTATCAGCCTTGATTAACAAAAAACTGCCCTCTTTGCTGCTTGAAAAGCTAAACGAGCATAAGATTCATCTATTTCCCTCTAATTGGAAGAAAGTTGAAGCTAGTTGCAGCTGTCCTGATTGGGCGATGCCTTGCAAGCATATAGCTGCCGTGATTTACCTTATTTGCGCTGAAATTGACAAAAATCCGTTCGTGGTTTTTCGTATACATGATTGCGATCTTTTAAGCCTCATTGGTGATTTTAGCGAAGGAAAATTAGAGCGTGTTCAAAAAATAGATGTAATAGAAGATATTTTTAAACCTTGCAAGAAAGACTTTCAATTTGACCAATCCATTCTAGATACGATAAATTTCTCAAAAATCCCAGATCTTTCGGGTTATATTATAACTATGCTTCGGAATGATCCGTCATTTTATAAGAAAAACTTTCGTGAGATTTTACATCTTGCCTATAAACATTGGCAACGTTATCCAGATGGTAAGATGGATCAAGGCTTTTATTCTCATCCAATGGCTTCAAAAACTAAGAAAGAGCTTACAGAGAAGGAGCTTTTTACTGAAAAATGGCAATATCCTGAACAATGGCGCTCTTTTAACTTGGCTGTTGATGATAATCATCAGCTAACTGGAGTTTTTAATAAAGATGTTGAGCTTTTTAGCAATTCAAAAAACCTTATATTAATTTTGGTTAGATTTTTAGAAGAGATACCAAATGCCATCCTTCATAAGCTCTGTTCAGAGCTTTGTTTTGCGCATCTGCTTCTTCAATTTTCGGTAAAGCTGATGGAAAAATCCGCATTTATCCCCCAAATTCTACAGAATAAAAAGGGAGAAACATTGATTAGGTGGCTTCCTGCTTTATTCGATCAAGATGTCAGGCAGGTCTATCATCAATTATGCTCTTCATGCCCAAAAGATTTGGTGAAATATAAAAAAGCTGTTTTAAATCCGGAAGAGCAAGTAAAGACTGCAGTTGCAATGATTCTCTCTGGTTTGATGGAGGGTAACCTACCTACATCCCTTGATAAAAATATAAGCCAAGATGTGTTCCAACTCTTTTTTTTACAAAAATCCTATAAATTCACAGAATTTACAAATAAAGAATTGCCTGCAGCTATTAATCAATGGTTATATAATTTATATATATCTGAAAGAGAGCATAAATTCTATTTAATGGTAGAAGATAAAGATGGAGAATTCGAACTGGAGCTCCAACTATCGCTAGGTGAGAAAAAAGCGCCCATATCTCTTCAAAAAGTTCTGAAAGCAAGCAGTCCCGACATAAAACTTGCTATTCTATCTGATTTGTCCATGATTTCTGAATATATTCCAGAATTAGAATGTGGATTTGATAATGGGGTTACTACATCCTTTGCTCTAGATGCTTTTACGCCTCTCTTTTTAAGGATTTTGCCTGTGCTAAAAGCAATAGGCGTAAGAGTTATTCTGCCAAAATCTTTGCAAAAAATACTCAAGCCACAACTAAGTTTACGTTTAAAGTCTAAAGATAAAACAAAAAATGATTGCAAGAGCTTCTTAAATCTTAAAAATTTACTTGATTTTGATTGGCAAATCGCAATTGGAGACAAAAACCTCTCTCTTATCGAATTCAAAAAAATGATCAAGGAATCCCGTGGGCTTATTAGAATTGTTGATGAATATGTACTTCTCGATGAAAAAGAAATGCAGGCTCTTTTAAAACAGATTGAAAAATTACCTGAACATTTAAGCCAGGCAGATTTAATGCAAGCAATGCTTGCGAAAGAATTAAATGGGGCAAGCGTTGATGTTGATAAACAGTTCAATACATTATTTCATCAATTAGAGAAAAGTGACCCTATTAGCATTCCAAAAAACCTTAATGCCCAACTTCGTCCTTATCAGGAACGAGGATTCAACTGGCTCCTTCAAAATATAGAAATAGGTTTTGGTAGCATTTTAGCAGATGACATGGGGCTTGGGAAAACACTGCAAGTGATTGCAACCATCTTACATTTGAAAAATAAAGGCTTTTTCAACATGGGACAACGCGTCCTGGTTGTGGTTCCAACAGGCTTGCTTAGCAATTGGCAAAAAGAAATCAAAAAATTTGCCCCAGATTTAAATTTATGGGTATATCACGGACAAAATAGAGAACTTACCCATGAGTATGATGTTTTGATTACGTCCTATGGCCTTGCCCGCAGAGATAAAAAGGAACTGGGCAAAATGAAATGGCTTTTACTTATTATTGATGAAGCCCAAAATATTAAAAATCCCCATACAGAACAAACAAAGGCCGTTAAATCTATTGAAGCACAGCATAAAATAGCTATGAGTGGAACCCCTGTGGAAAATAGAATGCTCGAATATTGGAGCATTTTTGACTTCACAAATAAACATTATCTTGGGACGCCAAAGCAGTTCAAAGATAGATATGCTCTGCCAATAGAAAAAGAACGAGATAAAGATTGTCTAACTCGCTTTAAAAAGATAACAAATCCATTCATTTTGCGCCGACTCAAAAATGATAAAAGCATTATTGCGGATTTACCAGATAAAATCGAAAATAACCGTTATTGCTCTTTGAGTACCGAGCAAACCTCTCTTTATCAAGAAGTTGTCGATATGTCTGTAAGAAAGATTGAAGAAAGTGAAGGGATTGAACGCAAGGGCCTTGTTTTAAAACTAATTAATTCCCTCAAACAAATTTGCAATCATCCATCGCAATTTAGTAAGAACAAAAGAGCCGATATAGAGCAGTCCGGAAAAATGGAACTGTTAAGAGAAATTTTGCTTGAAATAGATAATACAGGTGAAAAATCTCTAATATTCACGCAATATACCGAAATGGGTAAAATTATTGCCAATTTAATGGGAGAAATACTAAAAATTCAGATACCATTTTTACATGGAGGTCTGTCTCCAAAAGCACGTGATGAAATGGTACACGATTTCCAAAACTCATCAAATGTTCGTGCTTTAATTATCTCATTAAAAGCAGGCGGTACAGGCCTCAACTTAACAGCAGCCAGCCATGTGATTCATTATGACTTATGGTGGAACCCAGCTGTAGAAGCTCAAGCAACGGATCGAGCCTATCGTATAGGTCAAAAACGCAATGTGATAGTGCACCGCTTACTGACAACTGGTACATTTGAAGAACTCATTGATGAGATGATCAAAAGTAAAAAAGAGCTTGCGAATCTTGCAATAGATAGCGGAGAAAACTGGATCACGGAGATGAGTACAGAGCAAATAAAAGATTTAGTTAGTTTAAAAAAGATCTGTGATAATGCTTGAAAAACATGATCTCTCCAGATTACATCCATAACTTAAATTCTTGCTCTATATACACTATAGAAGTTTTTGCCAATCTACTAGAACTTCTTTACAGGTAATTATTTTTTTTGTAACCGGATGAGGGAAACTCATACATGCATGATGCAATGCAATTTTCTGTTTGGGCAAATGCTTCTTGCTGCCATATCTGACATCTCCTACAACAGGAGAGCCTATAGCGGAAAATTGCGCACGGATCTGATGATAGCGTCCTGTGTGCAGCTTTATTTTCACTAATGAAAAATCCCCCTTCTCAGTTACAATGGAATACTCAAGCTGGGCTAATTTTCCTTGAATATGGTTGGATTTTACTATTTTAGCACGATGGTTTACATGGGTTAATGTATGCTCTAGCACACTCGAGGTTTTTAGATTCTTACCCGTTTCTACCCAGGCAAAATACGTTTTACTCATTTGTTTTTCACGCATACTCTGCTGCAGTCGAGTAAGCGCTTTGGATGTTCTTGCAAATAAAACCAAACCGCTAACTGGCTTATCTAAACGATGAATAGGTTCTAGATAAACCTTTCCTGGTTTTTTATATTCTTTTTTAACCCAGGCTTTTGCCAAATCAGTTAAGTTATCTTTTATGGGATAGTGAGGTTGCGTGCTTAAACCAGCAGGTTTCATAACTACTAAAACATGATTATCTGAGAAAATGATCTGCATTTTTTCCTTTGCGTTGTCGAATAACTTCGTATAACAAGAGTGTAGTAGCTGTTGCTACATTCAGAGAATCCGCTATGCCATGCATAGGGATACGAACACAAATATCAGCTTGCTGCATCCAAAAATCAGATAGCCCCAATTGTTCGGTGCCAACAGCAATTGCAACAGGGCCTGTTAGATCTACTTGAGTAAAATCTTGAGAAGCAGAAGGAGTTGCAGCAATAATTTTAATTTTATGCTCATGCATTAGATTTAAAACCTCTTGGCTTGTAGCTTCTACTACTGAAGTGGTAAATAATGTTCCTACGCTAGCGCGTACAACATTTGGGTTATAGATATCTGTACAGCGATCACATACAATCACTCCATCTACTCCTGCTGCATCTGCTGAACGCAAAATAGTGCCCAGATTTCCTGGTTTTTCAATAGCCTCAGCAATGACCACAAAAGCTGTAGGGCTAAACGAAATAGAACGAAGTGGATAGTGCATTTGCTCTGCTATAGCTACAAGCCCATCTGGACGATCTCTGTAAGAGATCTTTTTAAAAACAGATTCAGAGCAAGGGTAGATCAGAGCTTGATCTTGTTTAATTTGTTTAATCAGCGCTTTCTCATTTGTTCCTAAAAATAAAGCAGGGCAAATAAATAAAGAGATAATCTTTACCCTACCTTGCACAGCTCTAGATAATTCCCGATATCCCTCAATGAGAAAAAGATTTTTTTGATTGCGCGTCCTGCGATTTGCTAATTGTATCGCTAGCTTAACCTTAGGATTTTGCATGCTTGTAATTTCTTCTATCATGGTAGCCACAAAGCAAAACTTCCATAAGGGATAGAAAACCCATTTTCAGCAGGTAATAAGAGCTCATTGCTCTCGATTTTTCCTTTAGGCAATAATTGTTTCATTAAATTCTGAATAACAATGGGAGTAATTCCAGGTGTATGGGTAGTGAATAATAAGAAAAGGGCATCTTTACTCAAAAGATTTTTACACAGATCCAGCAATTCTATAATATCTTCTTCAATTTTGAAAATTTCCCCCTTATTCCCTCTACCAAAGCTAGGGGGATCTAAAATGATTGCTTCATAAAAAGAGCCTCTCTTGATTTCTCTTTTAAGAAATTTTTTTACATCTTCTATAATCCAACGAATAGGCTTATTTAAAAAATGATTTAATCCTGTATTCTCTCTAGCCCAACTCACCATTCCCTTTGAGGCATCAACATGGCATACTTTAGCCCCCGCTTTTGCACAAGCTAAGGTTGCACCTCCTGAATAAGCAAATAAGTTGAGAACTCGCGGCTCTTTTCTTGAGACAAGTAACTTTTGCATAGAGGCAAAAAGAAGACTATGTTCAGGAAAAACACCTAAATGACCAAAGTCGGTAGGAGCTACCTTAAAACGTATACCCTCAATAGTTACGATCCAATCTTTAGGCAAAGATTTTTTATATTCCCAACGATTTCCTTCATCTCGAGAAAAAATAGCATCCGCTTCCCACTTTTTAAGAGAAGGCTTCCAGATTGCTTGAGAACAGGGCCTAATTAAAGTAAAAGCACCAAAACGCTCTAACTTTTGTTGATTGCCGCTATCAATTAGAGAATAAGACATAAAAAAATCACTATTAGTTAAGCTAAACATTTTAGCATACTTAAGGGATTCTTTACTATTAGTTAAAAAAGAAGCAATTTACGGATAATATATATTTTAAAAAAACATGCCTTAGTGAGAAAAAGCAAGATGGAATTCCATGTCCAATGATTGACAAATCAATCATAAATATAAAATATGGTTTTTTTTTTCTGTTCTTTATTTACATATTTATAGTTTTGCACAAAATCACTCACAAGTTTTTGAACAGCCTTTAACATTTTATGGTTTGAGCTATCGATAAGCTCCTGGAAAAAAGTATTAATGGACCAAACTGGAAGGAATGTATTTACACTCGTATTATTAAGAGCAACAGAGGTTTCGACCTGAAGAGAAATCCGGCAAATAGGCATTTTATTTTCATCCCATCCGATAACATTGCCCATTTGAATAAGAAGAATATTACCAGAAGCAAAGCCCCTCATATCATTATCTTTTAAATGAATGACTTCTCCAATTATTCCTAATTCCCTCTCAAGGACGCTCTGTATTTTTTTTTGTATCTCGGGATCTTTTAAAGAAAGAGGTAAGATCACATTAAAAAGGTGCATATTACTTAAAGGATTATTATCTTCAGAAAAGATAGGAACATCTTGGAAATTAAGATAAATACCAGGATTTTGTTGAGTCTTTTGCTCAATATTGTCTATGCAGTATCCATGGATTGTAAATAAAACAAGGATTAATAGATAAAAAAGTGACTTCATATGACCCCTTTTTAGCTAATATATAAAGGCAAGTTTTGTGCATTAGGAAAAAGATAGCTTTCTTTGTTATTTTTCCATTCTCTCCATTTTCTAGTAATGGGAGCCACACAAGCTTTCCAAAACCCACCTGCCTGGCAACATTTGAGCCCTCTTTGCTTTAGAGCTTCTAGAACGCCTATAAGAGCGGATTTTACTCCCCAATTAGGCGCTATAGCTGCAATAACTTGCATAGATCCTGCTACCCCAAATACGACCTCTGCGCACCAATCAGACTCTGGAGGTTGATCAGGGCCCAGAATGTCACTATAGTTATCTTGATTATCCTTTCTTACGCTTACGTAAATGCGGGATATATTATGAGAGTATTCTAATAATGCAATCATATTTTGGAGAGAGGAGTGTTCTACACAATCTTCACAACCAACATGATTGACTATAGTTTGAAGTTTCAGAAGGGCTTGTTGTGTTTGTTCATTCATTCCTAGATTATCATAACTAACAACTTCTCCAAATGCGGTTCTAAATGCGATAATCATAGCAGCATCTACATCACCAGAAAGCTCTATATGAGAGTTTGCATTTTGAAAATCTTCGATGGCTCTCTCATATTGAGCATCCAATAAGTACGTCTCTCCTCTAGAGACATAGAGTTGAGCTAGCTCTTCATGATCGTCTGGGTGTATGATGATGATTTCTTGAGTTTCTCTCATCAGTACATCTTGAATCGATTCACAATTATTATAATCTATCTCACTTGCGCAAGTCTTAAATACAGTTGCCATACAAAAATAGATTGCTAGGAATATAATTTGATTCATATTGTCCTCAGAAATATTTAATTAGGCCGTGTAATTAATAATCCGGTTTTTTTTACCCTTTACAGAACCTATTTTTACAAAAAAAAATCATATCTTACTTATATAGTTTTTAATAAGAATAATTTTAATTCAATCATCTTTTTCTAAGATTAGGCGGGGGTATATTTTTAGCTAACATACGCCATAAGATACCAAATAAAGAATAGGCTGTTTTTAAAATAATCGTTTGGCGATTTCCTGTAATCTGTAATCTAAAAACATAAGGACTGCTCCCTTTTTCTTGAATAGCTGCCCACATAGTCCCTATCTTTTCATGAGAACTATCACTTGTAGGGCCTGCTATGCCTGAAATGGCCAATCCTACATCTGCTTGGCTTTTTTCTAAGGCTCCATTTAGCATAGCAAGAACACATTCAGCACTAACCGCTCCTTTTGTTTCTAGGATTTCCTTAGGCACATCTAGTATGTGCTGTTTAAGATCAGAAGAGTAGGTTACAAAAGAACCTAAAAAGAATTCCGATGCTCCTTTAATAGCTGTGAGCAGGCTTGCCATGGTTCCCCCTGTACAGGACTCTGCTAAAACAAGCGTTTTTTTTTCTTGGATAAACCAGCTGTGGATTGCCTCTTCAATTTTACCTGTTGTTGCTGTGTACAAAAAAGAATCCAACTGGGTTTTCAACAGTTTTTCTGCATATTCCAATGAAGCTTTATTTTCGCTAGATAACATAATAGTAACGTTAGAATAAGAAGGATAAATACCAATTTCCAATTCAGGCAATTGGGTTTGCAACTCTTTTAACATAGGATTAATTTGGCTTTCTTGAAAAAAGCATGCATACAAACAGACCACGTGTTTATACAGAGGAGGATGTCTTTCTTGGAGAATAGGAATAAATGTATTCACAAACATAGGCTGCATTTCTTCGGGAACACCGGGAAAACAAGCCACTATTTTATCATTGGTAAAAAAAAGCAGTCCGGGAGCTGTTCCTACAGAATTGAGCAAAGGTTGAGCTTTTTCTGGAATTGTAGCTTGATCTTGCAATGTATCTAATTCTTCTCCAAAACGTTTCTGTAAATCAGCTATTACTAGAGCATTCACAGATAATTTACAATTAAACACTTCAGCTACCGCTCTTCTAGTTAAATCATCTAAGGTAGGCCCTAAACCCCCTGTAATAATTACAAGCTCCGAGCGCTGATACGCTTCTTTTAGTCCTTCTCTTAATATCTGCAGATCATCTGGAAATGTTGTATGACGCTCTACTGTATAACCGAATTTAAATAAATGAGCACTGATAAATGCTGCATTGCTATTTACTGTGCGTCCGTCCAAAAGCTCTTTACCAACAGCAATGATTTCAATCTTCAATTCAGACATAGCACTTTAATTCCTAGCTCTTGTAACTGTGGATGCAAATGAATCCAACTCATACATTTTTTTCCTATTCGAATAGTAGCATTGATTCTCTCTTCTTCTACCAAAAAGGGAGTGGGAATAGTAAATTGTCGTACCCATTTCATTAAAAGAGCAAATAATTCTGTATTGGGAAACAAATCTTTTTTAATAACTCGTGTGATTTCTTTTGTCTTAGGATCCTGATAAAATTGCGGATAAGAAAATTGAAGCCCCCAACTAACGGTTTTCTGACCTAAAACCATAGGATAAAATATTTTCTCCATAGAAGAGAATAAAAACTGATGCATTTGCATTTGAATAACTGGCAAAATTGGCTTGATCAAAAGCCTTTCTTCTGAGACAGGCATTGCATAAAATACTTCTTTAGAACGCGTCATTGCACAAGAAAAACACTCTCTAAAATAACTATCTTGAACAATCTTTCCTTTCTTTAATAATTGAATATACTCCAAATAAACTTGTAGAAAATCGTCTTGTGCTAATAGAGCACTTTGTTCTTTTACAGGCTTGCTAACCGCTATAAGATAAAAGGGCTCTAGCTTCTTGAATAAATCTACAATCTCTTCTTGGTCTAAAAGAATCTGTACTTTAATCCATTTGGAAACTTGAAGAAGGCCTTCTTGACTAGGAGAACTGATACGAAAGGTGGTCATCTTAAAGAGCTCGCAACCGTTTTAGAGCGGGTGGTCTCTAATAACATCATTAAAATTCCGCAAAAAATAGCTGCATCTGCGATATTGAAGACAGGATAAATGTATCCCCAAAAAATAAAACAAAACATATCAATTACATGACCATAAATAATACAGTCAAAAACATTTCCCACAGCTCCTGCTAAGACCATAACTAAACAGACTCTGCGATACTCACTCATTTGTTTTACATACAAATAGTATCCAAGGGCTGCGATAATAAAAATCCGAATAGCGACTAATAAAAATTGATAGTTAGCAAAAAGCCCCCACATAGCGCCTTTATTGATTACATGTGTAATGACAAATTCTACACCAAGCTCATGAAAAACCCCTATTCCTCCATAAGGAAAATAAGAGAAGTTCATTGGCATAACAAAGCAATGCACATACATTTTTAAAAGCGCATCAAATAGAAAAATAGATATTGCTAAAAGACTTAACTTCCAACTAACCTTAAAAGCCATTTACAACAACCCTTTTTCGAGCATCTCTTGCGCTTTTACAGTTGTATTTGCATAAGGAATTGCTTCTAATCTTTTCAATGGGATCTCCTCGCCTGTAAGATCACAAGTCCCATAAGTTCCTTGGTCGATCTTATCCAAAGCAATTTCAATCTTCTGCAAAATTTCTCGCTCATTTCCACTTAGCTGCAGATTAATTGTTCGATTAAAGTCATCGGTCCCTTCATCCGCTTGATGTTGAGAATACCCTTTAATTTCATCAGTTGCTCTTACATCTTCTATCGTATCACGAATGAGATGTGTCATTTGAGCTTTTAACTCCTCTAGACGATTTTTAAATTTAGTGATTTGTTCCTTAGTTAATGCCATAAACATCCTCTTTTTTTATATTTCTGTTGAGTGAACCGTATCTTTGGGGCTAACATCTTCAATGGCATCGATTAGTTCATTGACATCTTTAAATCGCCGATAAACGCAAGCAAATCGAATGTAGGCAATGCTATCTAGTTCTTGTAAATGCTGCATTACAATTCCCCCTAATTCTGAAGTAGTGATCTCTCTAATTTGACGCTCCATTAAATCAGAGGTAATTTTATAAGCCAAAGTTCTTAACTGATCATGACTAATGCGTGTATGGCGACAAGCTGCGTCTAAACCTTTAATAAGCTTATCCTGGCAAAAATCTTCATATCGCCCATCTCTTTTTTTTACTTGAATGGTTAAATCTACTGTTTCAAAAGTGGTAAAGCGCCGTAAGCAGCGCAAACATTCTCTCCTTCTACGAACAGCATTGCTCTCCGCTACGTTTCGAGAATCAGTAACTTTTAACTCTTCACAAGCACAAAATGGACAATGCATAAGTTATATCACGCTTAAATTTTTTTATAGAGCCTAGAAAAATTTTACCCATTCTGGCGCTTTTATATACATAATAAGTTTTTTTATTTTTTTACCTATTATCTAAAGCTCTATTTTATCCCAAAAACAGATTCCAATCAGCCTGTTTTTTTGCGTTTTTTAAATATTTAATCCTTCTAAACATACAAATCGCTTTTAAAACAAGCTTTTATTTATGAAGTTTGAAAAACAAATCAAATATCAACCTTTTAAATTAATAGACCTTCTCTGTAGAGAGTCCATAAGAACCCACTATTTGTAAAAAATTTATTTTTAGTCTTGTTCAATCGTATTAAATTAGGTATAAGCAGGTTATATATAAACAAGACTTTTTTACATATTAATTTAATAACAAATATAAAGTACGATTTTTTCTTTTAGAAAAGATCTAAATATAAATATTTTTTTAATTTTATACTAAATAACCAGGAAAGATTTATGCCAGCATCTATTGACTCAAACTACATCACAGTTTCTCTACCGAATAAAACTTCTCTCAAAAACGCATTTCTAGACAACAAAACAATCTGCATTATTACTGGATTAGCTCTTATAGCACTGGGCATTTCTATCGGAGCGCCTATCGGAGCTCTCATCTATAACGAGATGACAGGTGCACGTTTTGCAAGTTGCTACCCATAAGAACCCTTGTAGGGGTTCCTTTCTAAAGGATAAGGTTTTAATGAGCGTTCTATTCTTGTGGACTCTTTGTTGCATTGATTTAATGTCAACAAGCCAAAATAAGCTGGATGGGAAAAGCCCATCCAGCTTATTTCCTAAAAACAATACAATAACTACACTTGAGAGTTACCCTGTCTCTGTCTATGATTCGAATTCTTACGAGAAAATTGAATCTGATTCTGATTTTTATTTAGAGGTTTTACTTCTGAATGTTTAGCAGGATCGTGGCGATGTCCTAGACGATTCTCTGCTTTAAAACGATGATGACCGCCTCTTCCATTTCCGCCCTTTTGCTTAGTTATACCGAAAATAACGTATGCTAAACCTGTGATGGCTAGCCCAAGCAGCGCCATAGACCCATAGGTAATCTGTTTAACAGCATCCCTTCCCCTCTTCGGAGTCCATTCTAAATGCTTACTATCCAGATTATTTACTATAGTTGTATTTGCAGCTGTTGTTGTTACTTTTGTGGATGCACTTGTTGTAGTTGTATTTGCGGCTGTTGTTGCTTTTGTGGATGCACTTGTTGTAGTTGTATTTGCGGCTGTTGTTACTTTTGTGGATGCACTTGTTGTAGTTGATATTCTCGATTGTATAGTACTTATACGCATACTTTCAGGAAGATCCCAGCGAGTTATTAGATAGTTATGATAATCAGGTTCTAAAGAGATAAGCTTTGTAATGTCTTCGATAAGTAAGTGATTTTCATGATTTTTTGTATGTACTAATATGGTATCAAGCATGGTTTTTTGCTGATATAAAAGGTATTCTGCAAGAGAATAAGCGCTATCATATGTGAATTTTTCTGGGTGAATTACATCTTTTACATGGGGAAGTGTTCCTTTGGATATTAAATGTGCTCTAACTGAGGTTGGCGGCTCTAGATCGGGAATGAGTAGATAGGAAAGCGCTTCATTTAACCAACGGAAGCTTGTTCCTCCGTACTCTCCGAGATCAAAGTAGGAATTAAAATTAGCATAGGAGGCATACAATACATGGAAAAACTCATGATGCAAGGCATTTATACGATTAGTATCTATTATAGATGTCCAAGCACTGTAAATACACCCCCCTTCTGGTGGAACAAAACATCCAGCCTGAGCTGAAGCAATTTCATATGTTTTAAATAATGCTTCGAGAAAAGTACTATAATCTGTAGGACTATCTGCAATATATAAATTGGAGTTAAGCTGCTTTTGACCAGGAATGTTTAATACACTTCCAAATGCCTTTATAAGCCGATCTGTAACATTTTTAAGCTGTTGAGGAAGTTGTTGCATGAGAGGTTGTTTCCAATCTAGCATAGAATAGACATTAACCTTCATAGTATATATATCAATAGTTCGTTGATGAGGGTAGATGTCTTCAATAGTGGTTTTTTGGCAAAATCTAGATAAAGGTGCGAGGTTTTGGGTCTTAATTTCTTGTATTGTTAAATAAGATAACTGTTTTACAGTTGTTTTTTCTTCATGTGTTAATACAGTAAAAAGTTTTTTAAATCCTTCTTCTAATTGTTGAACAATTTCTTGTTTAAATGTAGATTGTTCAGTAGCCTGTAATAGGCTTTGAAAAGATTTTAAAGCATTTCTTATAAAGAAATAAGAATTTCCTCCTTTGAATTGTTGAGACAAAAGAAAAGTATTGTCTATGGCTTTAAGTAGTTCCTCTTTTACTATACACCTGTTATCCAAACAGTTCCTCATAAATTTATAGCTAAACACACCATAAACATCCTCATTTAATGCTTTCTGTATTTCTTTATGAGGGTTTACTAATAAATCATTTAATTTAGTCAAATAGACCCTAGCTTGAGTCATATTGTTGAAACCAGCATCACTTAATTCATTAATAGAAGCTAGCCTAACCCAATTTTTAAAAACTAAAAATTGCGATTTAGTAGTAATGGGAGTTTTTTCTATGAGAGTCGCTAAACTGTCTAACTCTGATTTGATTTTATCAAGACTATTAGGAACATGCTGTTGGCTTACTTGATATTTATAAATAGTGTAAAGAGCTTCTGATAAGTCTTCCCAAGTTTGCTTTTGCGTTGTTGGGGATGACTGTAGCTGTTTGATAAGTGTACGCACTGTGTATTGAGCATTTGTTGTTATAGAGCCTGGGTAATCGTAATTGTCTCTTGATCCATAATTAGAAGCACTATCATTACTATAAATAGAAGAATGCATTAATTCTTTAAACTGATAAGAGTGCATAGAAGACTGATTAGCCTGTGAAGGTGGATGGCGAGAAATAGAGCCAGTTATATTTGTTGGATTGAAATTAACTAGTCTATAAGAACGTTTTGATCGTGGAATCTTTCCGTACTTTTCATTTGTACACTCCTTTTTTAGATTTTTACCCTTCTTATTCATGATGTATTTGCTTACTTTATCTCTGGTATAATTACCAACAAATGTTGATTGATTAGTGAATGTCGATTGATTAGTGCTAATATTGCTATTATGAATGTTGGTTGCATTAATAAAAGGACTTGTAATATTCATTTTTATCCTAAAGTATATAATTATTTATTTATGTAAAAACAATGAAGACAAATAAGTATGTGTCATGCTATAAAATTACTTGATATAAGATGCATTTCATTACCTTAATTATGGTTTTATCCAATAAGAATCAAAATTTAAAATACTGATAACAAATGATTTGTCTATTTCTAACCTGCTTAAGAACTTAAATATTTTTTATATCTTCTTTTTTGTTTATAAAACTCGCAACTTAAGATCGGTAAAAAAAGATTGCCTAACTTTTAAACTTATAAAGCTTTAAAATTGGTAACTTCTACAACTATGGCATTAATTGCTTTGTCTATGGTGATGCACAATTTAAATTTTTGTTACATTGCTTCTTCAAAAAGAAGAGAACCGATGACAAAATAATATAGGCTGTTTTTCGGATATTAGTTTGAGTTTAACTATTGTGTAAATACCCAAAAAATATTTTAGAAGTCTTTGGTTTTCAAAGATTTTAAACCTAAGTTTTTAGATTTTTAGCCAATAAAATGACCACTAGCTAATTGCTATATATTTCATCTTACAAAACCAGTGTATTTTTCTTATTTGATTCAATTTGATAAACTTAGAATTTTTACCATCAAAAATCCTCATTTATCTAATTAAAAAAACAAAGATAAACCCCCCATTAAAGGTTAGTGTTAAAAATCATTTTATAAGCACTAAGCAAATTCTTGATTTAAATCATTAAGGATATTATAATAGCTATTATAAGAGATTTTCCTTTATAAAGGATGTAATGATGACTATATTTATGGTAACACCTTGGGAAGTTCAAAAACACATTGCAAAACAAGCAAAAGAAAAGCGGTTGTCTCTTAATTTCAGCCAACAAACTTTATCCGATCGCTCTGGGGTCAGTTTTGGGGTACTGAAAAAGTTTGAACAGACAGGAAAAATATCTCTTGAATCTCTTCTTAAAATTGCACTTGTGCTAGGAAGCCTTGAAGAGTTTAAGGATTTGTTTAAGCAAACAAAACTAGAGCATTTAACATCACTCGATGAGCTGCTTAAAAGCAAAAAACGTAAAAGAGGTCGAAAATGACCTTTCAAAATACGTCTGTAGTCCATGTATATTTTATACGTGGACAAGAGAAGCTTTCCATGGGAAGACTTGTTCTAAAAGATCGAAGAATATTTTTTGAATATAACCTGGAATTCATTAAAACCGGATTAGAATTATCTCCCCTTAAATTACCCCTTCAGCCAGGTATTATTCTATGTGAGGATAGAGTTTTTGAAGGCTTATTCGGTGTATTTAATGATAGTTTACCCGACGGATGGGGAAAGTTACTTTTAGATCGCAAGTTAATGAGCTTGAGCCTGAATCCCGGCGATCTTTCACCTTTAGATCGCTTATGTTATGTAGGCAAAAATGGAATGGGCGCCCTGGTGTATGAACCAGAAATAGAAGGAATAAAACCATTTTATCACGATAATTTGGATGAGATTGCTGATGAAGTAGTGCAATTTCAAGAAAACGATGACAATCGTTTCATTGATGATTTACTAGCTATGAACGGCTCATCTGCCGGTGCACGACCTAAAGTTGTGATAACCATAGATAAAGAAGACTGGATCATTAAGTTTCGCTCTTCTTCCGATCCAAAAGATATTGGGCTCATTGAATACGCCTATCATTTAATGGCTAAAGCAGCTCATCTGCATGTTCCAGAGGCAAAACTTTTTCCGTCCAAAAAAGAACCGGGATATTTTGGTGTAAAGCGATTCGATCGTGTAGATGGAAGACGAATACATATGCATACAATCAGTGGCTTACTCCATGCAGACTATCGCTTTCCAAGCCTTGATTACGAAACTATTATGAAGGCAACATTGTGGCTTACTAAAGATTCCCGAGAAGATGAAAAACAATTTAGAGCAGCTATTTTTAATGTCTTAAGTCATAACCGTGATGATCATGCCAAAAATTTTTCTTTTTTGATGGATGAAAAAGGAACATGGCGAGTCTCACCTGCCTATGACTTGACCTTTTCATCAGGCCCCAGCGGAGAGCACTCTAGCATGATTATGAGAGAAGGCAAAAATCCAACGCTTTCTCATCTACTAAAGCTTGCAGAGATAAGCAACATTAAAAAACAAAAAGCTCTACAAATCATTGATGAGGTAAAAATGGCAGTTGCAAAGTGGGGCAGTTTTGCAAAAGAACTTGGGGTAAGCCCCGATTCTCTCAAAATGATTCAATTAGCTCTTAATCGTGTTGTGAAAAATATATTTTCTTAAAAATTTTTTTACCACATTTCTTCAGGAAATGCTTATAATGAAGCAAAAAAAATAAAAAATAGATTTTTTATTTGCCTCATTTGCTTCATTTAATGCATGATTAAATTAATTTGAGGCAAATGAAGAGAGAATATGAATATTCGCTATCCTGACTCGGAATCAGCTTTATTAGAGTTTAAAAGAGAAGTTCCAAAAAATGAACAAATTATTAAAACCATCATCGGTTTTTGTAATCAAAAAGGAGGAAGACTTATACTTGGCGTCGATAATAATCGAACAATAGTAGGGCTTCCTGAAGATCAAATAAATAAGCTTCTCGAGTCATTAGACCATTCTATTTATGAAGCCTGTTATCCGCCAATTATTCCTTTAGTATCCGCTCAAGTATTTGGAGATAAAACTGTATTAATTATTTCTGTTTCATCAGGAATGAGTAAACCTTATTTCAGAAAATCTGAAGGAATAGAGAAAGGAACTTATGTTCGTGTGGGACGAAGCACAGTACATGCCACTCCCGCTATGATTGAAGAACTAAAATGGCAATCACATAGAATAGATTTTGAAAAACTTCCCGTTTATAATGCCCCTCTTGACACTCTTGATAGTCAATTAATTCAAAATTTTCTTGATGCTAGAAAAAATCAAGCATCTGCAAAAGTGACTCAAGACGTCTTGCGTTCCTATTCTTTGGTTATTGAAGAGCATTCCGAACTCTTTCCCACTTATGCAGGTATATTGAACTTTGGGAAGTCTCCTCAGTTTTTTCTTTCAGAAGCGATGATCATTGTGAGCCATTTCCGAGGTATAGAAGGCAGAAACGCTATTGCATCCATAGATTGTGAAGGCACTCTTTTAAACCAATTTCAGCAGGCCCATCATTTTATTCTTAATCGTCTTTCAAAGTCATTTTCTGTTGAGGGAGTTGTAAGGAGTGAAAAATTGGAAATTCCAGAAATTGCCTTTAGAGAAGCATTAATAAACTTATTAATCCATCGAAATTATCATATCCAGGCTCCATCTAAGATTGCTATATATGACGATCGTTTGGAGTTATTTAGTCCCGGTAATTTTTCAGGTCCTATCGAACAAGATCAATTATTAAAAGGACTAACCTATTTACGCAATCCTGCTATCTGTAAGATCTTTCGCGAGATGGGTCTTGCAGAAAAAATGGGGACTGGGTTTATTAATATCTTTAAAAGCTATGAGGCTTGGGGTCTTGAAATACCTCAAATTATCGAAGGAGCAAATTTTATAAAATGCATTTTACCAAGACGCTCTTCTCAAGCCCCAATAAAAATGCAAACCGAAGAAGTCATTCTAGCTCTATTTTACTCACAAAACGAAATTACGACTCAAGATGTGATTAATAAATTTTCTATTTCTCGTGCTACGGCACAAAGATGGCTTAATTTACTTCTTGAAAAGCAATTAATTGAACGAATTGGAAGAACACGTAATTTAAGATACAGACGAATAGCAAATAGATAGAAAAACCCATCAATTTATGGTTTTGGGTCGATTAATCATAAGCTATATCTCGAGCTAGTAACGAACCGCCGTCCTAGATTACACACTCCACTACATGCATAATTCGATCAGTGATTTTCAAGGAAGAACAAGTTTAACAAGTCACAGCAAATCTTCGAAAGAAATAAGATGACTAAAGAAGCTTTCAGATCTAATATTACCGGATAATTCACCCTCATATATCAATACAGGACGCACTGATATCATTTTGGGAATTTTTATCTTGCGAATTTTTTCTTTAACCTCATCAATCACACTCAATGGAATTTGTTTGCGAAATTTAATTTCACAGACATATAAAGTGTGGCGCGTTTGAATTAAAAGATCAATTTGGCACGCCTCTGTTCTTTGGGTTTTATGTTGAAAGTAGGGAGATATGCTTAACACAGAAGTCGGTGAAATTTGCAGTATGCGTTGTATGGCACTCAAATTGTTCAAAACCAGGTTTTCAAATTGCAACCCCATAATAGTTAGCCATTCAGGTAATTCTTCTAAATGTAGATCGCGGTAAATACCCTGCTCGATCAATTGCTTCTTTGGCTCAATATAATTGATGTAAAAACGGAGATAATTGTCTTTGAGACGATATTTATAAAGTTTGACTCTTTTGAGATTTCCATTCCAGACATAATCTCGAGCAAGAAAACCGGATTGCTGTAATACAGTAAGCATCTTACTGAATCCACCTGTTTGGACAATACCCAGCCTTTCGCAGATTTCTGTTTGGTCAAGATTGCCATGTGATAGAACTTGAACAACCCTTTTATAATCATCTGCGCGACGGCCAAAAATATCTCCAAAGATTTTATCAAACTCCTCTACTAAAATTCCGCCCTTACTAAAACACATTCTCTTAATATTCTGCTCAGCCGTTTGCTCCGGCTGAATTTCTTCCAAATACCTGGGGACCCCACCTATTACACACAATATCTTGAATTTTTCGTAAGATGAGATTGTTCTATTTCCCCAAAACTTATTAGCATCATAAAGTGGCATTTCCTCTAGATTGATGGTTAACGAGACCCTGCCCATAAATCCTTTGTCATTAAGGATATTTTCCTGTATCCAAGAAGAGACGGAGCCACAAAGAACAAGAATCAGTTCGTTGTTCTTCTTGAATTTTGTATCCCAGACTCCTTTTAGTTTTGCGGCAAAATCTTGATCCCTACCTGCCATCCAAGATATCTCATCCAGAAAAATAATCACGCGTCCTTCTGATGTCAATCCAGCTAATGTCGTAAGAGCCTGATTCCAATTATCAAATTTCATTGCGGGTATATTGAACTTCAGTCCCATAAGTTCGCCAAAGTGATCAATTTGATCCCTATTAGTGAGCTGTTCTCTTGGTGCTAATCCATAAAATTCGAGAAAGCGAGTACGCTCGCCAAAATGTTCAATTAAAGTGCTCTTACCAATACGACGACGTCCACAGCACACGATGATACCTGCAACCTTTCGTTTTTTGAATTCTTTTAGCTGTGCTAGTTCTTCTTCACGACCAATAAACACTTTGCTACCATATTTTATTTTAACTTGAAAATAGCATATTGTTAATTTCAAGTTAAAATTATTTAATAGAAAATATGACTTTAAAACGACTATTTGTCGATTTCAAGTCACCAATAAAAAAAAGAGGTCTTTATCTCCAGATGGTTTTGCTCATGTAGAAAAAAGGAAATTTTTTGAAGAGAAATGCAAAGAATTAAATCGGAGGAGGTGGGATTCGAACCCACGGTACATTTACATGTACACACGCTTTCCAAGCGTGCTCCATCAGCCACTCGAACACTCCTCCAAAAGCATTTTAAATGCGTTAAAAGGCTACCTTAACTGCAATTTATCTTACAAGAAAAAACCCAAGAGAATTGTATAGCTTATCTTTAAACAAATCATTTACCAGCTGTTTTATTTCAAATTTTAGCTGGAGAGTTATTTCTTTTCCAAAATCGCTTAAAAAACTATGATCCTCAATTGTAGCTTTATCAGGTTTAAAAAAAATGCTCCTTCGTTTATTTATTAGTTTTTTTTGTATTATTCCTATTCTGAGCTATTCAGAACCTCCTGTTGTTTTGGTTAGCGTTCCTCCCTATCTTTATTTTGTGAAAAAAATCGCAGAAGATACCGTCTTAGCTGCATCTCTGATTCCTCCTGGAGAAAATCCCCATGTATACGAACCTACCCCTAAACAAGTTCAATTACAAAAACAAGCCGTATTGTGGTTAAAATTAGGAGAAAAAGCAGACCAAAAAGCGCAAAGAGTTTTTCAAGAAATGAAAAATCCTCCTCTTATCATTGATCTGACAGAAAGCCTTGAGCTTTTATCTTATAAGACAAAAGGAGATTGTTGTTCTGATTCAGGTGCTAAAGATCTACATATTTGGCTAAGCCCAAAAATGATGCAGACTCAAGCAAAAAGAATTACACAAGCCTTGATTCAGCTATTCCCAACCCATACAGAATTGTATCAAAGAAATTTAAGTAGCCTGCTAAAAGAGCTAGAACAAATTGATCAAGAATTAGCTACTACACTTAAAAATAAACAAGGCAAAGCCATTTTAGTCTCCCATCCAGCTTTTGCCTATTTTTGTAGAGACTATAAATTCGAGCAATTATCTCTTGAAGAAGAGGGCAAGGACTGTTTACCTCAATATATTCCAGAACTGCTTCATAAGATAAAAACGCTAGGTATAGGCGGCATAATTATAGAACCTCAACACGGCAGTAAAGCAGCTAAGTTACTCGCTCAAAGTTTAAAGATCCCTACTTACATCATCGACCCTTATTCTGAAGATTATATAGAGAATTTAAAAGAGATGGCAGAAGTGGTTAAAAATATCATTCATGACTGATATCATCTCTATTCACCAATTGTTTTTTAGTTATAACCATCAAAGTATTCTTGAAGATGTCAATATAACTGTGCATCCTAATGAATTTATTGTCGTTTTTGGTCCAAATGGTGGTGGTAAGACCACTTTTTTCAAATTGATTTTAGGACTTTTACGGCCAAAAAAAGGCTGGGTGAAGGTTTTAAACAAGCATCCTAAACATACTAGGCATTTAATGGGATATGTTCCTCAAATGCAACAAGTGGATCGCAGTTTTCCGATTTGTGTTTTAGATGTAGTGATGATGGGATGTCTTGGCAAACTCAATTGCTGGGGAAGATTTCCTAAAGCAATGCGTAAACTAGGCCTACAGGCATTGGAAAAAGTGGGCCTTTTACACAAAGAAAAAGCTCCTTTTGGCTCTTTATCAGGAGGAGAAACACAAAGAGCTCTTATTGCAAGGGCAATTGTCGATCATCCTAAAATCCTATTGCTCGATGAGCCAACAGCCAACGTAGATCCTCAAGCGGAAAAATCCATTTACCAGCTGTTAAAAGAGCTAAATGCTGACATGACTATACTGATGGTATCCCATGATTTACAAACAATTATTGATAAAGCCAGTAGGCTCATTTGCGTAAATCGCCAAGCAACCTCTCTTCAAACTAAAGAAGTATGTGAGCATTTTGCTTTGGGTCTTTATCACACCCCTTTAACAAACCCTCAACACTTTTCTTTTTAATATGTTTGACAATCCTTTTCTATTGCATACGCTATTAGCAGGTTGCGGTGCTGCCTTAACCGGCGGTATTATCGGTTCTTATGTAGTGGTTAAAAGAATTGTTTCCATTAGTGGTAGCATTGCCCATTCTGTGCTTGGAGGAATGGGCATTTGTTTATGGTTAAAAATCAGATTTGGACTTACCTTTCTTACCCCATTCATTGGAGCATTAATAGCTGGATTAATTTCTGCATTCTTAATGGGTTGGATTCATTTAAAATATAAGGAAAGAGAAGACACAGCAATTGCTGCTATTTGGGCTATTGGAATGTCTATCGGAGTCATTTTCATTGCCCTTACCCCTGGCTATAACACAGAGCTCATTGATTTTTTATTTGGAAATATTCTATGGGTTAGCAACAATGATATTTTCTTACTGTTTGCTTTAAACGCGCTCATTTTATCTATAGTCACTAGATTTTATAAACCGCTCTTAGCCATTTGTTTTGACGAAGAACAAGCCAAGCTAAAACAGCTTCCAGTGCAAACCTTTTATTTTCTACTGCTGGGTTTAGTAGCTATCTCGATTGTGTTATTAATCCAAATAGTTGGAGCTATCTTGGTTGTAACTATGCTAGCAATACCCGCTGCCATTGCTGCTATTTTCACCCGCAGTTTATTGCAAATGATGACTTTAGCAACAGCATGCGGCCTTATGCTCACATTTATCGGCATCCTACTCTCTTATCAATTAAATTGGCCCCCAGGGGCCACCATCTCTCTTGTTTCTTCTTCTTGTTATGCGGGTGCACTTTTATTCAAAAAGAAATCTTGAGATTACATAGAGCAATAGCGATTCCAGAACTGTTTCCAAGCTGATTTCTTATGCGTTCTATGATGATGATGATGAGTTTTTCTTTTTGCTGGTGCTCTCTTGGTATGCTTTCTAGGCATAAACCCTCCTTAAGCTTTTTTATCTTGTTCTAACTTAATTTTAGACTCACTTTCCTGCTCTTTAAAAAATGCACGGTTATGATGCTTTCTCAGAGTAATTTTTGAGGACTTAAGTGTATTTATTCTTTTTTTAAGCCCCTTCATAACCATCCCTATTCATTTATCCTCTTACTTTTCATACTATGTATAATTTAATTATTAATCAAATAATTAAATTTTTATTTTTTAATAAAAAATGAATTAAAAACAAAAATCCTTTCTTTCTATCCTTTTTTACATTTACATTTTTTCAAGTTGACTTTGATTCAAGACTGACCTATCATGTTTTTTTTCTTCTGCATGCGAATCTTTAAGTTTATTTTAGGAGGCCAGATGTACGCAATTATCGAAACAGGCGGCAAGCAATACCGTGTTGAAAAAGGTGACACCATCGATGTAGAATTGCTAGATATAGAGGATAACATAGTAAAATTTAAAAATGTTTTACTAATTAGCGAAGCGGGAAATGTTAAGATTGGGGCCCCTTATCTTGCTGATACTGTTGTACAAGCAGAGCTTGTAAAGCAAGATGCTAAAGGGCCAAAAGTAGTTGCATTCAAATATAAAAGGCGCAAACCGATTCGTCGTAAAGTAGGCCATCGCCAACGCTATACCCGAATTAAGATTACAGATATTATTGGATAAGGAGCAACAATGGCACATAAGAAAGGTCAAGGATCTAGCCGAAATGGTCGCGACTCTCACTCGCAACGTCTTGGAATTAAGGCAACTGGGGGACAATTTGTTACAGCTGGTAGCATTATTGTGCGTCAAAGAGGCACAAAATGGCATCCTGCAAAAAATGTGGGACGTGGACGCGATGATACGATATACGCTTTAATTGATGGTATTGTTTCTTATCGTAAAACCAACCGCACATATGTTTCCGTTCAACCCACTCTTTAATACTTCATAGCCCTCAACTAAGCCAGAGGGCTTTTAATATATATGTTTATCGATTCAGTTACAGTTACAGTACGCGCTGGAAAAGGCGGTAACGGTGTCGTTGCCTGGCGAAGGGAGAAGTTTATCCCTAAAGGAGGCCCTGTTGGTGGAAATGGAGGCCAAGGTGGCTCTATTATCCTAAAAACCAATGAGAATATTCTCTCTTTAGAAGGATTTCGCAACCGTCGTTTAATTCATGCAGAAAACGGCATCCCAGGAGGAGGGAACCTTCAAAGGGGACGCAATGGCAAAGACCTTATTTTAGATATCCCTTGCGGCACTATTGTTAAAAATACTAAAACACAAGAAATATTAGCCGATTTTACTGACAAAAACCAAGAATATATCCTGTGTAAAGGAGGTAAAGGAGGTAAAGGAAATGCCTGCTTTAAATCCCCTACCAACCAAGCCCCTAACATATGCACACCAGGTCACGAAGGTGAAATACATGAGGTTCAACTCGAGCTGAAATTAATTGCTGATATTGGTTTTATTGGAATGCCCAATGCAGGTAAATCCACCCTTTTAAAACAAATCACCCATTGTCATGTTAAAATTGGAGCCTACCCTTTTACCACACTGTACCCAAACCTAAGTTATATTCAGTTTGAGGATTTCTCTAGGATTTTAATTGCAGATATTCCAGGTATTATAGAAGGAGCTCACCTCGATCGTGGATTAGGCCTATCTTTTCTCAAACACATCGAACGCTCTTCTGTTTTGGTCTATTTGATCGATGTTTCTGGGATAGAAGAAAGAGACCCTTTTAAAGATTTTCAGATTTTGCAAAACGAGATAACAGCTTATCGAAAAGAGTTATTAGACAAACCCTTCCTTGTTGTATTAAATAAAATAGATTGCGAAACAGCCGTGCAAAATCTAGAGACATTTAAGCAAAAATATCCTTACCCAAAAACAACACTCTTTCCTATTTCTGCTATGCATAGAGAAGGCGTTGAACCTCTTCTTAAAGCCATGCAACAACTTATTCCCCGTAAATTTTAGTTAGAATAATGGTATTATACTCCTATATCTTGTTTTTTGTGCACCTCTTGTTAATGTTTCAGAACCATCCTTTTTGCCATTCTTCAAAGTCTAAAGGTCTTAATCCATAACGAGAAATGTTTCCCTCATGTAAACTCATTAACTCAGTCTCAACAACCTCAATAAATTTCATTTGATCGGTACTCGGAACCATGTCCTTTGCCTGCTTTCGAATAAATGCAGTAGCTGACTTCTTATCCATTTTCCCACGAACAACAATTGCAATAGTTTCTTTTCTTAATGTTCTATAGCGAATACGAAATGGATCCGGATCTCCAAGGGTTTTTTGGGCGGCTGAGTATCGAAGACAAGATCTCTCGTAGGCCCAAGCAAACACTTCAACCAAAAGATCAATCTGGTTGAGTTCATAAACCCCTAAAAGACCATTAATATATATTTGCTCAGGGACATCAACAAACGACAATGGACAAAGATTTTCTCGCATTAGTGGCAAATTAGCTGCAAGCCGTGAAACTCTTTTATTTACATCTTCAAATGGCTGCAGATAGGGAAGGTGTACCATGAGAAAAAATGCCTGCTCAAATGGATTTTTTATCGCGTTAGCTGTATCGATGATTTGTTGAAAACATTCGCTGATCAATTGAGGCACTACAAGTGGCAGATACACCGATCCGGCGATCCCCACAGCAATCTGACGAAGAGCTCCACAAGACTGATCTTGGAGGAGATCATCTGCTAAAAGAGCATGAATATTTAGAATTGCATATCGATTAATCCCTACATCCACTGCTGATTCTAATAGAAACTCAATTGCTGATTTGTGATTTAAAATCATTTGAGTTTCTCGCCGGCCTTTGCCTTCAGCTGCTTCCCCTAGCTCTAGCAATCGCTCTGTTTCCAAAAGAGAATAGGTATTGCCTTCCAGTCGACTTGAGTTCCATGACAAGTCAATCAGTAACCGACTGTAAATTTGACGAGCATATGTTCCCGCTGGCCTATCTCCGTCTGTTGTGCCTAACGCAAATAATTTCCTTTTCAATGACTCTGAAAGATACTGTGTTACATTTGGACGATATTGATCGAGAAATTCTCTTGAATAACTCACATAGGTTCTTTCTTGAATCGGACGACTCACAGACAAGTTAATCGATTTAGCAACAGTTGATAAAGGAAAGTGATTATTAGATTGTTCTGCTATAGATCTTTTTGGATTAGTTGGAAGATGAAATCTTCGTCCCTTAGTTCGCCCTTCAGCAACAAGGCGCCCGCTTTTTACTAGGGAGGCTAATTGATACTGCAACGTCCGACGAGGAGGAGGAGGGCTTAACCCTAAGAGAATCTCTTCTACTGAAGCTCCGCCAGGGAATCTGCTAATGATTTCCAAAATAAGATCAAGTTGAATAGTCTGTTTTACCATAAATTATCCATTCTCTTAACAACTAGCATATTGCACAATTATCCTATTGCGCAACATTTCTTTGCGCAATAGACAAAAAGTTGCGTAATAAATCCTCTAGTTAAAACAGAAAAACACTTAAATGAGTAGCTACAAGCCAGAAGACCCTAAAGAGTTGAGTTTACGACCAACTAAGATAGATCCACTTAATGATCTAAAGTGCAAAGATGTGGCCAGAGCCGGATTTGAACCGGCGACACAAGGCTTTTCAGGCCTCTGCTCTACCGACTGAGCTATCTGGCCATACGGATGAATCAAGAAAGATATAAAGCCAGATGATTTTTTGCAATAGATTGTTTATCTTTTATTAAAGTTTTGCGTACTGTTTTCTAATAGTGCCATATCCTTTAAAATATTTAATGCCTCAGACATTTGTAGGTCTTCTATTCCCCAATTGCGATGTACCGTTAAAGTATTTTCTTTTCCTTCTTTTTCTTGTTTTTTAACATCTAGAAATAGAGAAAAATTTTTATCGCGATTGAGCCTTTGACTGCTATTTACTGTTAAAAGAGATTCCATTTGATTCCAGCTAGAGACCTTCTTCTGGAGATTTGGTAAATAATTTTTTTGAAACCAGTTGATTTGTTGAGGATTTATATCTATTAAAGGATCTACATACACCGATGGAATTCGATCGCATTTTAAAGGATATTGTAGAAATCTCTCTCCTACATCATAAATAAAATACCGAGTAGGAACTACAATATTAGCTTTTACTCCTTCGATTTGCGTAGAGGCTCCTGAAACGGTGTAATATCTACCGACGGTTACTTTAAAAAAAGAAGGCGCTTTTTCTCTTGTCACAGTTTGAAATTGAATAGTGCCCTTTCCATATGTTCTCTCATCCCCTACTACTAAGGCAACGCCATAGTCCTGCAATGCTTGTGCTACAATTTCAGCAGCAGAAGCTGAGAGTTTTGAAGTTAAAATAACAAGCGGCCCATCGTAGTAATTCTTTCCATCTAACTCCCGTAAATATTGTATTTCTTCTTGAGCGTATTTGGAAACAACAACCACTCCATTAGAAATGAAAAGACCCGCAACTTTAACAGCTTGTGTTAAGAATCCACCAGAATTATCCCTTAAGTCTAAAACCAAACCAAGCAGCTTCCCCTGCTTTTTTAGCTCTCTTAAAGCAGATCGAATATCTGCTTCACAACTTGAACTGTCTTTACTTTCATAAAAAGAAGGAAGAGTAAGTTTTCCAATAATTCCATCACCAAATGGTTCAAAAGTGTATTGCAAACGATCTTGCTCCATAATGATTTTTTCTTTTTGTAGTGCTACAAAATAATTCACCTCTTGCTTATCTTGTATTCTTTTTAATCCTAATTCAATCTTGCGTTTATTCACGCTCTGTAGACAGTCTAATACTTGTTCATAGGAGAGCTGAGCAATAGATTTTCCATCAATAGATATAAGCACATCTCCTGGCATAATTTTGCCTGCACGATAAGCCGGTCCTCCTTTAACTAAATCACTAATAACAACTCCTTCAACAGACTCGGTTAATACTACACCAATTCCTTCGAATTGTTTTTCTAGACAAGTACGCATTTCTATAGCTTCTTTAGGGCTAAAATAGCAGGTGTGCGCATCTAAGCTTTTTGCCATCGCTTTAAGCACATGCATAGACATCTGCTCTTCCAAAGCGCTTTTAGTCATTTTTTTACCCTGGGTATCTACATCCAAATAAGCATCCTCTAAACGAGATAAACGCTTTTCCCATAGAGCAAATACCTTTTGAATATACGCAGCATCAAACTTTCTATTTGGATTTTGTTTCTTCTCAAATGCAGTAATTTTTTGTAAGTGGCTTTTAATTCTTGCTTGCAGCTCCTCTTTACTCCGGGGATAATCAGAGTAGGTTTTGTGATTTATTGGTTCTTCCGCTGCTTTTATAAGTTCTTTTTGCAGTACTACTCGATAAGCCCGTTCTCTTTTAATGGAATTTCTTATTATGTTATTCAATTCCTGGAAAACTATGAAATAACCTTGTTTATATTGTTCCACCATTTGAATTAACAATTCGCGAGATGGATTAAGATAAGTATCAATTTCATCAAAAAGTAAATAGTTTTTATTACTATCAAACTGCTCGATATAAATTCTTAAACTACGTTTAGCAAGCAATTCATTGAATTCTTTATGCTCTACATGATAACGTAGCATCTCTTCCATGTTATTACGGATAGAAGAAACTACTATACCCGGTTTTTTAAAAGTTCCCGTATTACCGGATCCTAAAACCAACCCAAGCAAACTTATTAAAAAAAATTTAAATATCTTCATCCTAATAACCCTTGTTTAATCTTTATTTATATGATAAGTCTAATTTTTAAAATTAAATTTCTCAATAAATGCTCAAGAAAGTAGTTTAAAAAATTTTTTAAACTAGCTTTTTGATAATCTTTTTGCAAGAAATGTTGTTCCCAGTTATATTTTCTTCCATGTTGTATACTAAGAAGTAGCAGAAGCTTTTTCCTAAGGCTTCTTTTTTTAATTAACTCGCTCAAGGAGAAGGGCAAAGATGCCAACAATTAATCAATTAGTGCGTTTTGGACGCAAGTCAAAAAGAAAAAGAGAGAAGTCCCCTGCTTTACAAAGTTGTCCGCAAAAGCGCGGCGTTTGTGTTCAGGTAAAGACAAAAACTCCAAAAAAGCCAAACTCCGCTTTAAGAAAGGTTGCATGGATACGCCTATCTAATGGGAAGGAAATCATTGCTTATATCGGAGGAGAAGGTCATAACCTACAAGAGCACAGTATCGTACTGGTTCGTGGTGGAAAAGTAAAAGACCTCCCTGGTGTACGTTATCACATTGTAAGAGGAGCTCTTGATTGTGCCGCAGTAAAAGATCGAAAACAATCCAGATCTAAATACGGAGCAAAGCGCCCTAAGTAAAGTAATCTTAGGATATCCAAGCATGGAGATCCTGGCCCTCAACTGTCTCTTTTTTTTAAATAAAAGGGTCAATCGTGGGCCGAGCAAAAGTGCTCAAGTGAAGATCATTATTTTGAAAGAAGGAAAATTTATGTCAAGAAGACGTCGTGCTACTAAGAGGCAACCTGAGCCAGACCCACATTATAAGAGTGAAGTTGTCTCTAAATTGATTAACAAGGCTATGATTAGCGGCAAAAAGTCTACTGCTCGCCGCATTGTCTATAATGCTATAGAAGCCTTTGCTAAGAAAATTAAATCTACTGATACATTAAATGATTTTTTACAAGCTCTAGAGAATGCAAAACCTTCTTTAGAAGTAAAATCTCGCCGTATTGGTGGTGCTACTTATCAAGTCCCTATTGAAATCCCTGCCGATCGTAGAACTTCAATGGCCATGACTTGGATTATCAACTATTCTCGCGCTAAAGCTGGAAGGTCAATGGAAGAAGCTCTTTGTACTGAACTGGTAGACTGTTACAACAATCAAGGCACTACTATTAAGAAAAAAGATGATACACATCGCATGGCAGAATCGAATCGTGCATTTGCCCATTATAAATGGTAAAGGAGCTTTATGAATCAACGACCGGAAAAAGATAAGTTAGAAAGAGTACGTAATGTTGGCATCATGGCGCATATTGATGCTGGTAAAACAACCACAACCGAACGTATCCTCTACTATTCTGGACGCTCTCACCGTATTGGTGAGGTGCATGAGGGCGCTGCGACCATGGATTTCATGGAACAAGAGCGTGAAAGAGGCATTACCATTACCTCAGCATCTACCACTGTATATTGGCCAGATAAAGATGGGGAAGATTGTAAAATTAACATTATAGACACCCCAGGACACGTTGATTTTACAGTAGAAGTAGAGCGCTCTCTTAGGGTTTTAGATGGTGCTGTTGCCGTATTTGACGCAGTAGCAGGAGTACAACCTCAGTCAGAAACCGTTTGGCGTCAAGCAGAGCGTTATAACGTTCCGCGTATTGCATTTATTAACAAAATGGATCGCGTAGGGGCTGACTTCTTTATGGCAGTTGATTCTATGAAAGATAAACTAGGGGCTAATGCTATCCCTGTTCAATGCCCTATTGGTGCAGAGGGTAATTTCAAAGGGATGGTTGATTTAATCAAAATGAAAGCATACCTCTTTTTAGATGAGACTTTAGGTGCTAAATATGAAGTAGCAGAGGTCCCAGAAGATCTCCTCACTAAATGCCAAGAGATGCGCCAACAATTGCTCGAAGAACTAGCGACCGTTGATGAAGAAAATGAAGAATTCATGACAAAGGTGCTAGAAAACCCAGCTAGCCTAACAGAAAATGAGATTCATGTAGCTATTCGCAAGGCGGTTTGTCAAAATCGATTGAATCCGGTTTTGTGTGGAACAGCATTTAAAAACAAAGGGGTACAACCTCTGCTGGATGCGATTGTTAACTGGATGCCATCTCCCCTTGATCGAGGGTTAATTAAAGGAATTAATGCGATAACAGATGAGCAAATGACACTAGAGCCTAAAGATGATGGGCCTCTAGCTGCTTTAGCATTTAAAATTACAACCGATCCTTATGTAGGTAGATTGACTTTTGTGCGTATTTATTCAGGCGTTCTTTCTAAAGGAAGCACTTTAATGAATACAACAAAAGACAAAAAAGAAAGGATCTCGCGTCTATTAGAAATGCACGCGAACCAACGCAAAGACCGTGATGATTTCTTTACAGGGGATATCGCAGCTTGTATCGGACTAAAATATACAAGCACAGGGGATACGTTATGTAGCGAGAACTCCCCTCTTTTATTGGAAAAAATGGAGTTTCCTGAACCTGTGATCTCTATGGCAATTGAGCCAAAGTCAAAAGAGAACAGAGAAAGGCTCTCTGTGGCTTTGGGAGCGCTCTCTGAAGAAGATCCTACGTTTCGCGTATTTACCAACGAAGAAACGGGCCAAACAATTATTGCAGGAATGGGAGAATTACACCTAGAAATTCTTCGAGATCGCATGTTCCGCGAGTTTTCTGTAGAAGCAAACGTAGGTAAACCAGAGGTTGCCTATAAGGAAACTATTACAAAGCCTTGTAAAACAGAAACAAAGTACATTAAACAATCTGGTGGGCGTGGTCAATACGCACACGTCGTCTTGGAAATCGAGCCTAATGAACAAGGTAAAGGTAATGAAGTTGTTAGTAAAATCGTCGGTGGTGTTATCCCTAAAGAATACATCCCAGCGGTTATTAAAGGGGTTAACGAAGGGCTTGCAACAGGTGTCCTAGCTGGTTATGGCCTTGTTGATGTAAAAGTTTCTATTGTTTACGGCTCTTATCATGAAGTTGACTCAAGCGAAATGGCCTTTAAAATCTGCGGATCAATGGCTGTTAAAGAAGCAGCACGCAAGAGTTCACCTATTTTACTCGAACCAATCATGAAAGTTTCAGTATCTACCCCAGAGCAATTTATGGGAGATGTTATAGGTGATATCAATCGTCGTCGTGGTAAAATCCTCAATCAAATTACGCAAAAAGGAATGATTCTGATTGAATCAGAAGTTCCTTTAAGTGAAATGTTTGGATATTCCACACAGCTTCGTTCTCTTAGTTCAGGACGCGCTAGTTATGTAATGGAACCTTCTCATTTTGAGCGCGTTCCTCAAAAAATTCAAGATACAATTGTGAAAAAATAAAAACAAACAAGTATATTATGGCTAAAAAAGAAAAAAAGAAAATACGTATTCGCCTTAAAGGCTATGATCAACGCGTTTTAGATCGTGCTGTAGTTGACATTATCGAGACAGCAAAACGCACTGGAGCTAGAGTAGCAGGTCCTATTCCTCTGCCTACTAAGAAGCAGGGATATACCGTCTTAAGATCTCCTCACGGTGATCGCAAATCTCATGAGCAGTTTGAATCGCGTACCTGTAGACGTATGTTAGAAATCCTAGATCCAACATTAGATACGCTTGATAAACTAAAAATACTTCCTGTTGCAGCTGGTGTGCACATTACAGTTAAGCAATTATCTTCTGCCGGCAAACCGGCCAAAGCTGCTTAAAAAAGTTATCAATAAAAAGCGATGGCTATAATATCGCTTTTGTTTTTAGACTAAAGGGATACAACATTCGTTGTATCCCTTGTTTCTTGCTGCTTAATTTTCCTATAAAATAAACTACTATTTTTTAAAATTTAAAGGTCATTATGAAATTCTCCTTTACCATTTTTTCTATTTCGACAGCGGCGTGTCTTATACTTTCTGGATGCGCTACTAGCTATAAAGCATTAGGATTTAACGGTGGGTATTCAGAAATAAAAACCACACCTGACTCCTTTATAGTTACCTTCAAAGGAAATGAGTTTACTTCTCAGGAAAAAGTCATGCAGTACGCTTTAAGAAGAGCTTCTGAGCTAACTATTCAAAACGGGTACAAATACTTCTCTGTTATCTCTTCAACAGACCGGACAAAAAGTTATAATTATCTAAAGACAAACAAAAACACTTCAGGTTCATTAGATACAAACTTTAGTCATATTAGATTGAATGAACAAGGGTCATCTTCTACATATTCAGGAACTATCATGGAACCAAAATTGATCCTGGAAATAAAGTGCTTTAAAGAGAAAATTGACTCTAATCTGATCGATGCCAAATATTTTTTACAAAATAATTAAGCAATCCTCATCCATTAAACCTATGAAGTATTTGCAATTCATGCCAAAATACCTGAAATATTTTTAACACAGGGATGCATAATGGGAAATTACACAGTTATTCAGAGACCTTCCATGCTAGTAGTAGGGATTGAATGCCGAACATTCAATGCTCCTGAAGCAGGCTCTCATGATATTCCACAACATTGGGGAAAATTTTACAACGAAGATATCATCAATCAAATTCCAAACAAAGTCTCCCAGGAAGTCATTGCTCTTTATTGCGACTATGCAGATGCTTATAAGGAAGGTGATTATACGCAACCATACTCACTTGTGATCGGATGTCCTGTTAGCTCATTGGATGCTGTTCCTGAAGGAATGGTGGCTAAAATCATTCCATCCGGCTCTTATGCGGTTTTTCGTGCAGTTGGAGAATATCCTAAAAATTTACTTAAAACATGGGAAAATATTTGGCAACAAGCGGATTTAGGACGTATATGTACCAGCGATTACGAAATTTATGGAGATAAATTTATCTCAGGATCGCCTAAAGAAGTAGAGGTATTTATTTCTGTCAAAGACCAAAACTGACTATTAGATTTGTCACTTAAGGATACAGTGGATAGTTGTATGATGGATAGTTAGGTTCTGTTTCATAGAGAAGATTATAAGAAGGAGGAATTCTACGTACCAGACGTTTACTAATGACTCTATCGTCCTTTACAATCAAAAAATAATGTTTTTCCATAATAAGACCATTGCCTAAGTCAACCCTCTCTATATATTGGTATTCTTCTGCTCCATCTTCGCGTATACAAATTGCATAAGGATCCCCTACCTGGCATTGTATTTCATTAATTAAAACACCCATCTCAATTTCACAAAAACTTCTATCCGTCATTGCAAAATAAGAAGAACAACAACCTGTTAATAATGCTATGGAGGTAATAGTTACTAATCGACTTTTTGCCATACACGTCCTTGAATAAGAGTGCGAAATTGATCTGCTGTTGCATATTCTGCTCGCAATAAATAACTTTGGTCTTCTTGTTTTTCATAAACCTCGAAACCCTCAAAGCCAATCTCATTGATTCTAAATTCCCAGGCAATAACTTTATCATTGATTAAGCCCTTACCTTGAATTTTACCTACCGCTTGATTTTCTAAATCAATGATAAATTCTCCATGCTCCATATGAGAAATACAAAATTGATTACGCATCATATCGGAAAAACCCTTAATTTGTATCTCTTGCTCACAAGCAATTTTATTTAAGCTATCTTTATTTTCTATATTCCAGCGGGTAAAAAAGGCAAGTTCTTCTGCTACCATGTTCAGTTGAATCGTCCCCTGCCCCAACCAAGTACCTGCATTAAAAAGAAATGAATGTTGATTCATTAAAACATAAACCTTCTGCTATAAATACTTTGTAAAATCCCTAAAGCTGCCATTGTTGAAATTACCGACGATCCACCATAAGTAATCAATAGCAAAGGCACCCCAGTAATAGGTAAAAAGCCGCACATCATTCCCATATTGATAATCATATGTACAGCTAAATAAGCTGTAATCCCCGCAGATAGCAAGCGTCCGAAATCATCATTTGCTATTGCAGTTACCTGAAACCCAAAATAGATCAATCCAGAAAAAAAGAGCAGCAAGAAAAATACTCCTATTACACCAAATTCTTCAGAAAAAGCAGCAAATACAGAATCTGTATGAGCAGCAGGCAACCATTGTTTACCAGAAAAATCACTATTACGCCAACCACTACCAGTCCAAGACCCTAATGCGGTTGCTGTTTGAGAAGCCTTTTGATGATAGGTATTTGGGTTAAGCCTTTCATATTGATATTCTTTTAAAACCTTTGTTGCATAAGGACGGATCTGTTCATGGGATAAAATGTTTAAAAAAACCAGACTCACACAGCCCAAGGCAAATAATGCTAAGTAAGACATGATTTTAATGATTTTTTTTCGCACTCCTCCTAAATAAAATAAAATAAGTGCAATGGGATATAAAACAAGAGCCGTACCTAAATCAGGTTGTTTTAAAATCAAAAAAAAAGGAACAAGGACAATGAGTAAAGCTTGATAAGGAATACGCATATATTGGATATGCCGCTTATGATTCTCCAAATATAAACTCAAAGCCATTATCACCACCAATTTTGCTCCTTCAGATGGCTGTATATCAAAAGGAATGCCAGGAACTCTATACCATCTTTGTACATTATGTACTGTAGGAATAAAAAAAAGTCCTATCAGTAAAATGAGTATCCCTAAATAAAAAAGCCATACCCATTCTTTAAATTTACGATAGTCTAATGCAGCAATTATAAAATAGACAATCCAGCCAATAATAAAAAATCGTATTTGCTTCACGACCCATATGGTAAATACGGTAGTCCCTTCTTCATCAAAATTAGCACCGGTCATAGAAGCAATAACCAGCACGCTAATTACCATTAAAACCAATATAATGGGAATCATCCTAAAATCAAGGCGACTTAAATACCGATAATCCCACATAATTGGCTTCTTTAAATATACCTATTTGGACACAAATTACGTATTTGATCCAATTTTGTCTAGGAGAACTCCTATGGACTTACCTGTTAAACCAAAGTTTGACTATATCCATTTTGCAACAATTGATTCTACAAGTAGTTGGACTAAAAGAAATGCCGTTCTTTTAAACCAGAATCATATAAGTGTTATTACAGCTAACCAACAAACAAAAGGATATGGTAGGTTTAAACGTAGCTGGGTTTCTCCTCCTGGAAATATTTATGCAACCTTATTTTTTGCACTTCCTTTAGATTACCCCTATCTTATAAATCTAGGACAAATTCTAGCCCTAGCTTGCAACCATGTTTTAGAAAATAAAGGGTTTCCTCTACAACTTAAATGGCCAAATGATTTATTGCTCAAGAAGAGAAAAATAGCAGGCATCTTAGTAGAGGTACTTCACTCTGAAAAACTAGAAATTGTACTTGGAATGGGCCTTAATGTAAATATGAACGAAGAGCACTTGAAAAAGGTGGATCAAAAAGCCACTTCCTTAATGCTCTTTAGTAAAAAGACGTGGGTACTAGGTAGCATTTTAAATCCTATTTTATATACATTTTACAACTATCTCAGATTACTTTCTTCTTCTGGATTTACTCATTTTCAACCGATCTATCAAAAGCTACTTGCTTTTCAAGGTGAAGAGATTGTCTGCCAAGTAGGAAATCAAAAAATGCAAGGAATCTGTCATTCCATAAATCCTGATGGCACACTGAATTTGCAACTTCCTTCCGGTTCCATGATTTCCCTTAATGCTGCAGAAATCTCTACTTCTTAAATACATTTGCAAAACCTAGGTTATTATCATCTAATATTCTAAAAGTTCAAGAATTGCATCCTGTTATGATGTAAAAAAAAATTTGCTATTAAAAGAAAAATAGACAAAACTCATCAAAATAACTTTTTTTTGAGGAAGATATATATGAAAGTATGCTTAATACAACAGTCAGCGGTTTCTTCAAAGAACAATCAAATAGAAAGAACGTATTCTACTTCGACGGCAAATATTGCCAAGAATCTCAATAGAGTAGCTCTTCCCATTATTGCCATTGCTGCTTTTGCAAGTGTTCTATCAGTTGCTTCATTTGATTATAATTCCTGTATGGCAGCATGTGATTCTGCTGCTCTTGCAAAGTCTCGATATGACACCTGTATGACATTGTGCCAAGAGAAACTGCTCTTACCCATTTCAACATGCTGGGAGCTATGTAATGGCCCACTTTCTAATATGGAAATGTCACTTCAAGGAGGACGTATACAATTAAAACGCATTAATTAATGCTTAGTGCCTAATAAGAAACTATTAATTTAGCAAGGAAAAGTTTGGTGCTGACAAAACTAGATTATAACAATGACTTCCTTTAATGTTTGCACAAGTCTCTACTTCTTAAAAACACTTGAAAAACAAGTAAAAGATGAACAGCAATTAGCTTTAGCCTTTTTTGCAGTAACCCTCCCTCTTAAAGAGGAATCCTCTTCCAGCTTACTTAAGTTAATAAGCACTTTTGGGCTTCTTCTAAGAGTTTTATTTTGATTTTTTTTCAGAAAGCAGCTTGAGAAAACGTTTATTGATCCAATGCCTAAGGGAAACATATCTTCCTATTATGTTAATAATCTTTAACATACACTTTTTTTAAGAGATCCTTAGTTTCTATTTTATGGAGGTTTTCCACAATCAAATTTTAATTTCTATGCTAATCTGCATATCAAGTACTAGAGCATCTTTAATAGAACCATAACCTTTAGAATTAATAATGTATTGCACATCAGGGGTGAGCGCAAACCATTTGTTTGCCTCTTGCGATTTTAGCTGTTTGCATATAAGAAAAAAGATTACACTCAATATGAAAATTTTAAGAACTTAGTAATTTAGCAAGGAGAGGTCTGGTTTAACCGATAAACCAGAATAGACCTTTGCTTGTAAAATCCCTTCAATGGCTTGCAAGGTTGATCCTATTGCAGAAGGACAAGAAGTACAAGCTCCTTGATAAGCAATAATTACTTGATTATCCAAAGTAAGCTCCTTTATCTCAATTCCACCTGCATCTAATTCTATATAAGGACGGATATCATTTGCAATCACCGTGTCTAATACAGCTATTTTTTGCTCATGACTAAGATCCTTCCATCCCGGATACTCTTCTTGATTATGCAAGGAATTCAAGGGTGTTGGTACATAATTATCTGGAAGGACAATATCTCTACAAGACTCTACTGCATCTTCAATTGCATCAATGACAAGATTTAAATAAGAAAAAGTAGATTCAGGAAAAGCAGGAATCTGACTTTTATCACGCACTTGTTTATCAATTAAATCCACGCTTAAAAGAGCTGCTTGATGGTAATTTTTGCGCATTAAAACTTCACATGCAGCTTCTAAAGCACCAATTAAGCAAGAAGGACCAAACATCTGAAATTTTGCATCAGCAATCACACCATCACTCTCATCTACAAGCAAGTAAATTTTAATCCATTTTCCCAGCTGATAATTTCCCTGTGTCCCGATAGCTAATCTCATCCCCTTAGCTTGTGCTTCTTCAAGAGAAAATGCACCTACATACAAAGGCTTTTCGATTTTTTGTGCAAGCCGCTTGCTATATTGCATCCAAGGATGGTTTTCTATCATAAAATATCTCCTAAAAGAGTCATTTTTTTTAACTGTCTTACACAATCTACAATGACACAAACAGCTGCTTCTATTTGCTCTTCTGTTGTTTCATAAGAAAGGCTAAAACTGATTGCCGTATAGGCTACCTCAGATGCAATATGGCATTTAATCAGTATTTGAGAAAGCAATTGATACTGCCCAGATCCTATAGAAGCAAATACCCCCTTACGGTTTAGTAGATACAAAAGCGCCTCTGCATGTATATTTGGGAAGGCAATAACAGAGCAATTAGGAAGCCTTTCTACATGGGTAAAGAGAACCTTAGCATCGCTAATTTGCAGAGAAATTTTTTGTTCAAATTCATCGCGCAGCCTTGCGGTTTCTAAGCAAATAGATTCAAAAAGAGCGATATTTTCTTCAAGAGCTGCTACTAAACAGGCTAAAGAAGCGGGCATTTGTTGCTGTGGGCAGGAAAACAAAGTATGCTCTTTAACAATCATGACAGATGTTCCTTGAGGAGCATGAATCAAGGATCCTTCTAGTGTCAGAAAATCAATAGGAAGATCACGCAAACAAAGATGGGCTTTCCCTAGTACAGAGCTTGCGTCCACATGCAAAAGAATTCCTCTTTCTTTGCATAGCTCTGCTAAGTCGGCTAATGGATGGATAACACCGGTCATTGGACTTGCCCAAGATAGACTCAAAATAGAAACTTTAGGGAGAATAGCCTTATCCAATATCTCTTGAGTAATTTGCCCTTGCTCATTGACTTCAATTTGCCTACATATACACCCTATATCTTCTAATCCTCGCCAGATCTCTAATGAACCTACATCTTCTATGTTGGTCGTTAAAATCTGGTTTTTACCAGTTTGATAGACTATATTGCGATAATGAGAAAATGCCAAATGAGATAAAGCTTCTAGACGGCTTTGAAAACAAAAAATACGGTCTTGAGGGTTTAATCCTAGTAAATCAGCAAAACGTTTAGTATTTTTCCTTATGGAAGCTACCACCTGCTGTCCCATAAAATGAGATGCCAAAGGATCTGCCCAATCGCTTTTAAAAAACACGAGCATTCTTTCAATAGCGGATAGAGAAGGTTTTGTAGCGCTATGATGATCAAGATATATCATTTTTTTCCCAAGTGTTATGCATAAAAGTATAAAATAGCGGCTCTCCTGTAGCAAGCTCCAATTCTACTACCTGCTCTTTAGACAAATGATCTAGATACATCACAATCGAGCGCAAAGAATTTCCATGAGCTGCAATGAAAACATTTTTTCCTTCCTGCAAAATAGGTAATATATATTCTTTAAAATAAGGTATTGTGCGCTCTGCTGTCATAGCTAAACTCTCTCCTTCTGGAGGAGGAGTATCAAAACTTCTGCGCCATTTTTGTACTTGCTCTTTTCCAAACTGCTCTATTGTTTTTTGCTTGTTTAAGCCCTGTAAATCTCCATACATTCTCTCATTTAATTGCCACGCTTTCACTACAGGTATGCAGTCTTTTTTAACACTTTCATCATGGATTTGAGACCATTCTTCTGGTTTATTCTTTTCTGGTTCTATAAAATAAGGGACTCTTTTCGATTGATGATACGCCATCGAAATCATCGCGGTCATTTGCGCTCTAAACAATGTAGAAGTGAAAATATAATCGATAGGAATGTGAGCCATATTTTTACCAGCTTCTATTGCCTCTTCGATTCCCTTCCGGCTTAAAGGAATATCTACCCATCCTGTAAATAAATTGTGCTTATTCCATTCTGATTGTCCATGGCGCATCATGATTAAAGTAGCTTTTTTTGACATATATCTTCCGGTTAAAATATCTCATTGGAATCATATTATCAAAAACTAGAAAAAATTAAAAAACGAAACAAAAATTTAAATGGAAAGAAACAAATAAAGTTTCTTCTTAAGATATAGCCTCAAGATTATTTTTTGACATAATGTAATGTAATTGGTTACAATCTCTTCTAAACGAGATTCTAAATGGCGATTAAAACTTTCAGACACAAAGGATTAAAAGAAATTTTTCGAATTTGGAATCAAAACTGGAATTCAGACAGTTCATGCAAAAAGAATTAAGCTTATTTTAGATCTGCTTAATGGTGTTATGGAAGCTAAAGAAATGAATTTTCCAGGTTCTAATTTTCACCCGCTAAAGGGAAATCTAAAAGGATTTTATTCAGTACATGTAAATGGTAACTGGACAATCATTTTTCGATTTGAAAAAAGTGGTGAAGCCCATAGCATTGATCTAATCGACTATCACTAGAAGGAGTTAGTATATGGTAAAAAAAAGAAAACCAACTCATCCTGGAGAGATCCTTGATGAGCTTTACATTAAACCGCTTAATTTAAACCTACAGAAGCTCGCTGATAGGTTAGGCATTGCTAGAAACACGTTATTTAAGATTAGATCAGGTGTTACAAACATTACCCCGGCTATTGCACTTTCGCTTGCTGAAGCATTTGATACAACCCCACAGCTCTGGCTTAATTTGCAGCAAGCCTACGATTTATGGATAGAGGAGCATGAGCATAAACGCGTGGAACCAATCGTTAGAAATGGCATAATCATCCCTCTTCCACAAAATATGGGAATGACTAGATCATCGTATTCTAAAATTTAGTAATGTAAAATACTTGTCTACCTACTCGGTGTATTTCTGAAGCTAAAATTTAAATCATTGAAATTTACTATTACCCCTTATATAATCCTGCGCCTATGGAAGATAAAAAACGTTTAAGTAAAGTCCTGGCTTCTGCTGGGGTGGCTTCTCGAAGGGCTTCAGAAGAATTGATTTTTAAGGGTAGAGTGACCGTTAATGATGAGGTCGTACTTATTCCTCAAACCCTTGTTTGCACTCAAAAAGATCAAATTTGTGTGGATAATGAGCCAATCCAGTCTGAGGAAAAAAAAGTTTATTACATTTTAAATAAACCTCATGGCTTTATTTGCTCTAATGCTCCTTTAGGAACAAAAAAAAGAGTTGTCGATTTATTTACTCATCTTCCCTATCGTCTATTCACCATTGGGCGATTAGACAGAGATACAACCGGGCTTTTATTAGTGACTAATGATGGGCATTTTGCCAATAAGGTGATCCATCCATCTTCTAATATTCAAAAAGAATATTTAATCAAAACAGTGCAAGAAGTGACCGATTTGCATCTAAAGCAAATCTCTAAAGGAATTTTTATAGAAGGGTCCTTTGTAAAACCTATACGAGTGGCAAAAGTACGCAGGGGCACATTAAAAATTGTAGTCAAAGAAGGAAAGAAGCGAGAGGTTCGTTTGCTCGTGCAAGGAGCCAACCTTGAGATTTTAGAACTGAGTCGTATTCGCATCGGCGGATTGCTTTTAGGTCCTATTGCCGAAGGCGATTTTCGACCCATGACAGAAATAGAAAAGCAGATGCTTTTTTAATCTTCTAATCTTTGAAAAAGAGTTGTATTCAATTGGCTTTAAAGCTAGATTCCGATATGAGATTTGAGTATTTTATAACAGGATTGTATGCTTAACATCGCACGCCTTTTTGGCAAGTCTCCTTTTGCTCCTCTACAAACCCATATGAAAAAAGTAGCTCACTGTGTGGAAAAACTCTCACATATGTTTGCTAGTTTAGCAAAGAAAGATGCGGAAAAGATTGCAAAAGCAGCGCATGAAATCTCTCGTCTTGAGCATGAGGCAGATTTAGCTAAAAACGATATCCGCAACCACCTTCCTAGAAGCATTTTTTTGCCTATTGATCGAGCACAATTCCTCGATATTTTATCTATCCAGGATGATATATCCGATAAAGCAGAAGACATTGCTACTCTGCTCACCCTAAGCCCTCTAGAAGAGTGCAATGGATTTCTTCCCCAAGTGCAAAACTTTTTTCATAAAAATGAAGAAGTGTTTATCCATGCTAAGCGCATCATTGAAGAAATTGATGAATTGCTAGAATCTTCCTTTGGGGGAATTGAAGCAGAAAAAGTAAAAACAATGGTAGAAGAAACCGCCTATCTCGAGCATGAAGCAAGTAAAATGCAGCATGTACTCAAAAAAGAACTGTTCACCAAAGCTCATTCTCTTTCTAATCCGGGTTTCTATCTATGGATGAGTTTGATTGAAGAAGTAGCAAAAATCTCTCATCTTTCTGAGAGCTTAGCAAACCGCATTCGAATGGTCCTAGAACTAAAATAAACAATGGACAATGCAACAATACTTACACTGCTTGTTCTAGCCATTGGCTTTTACATGGCTTGGAACATTGGAGCCAACGATGTTTCTAATGCTATGGGAACTTCTGTTGGCTCTGGCGCTCTTACTCTAAGAAAAGCTGTTATGATAGCAGCTGTCTTAGAGTTTAGCGGAGCTTTCTTCCTCGGATCTCACGTCTCAGAAACCATGCAAAAAGGATTGATTCACACTCAATTATTTGCAGAAGACCCACTCATCTTAGTCTTAGGAATGTGCGCCGCACTATGTGGAACTGGAGTTTGGTTACAAATAGCTTCCTTTTTTGGATGGCCTGTTTCTACAACCCATGCGATTGTAGGAGCTATTTTAGGCTTTGGTGGAGCGGTCATGGGAATCGATGCCATTCAATGGACTGTAGTAAATTCCATTGCAGCTAGCTGGCTAATCTCCCCTGTTTTAGCAGGAATGATCTCTTATTTTGTATTCAATATGCTGCAACGCAATATTTTATATGCAATGAATCCTTTAGAAGCGGCCAGAAAATTTATTCCCTTATTAACCTTTATTGTTCTTAGTGTATTTACCCTAAGCTTACTATTCAATGGACTAACGCGTTTAGATTGGCATTTTTCTTTTATCCAAGTACTAGCTATCGCCTTTGTCATTGGTAGTATTGCTTCTTTTATCGCTTTTTTATTAGTTCGTAGAGTGCACTCTCCCAATGAATCAAGTCCTATTTCTCGTTATTCTCCTCAAACCGTCATTAGTTTAGAAAAAGCGCTTAAGCACCTTCAACGCGTTCATGTGGTATCTTATGATGAAACCCATGAACAGATAGGACATTTGGTGGAAGAAGTGCAATCTCTCTCTCAACAATTACGACAAGAGACAAACTTTTTAGAGCGCACTTCTGAATATACTTCTGTGGAAAAAATGTTTGGTTATTTGCAAATCTTAAGCGCCTCTTTTGTTGCCTTTGGTCATGGCGCTAATGATGTTGCCAATGCCATAGGCCCTGTTGCAGCTGTTCTAGATATTATTAATAGAGGCATTGTTTCTCAAGTAGCAACGGTTCCTCCTTGGTTACTTGTATTTGGAGGCTTAGGAATTGTAACAGGTCTTGCAACTTGGGGCTGGCGCGTCATTGCCACCATTGGCAGAAAAATTACCGAGCTTACCCCCACCCGTGGCTTCTCTGCTGAATTCGGCACTGCCATTACCATCCTCTTAGCTTCTAAATTAGGCCTACCCGTCTCTACTACACACTGCTTAGTCGGTGCTGTTCTAGGAGTAGGACTAGCACGTGGAATCCGCGCCTTAAACCTTAGGATGCTTCGCGACATCGCCCTATCTTGGGTAATCACCCTTCCTGCTAGTGCAATAGTTAGCATTCTTATTTTCTATTTACTAAAAGCTATTTTCATATAAATACTTATTTAAAAAAAAGTAGTCGAACTAACCCGCTTCATGTTATTTAGAGATTAACTTTAAATCTCGATGTAATATAATGACTCTTAAAAAAAAGTTAAGGACTTGCAACTTCATAGTTTTTAGATATGCTTCTGTCCAAGCAAATCCCATTATAAAAATCGCTTCTGATCTTGTAGAAAGAACCACGTATTGTACTCCAGCTTTGCGTGAACATGCTCCTGAAAAAACCGATTGCCTAACAGCAATTCATTATATTTTTAAAAAAGCCTTAAGCGTCGATATGCCTCTTACCTTCATAGGAGACATGCCCCGTCAGCTTTTATCTCTAGAGAATTGGAGTCCTATCGAATGTAATCTAGAAAATACGCAATGTGGGGATATCTTTTTTACAAAAAATAAAAACAGACCAAAACTCATTTCTCACATAGCGCTCATTATTGAGCCAGACAAGATCTTCCATTGCACTCCTCTCTTAGGAAAAGCTGTGATTCAATCAAAAGAAGAATTCTTCTCGTCCTATGAACAAAAGTTACATTTTAGCAAAATGATTTGCTATATCGATCCAAGAAATAAAGAACTACGCTCTAAGCAAGGAATGCATATACCTATGAGTAAAGTATATGATGAAATGATAAAAGGTACCTCTCATAGCTCTTAGAAAATCTGCTCTACAAAGCTAATATTTCCTCACCTGCGTAAACTTCTAAATAAATCAAATTTCTTATTGGTAATAAATTTTTCATTTTTATAAACTATTACTTTTAATCTCTTTGTAAGGAGTGCAGTATGAAAAAACAGCTTTGGGTTTTTTTTACCACAATGCTCATGACTGCTTCAGTTTTTGGAAGTTCTCTTGAAAAAATGTATTTGGATGTAGATCAGGTATTATTCGATGCATCAGGAATCTATATAGAGGTCGATAACTGTTATTACAAGGTCGATGCGATTGCACTTGATAAAGAGAAAAATAGATACTATGCTCTAAAAAAAGAAACTAACTGGCAATGTCCTAATTGTGGGATCTATAACTATCCCGAGGATAAAAACTGTTTCTATTGTGGCTGGCCTTGGGGTCCACCATAATCAGAAGTTGAGCCCCTGTAAAGCAAAAACATATGTTAAGCTCTCTTCTCTTGGCCTAAGGAGTAGAGCTCTTTTACAATTAATCGATATAGAGAAAAGATGATGAATTTATTTTTGCTTTTTTCCCTTTTGTTGACTTACTTTACTCCTTTAATTTCGCAAGAAACAGATAATAAACCCTCTATTAATCATCGTCTCCAATTCATTTCTCCTGAGGAAAGAAAAATCTTAGAGGGATTCTTTCGACGGCTTTTCTATCATGGGGATTTTTCCTATACTTTACTCGGCCTTAAACCAATGGGAAGCATTGATTATAGCCTAAGCCATCTTCGTTCCCCTGTATTTTATAAAAACCCTGAACAGCATCTCTATTTGATGGCTTTAGATGAAAAAGATTGGAAAGTTTGGGAGAGATATCAACACCTTTTCCCTATGGAAAAATACAGCTTTGTTAAAGTAGAGAAGGATGGTTCTTTTGGGTTTTTTCTAGTAAATAAAGAAAAATCCTATGCTGTCATTGAAAAAAATTTGCAACTTTTCCAAGATCTCACAGGAAAAAAAGTTTGTCCTCACACGCTCTTGCATATGCTCTGCCAAGGACAGCTTGCCTATTCTCTTTCTAGCGCTCCTTATTCGGCCTTATATCACAAAGCTCTTGGACTTTTATATGGATACGGAGAGGAAAATGTACAAGTTTTTATAAAAAGGGATCAATTACTACAAAAATTAAGTAATCTTCCTCTCGATATAAAAAACCTTCCATCAGAAATAGTACATTATTTGAATAGGCAAGAAATTTCCACTCCACCTAAAGTAGAGGTTGCTTCTTTAGTGGTTGAGCTTAAAAAGTTACTCCATGAAAACCATTTGGTTAAAGGAACAAAAAAAGACAATCCTTTTCTTCCTATCAAAAGATCTTGGTTTTTTGGAAGCGAGGAATATGCTCAAACACAAGCCCTTATTGAAAGCTGGGATGAGGTAGCTAGCTCAATAGTAAAAATACATGAATCAGAAATCTTCTTAGAAACCATTTTAGGGATGTTAACTTCACCATGACTTGGACAAAATACCTCTTCTTCCTACCGATAATCACTTGTTGTACCTACTGCTATGCAAAAAACAGTGAAAATCCGTCTCTTAAACAACAGCAGTCTCAAGTGTCAGAAGATCTTGCACATGTCATTTGGAACATCATGAAAACCTACGAGGGAGAGTACAATTTTCGAGAACTTATGCTTAATCTTAAGAAGATTAATGCAGGAAAGATACAAGCAAAACCTTTAAAGGATTGTTATGCCTCTCTAATCACATCTCTAAACAACAAGATAAAAGAAAAGGAAATTCTTAATCTCCAAGCTGCTGAGTCTTATTTGCGCAAGATATCAAATAGGGAAAATATCCATGAGATAGTTAAAGATAAGCTCTATTATAAAATAGCAAACACAGGAGCGGGGGAAGAGCTCAAAAACAATAATGCTCCTTCGATTTCTTTTAGAGAAAGGGATCTAAATGGAGAAACCTTATCTGAAAATACTTCAGGGATACGCATTTCACTCTCCGAAATGATTCCTGGGCTTCGCAAAGCCCTACAGGGGATGAGAGTAGGAGAAAAAAGAGAAATATTTATTCATCCAGATCTTGCTTATAGAGAATTCCCTAAGCCAGAGCCTTATTCTTTGATTATTATTGAGGTCTCTCTTATTTCTCTTTAAGCCAAAGAGGCTTGTTTTTTAGCAGCTTCTTCTTTTCGAGTTCTATAGAGAATGAATAAATTACTTCCAACAATAACCATAGCTCCGATTAACGTGTAGATGTCTGGTGTTTTGTTCCACCAGGTAAAATCAAGAGCTACTACCCAGAAGAAGGTAGAGTAATCAATAGGTGCAAGAACCGAGGCTTGTGCAAAACGAAGTGATTGTGCAATAGCGTATTGGGCACCAGCTGTCAGCATACCTACAATGGCAAAAAGACCCCAATGAGTCCACGGCATCGATTTCCAAACAAGAGTAAACTGAGGAGATAGCCAATGGGGGGAAGTCGAAGAAATAAAGCCTAAGATCAGCATAGCCACGATCATTACGAGATTTGGATAGATCGCGATGGCAAGGCTATGTTCTGTTGATGCTAAACGGCGCATGAGAATCTTGTTCAAGGCCCCAAGGAAAGTTGCAAAAAGAACCAGAAATGCTGCTGATTCCATGACATTTGATCCAGGGCGCATAGCGATGAGGACTCCTATAAGACCGATTCCTACAGCAATCCATCTCTCACGAGTTACTTTTTCTTTGAGCATCAATGAGCCTAAGACAATCATGAAGAAAGGCGAGGTATAGCTAAATGTATAGATTGTCGTTAAAGAAGCGAGTGAAAAAGCGAACATAAAACAAAAAGTATAGATCAAATTAACAGTTAGCCTTGTGAGATGACTAGCTGGGTGTTTTGAATAAAGGATCTTGCGCGGCCCACCTTGGAAATAGGTTGCGATGAAAAGAGGAACTAAACGAGTAAATGCACGTAGCAGGGTGACTTGGCAGACACTATATGTGCCCATGAGATGTTTAATGAAAGCATCGGATAGCGGATAAAGCGCCAATCCAAGAATCATTAAACCAACTCCTAATACAGCTTTATTTTGTAGTCTTCTGTCTGCATTAGCTTCATATGCCATAAATACTCCTTACCATTTCAAAAAACAACCAACGCTAAAGGAATTTTCTTTTCCATTATTCTTTAAACCATAGATATTTGTATATGTTTTATTTTTTCTTGCATATACAACAGCTTGGCATACACACATTACAGCAAGAACGGGTAGGATGACGAATGAGCATCTGATTGGTCAATGTCTCCCCTTGTTCTATGATGGTAAGGATTGCTTGAACCCAATCAGGATGATGGTTGAGAGCAGGGCAGCGAATAGCGGTTAATCCCTGCTTGCGAATGACTGGTAAATAAAGTTTTTCGATTTCAAAAAGAGTTTCTATATGATCTGAAGTAAAGCTTAAAGGAATAATTACTATTGTTTTTCTATCCTGCGCCCAAGTGCTAATCTCTTCACACACATCACTTGTATAAGGACGAAGCCATTCTTGCTTATCAAATTGAGATTGATAGGATAAATGACAAACTGCTTGAGGAAAACGTTTTTTCAACGCACGAAAACTCAAAGCACATTCTTTTTCATAAGGGTCTCCTGTACAAACAAACTTTCTAGGAATCGCATGGGCGGAAAAAAGCAAGCATACCTCTTCTTCTTTAAGCTCGTGTTGACTTAAACAAAGACGGATTTGTTGCTCGAATGCGCTAAGATATAAAGGATGGGTTGCATAAGATTTAATCCAAGAGAGTTGATTCAGATTCTGCCCACATAAATTACGAGAAAAAAATTTAGCTACGCTTCCTGTTGTAGCGTAGCTAAATTGGGGAAACATAGGGAAAACCCGTATCTGATGATCTTCTGGTATTTGCTTAACAGCAGATAAAAAGCAAGCATGCGTTTTAGGCAGATAGCGATGAAAAGTAAGAACAGGTGCTTGTCTATATTGCTGCAAAGTTGCAGCTATTTTTTCGGTATCTTCATAGATTGGCGATCTACCGCCGATTTTTGCATATTCAGGAATAACTTTTAACGCACGCTTTTTTGCAATTCGATTAAATAATAAACGATGAATAAAAGAAGGGAAAGGAGTCCGAATTACTTCCTGATCAGTAAGTAATTCTTTTAAAAACCCTTCCACTTCGTTTAGATCTCTGGGACCACCAAAATTGATAATGAGATAAGTGTTTGACATAATTAAAACCTTAAACGATAAACATACCCTTTTTTATCTTATTTGTGTTACAGATCATCTTATGTTAAAGAAAATTTCTACCTTATTGCTGCTTGCTCTTCTTTGTTGCTGTGGAAGCAAAAACCACCCACAAAAAGTGGCACTTGACCCTAGTTGGTATCCTTTGGATTTAGAGGATAGAAATGCACAGCTAGTGGGGTTTTCTACTGAAATTTTGCAGAAGGTTTCAAAAAAAATCCCCCTTGCTAAAGTTACAACCGATGCACATTACTTGTTAGAAGGCTTACTTCAAGGGAAATATGAAGCTGTGCTCTCTTCCTTTCCTCCCTATAATTTTAATAAAGATCGTTTTGATTTTTCAGAAAGCTATCTAATGTTAGGCCCTGTAATTGTAGTAGATAAGTCATCTGATATCTCTTCTATAAAACAGCTAAAAGGCAAGGCTGTTGGTGTTCTCTCAGATGCTAATGCTTTGTTAGTTGAATCGGTTCCAGATGTGTTAATCCATCAATACTCTTCTAGAGCACAAGCTCTTGAAGATGTAAACTTAAAAGTACTCGATGCCGCTTTAATCGATATTTTAAGCGCCTATGCATATTGCGAAGATCTCTATCAAGGTAAGTTAAAGGTGGGATCTTTGCCTTTAACCAATGAGGGGTTAAGACTGATTACAGCGCGTAATAAAAATGGCTCTTTAATCAAAGCTTTTAACCAGGAGATTTACCAGTTAAAACAATCTGGTGAATATCAAAAAATGCTTGACAAATGGGATCTTCCGCAAAAAGAGAGATAAAAATAAGAGAGATTTAACCTCTCTTATTTTCCTTAAGAGGGATTTTTTACAGAACCATTTACACTAGATGGGAAAATACGACATTTATCGTGCTCACTATACTCAATTCTTATTTTTTCTAACTCTTTAAGATCAACTGGACAAGGTTGAATATCCCAAACCAGTTTTGCGTAATTTTTAATCGATTCATCGGAAGAAAAATTTCCCATGGCTGCTATGTTCTGCAGGGCGTACTCTGCCCATTCTTGGGGCTTTAAAAATAGATCCTCTACTGCCTTCTGTGTTCTATAATAATCCAATAGGTCCCCTAAGACAAAGTAATAATCTGGTATACACCCTGCCTGATTGTGTAGCAGGCTTTGATACAAATTGCTAAGAGCCTGATGCTCTTCTTCTGTTTGCGTAAAACTTTGATCGCGCAAAGAGTCAAGCGCTTTTCGAATAGAGTCGTTTTGCATATAGATATCCCAAGGATTATAGTTACCCGTATGGCGAATTAAATCATTCTCCAATGCGGTTTTACCAAAATGAAAAGGCCAAAAACGGTCAGTTACTTGTTGATGCATCTCAATGTTTGCTCCGTCTTCTGTTCCAATTGTCAAAGCTCCATTCATTGCTAACTTCATATTGCCAGTGCCAGAAGCTTCTGTTCCTGCTGTAGAGATTTGCTCTGATAAATCTGCTGCAGGAATAATCGTTTCTGCTTTTGATACATTGTAGTTTTCTATGAAAACCAATTTCAATTTCTGATTTGTTTTAGGGTCTTGATTGATTCGCCTAGAAATACAGTAACTTAATCGAATGATTTGTTTAGCCACTTCATATCCAGGAGCTGCTTTACCAGCAATGAATACCATTCTTTTGATACGACGCGCTTCTGGATTCTCTTGAAGTTCATGATAGATCATAATTACATGAATAAGATTCATCAGTTGCCTTTTATACTCATGAATTCGTTTGATTTGCACATCAAAAAGAGCACTCTCATCTAAAAAAGAGTAATGACCAATAGGTTTTCCTGTACTATCGCGTATAGGATTTGTATATTGCAGGCATCCAAGCAATGTTTGCTTATTTTTTCTCTTAATTTCTAAAAATTCTTTTTGAGAATCAAAGTCATTAGCAAATTTTGCAAGACCCCGTATTTCTTGAAATTGTGTAATCCACTGTTTACCAATTCTTTTTGTAATAAATGCAGCAAGAAGTGGATTGCAATCTAAAAGCCACCTTCTTGGAGTCACTCCATTGGTTACATTGACAAACTTTTCTGGATACATTTCATAAAAATCTTTAAAAATCTCTTTTTTTAAGATCTCTGTGTGTAAGGCAGCCACTCCATTTACTCGATGTGACCCATAAATAGCTAAATTAGCCATCTTGACTTGGCCTCCTTCAATAATCGACATAGATCGTACTCTATCTTCATCTCCTGGGTATTTCTGACGAATCTGATTACAAAATTCTAGATTGATTCTTTCGATGATCGCGTATTGACGCGGTAATAGATATTGCAAACTACTTTGATTCCATTCTTCTAAAGACTCTTTCAGAATGGTGTGATTGGTAAAGTTGCAACAAGTTTTTACAATATCTAAAGCTTCTTCCCATCCAAAATCGTGCTCTGTTATGAGTAATCTTTGCAATTCTGCAATGGTAAGCGCGGGATGAGTATCATTGATATGGATGCGCACTTTATCTGCAAATTCATTCATATTCGAGAAAATAAATAGATGTCTTCTAATGATATCTTGTAATGAAGCAGATACAAGAAGAAATTCTTGCTTTAAACGAATTCTTTTACCTGTCTCATTGTTATCGTTAGGGTATAGCACATCGGTGAGACTGGTATTTTCTGCAGCTGCACCTAGCATCCCTGCATTGTAACGCTGCAACTGAAAGTTTCGAGGAGATTCTTTTGTGGTCCATAAACGCAGTGTATTTACTGTAAAATCGGGGGTTTCTTTGTATCCAATAATGGGAATATCATAAGATAGAGCTCTTACCTCTTCGTAATCTGTTAATTCAGAGACATCTACCCCTTTTTTATTTTTACTCGGAACCGCTTTTCCGGCATAAAAAACAGAGGCTGCATGCATATCCCGACGATATTCCCAAGGGTTTTCATGCAATAGCCATGCCTCTGGTCTCTCTACCTGAACTCCATTACACACTGCTTGATCAAAAATGCCATATTGATAACGAAGCCCAAATCCAATAGCTGGAATTTGCTGAGTAGCAAGCGAATCCATTAAACAAGCAGCTAATCTTCCCAATCCTCCATTGCCAAGACCTGGCTCTGGCTCAAAATACAACTCTTCTTGATAGGAGCGGTTTAACTGTTTAAATACATAATTAATTAAATCAGTTGCATGGATATTTATAATGTTATTTTGACAAAACCGCCCAGGCATATATTCCATACATAGGTAAAAAAGCATCCGTGCTTTTTTTTCTCTGTATGTATGTACACAAGCAGTCCAATTAATCATGATTTCCTCACGCAATGTTAGAGCAAATGCGCGATAAAACTCTTCTGGACTAGCCTCATTAATCGTCACTCCCATTGTAGTAATCAAGTAATGTCTAATTTTTTGTATTAAATTATCTGCTTGAGTTTGCGTTTTTAAATCCATCTGTTTCCTTTGCTACTTGAAATCCTTTCGAGTATTGTGTAATTACTTATTATCTAACATAAGCAAGAGTTAATGTGCAAAAATTTGACCTTATTGTAATTGGTTCAGGCCCAGCAGGGGAAAAAGCAGCTGTCAAAGCGGCTTATTTTGGTTATAAAGTAGCGCTCATTGAAAAGGAAGAGCTATTTGGAGGAGCAGGAACGGTTACTGGAACCCTCCCCTCTAAAACCCTTAGAGAAACCGCTTTGTATTTTTCTGATAAATTAGAAAAAGGTCTTTATGGGATTGACCGCACCTTTTCTCATGAAGCCTCTATGACAGATTTTATGTATCATAAGAATCAGGTAAGAGATTCCTCTTCTAAAGAGATCTTTACTAATTTATCGCGTCATCATGTCAGTATCTTTTATGGGATAGCGAGTTTTGAAGATGCGCATACCCTTCATGTACAAGGTAAAGATCATGTTTCACTCTTTGGAAAGTATATCATCATCGCTACAGGATCCTACCCTTATCATCCAGAAAATATCCCTTTTGATAATAAACGAGTTCACGATTCTGATACTATTCTAGAATTGACAAGACATCCTTCCTCCTTATGTATTGTAGGAGCTGGAGTCATCGGTTGTGAATATGCAACTATTTTTGCAACCATTGGAACGCATGTCTATTTAATTAACGATAAAGAAAAAATCCTCCCCCATCTTGATGAAGAGATTTCCCATACACTGGTAAAAGAAATGCAAAGCTCTGGTATTGATATCCTTTTTAATACCTCGATTGAATCCATTCATGTCCCTTCTTCTGATCAAACTCCTATAGAGGTTCATCTAAAAAATAAAAAAAAACTAGAAGTTGACATGTTCTTATTTTCCGCTGGCCGCAGTGGAAATATAAAACAGCTTAAATTGGAAAAAGCAGGAGTGAAAACAGGAGAGAGAGAACTCATTATAGTAGATCATCAATATCGTACTAACATATCTAACATCTTTGCAGTCGGAGATGTCATTGGCTTTCCTGCTCTTGCTAGCACTAGCATGGAACAGGGAAGGATTGCAGTAGCTCACATTTTTCAAACGCAAGATCTAGAACATCTCCCCACCTATTTTCCTTATGGGATTTATACCATTCCAGAGGTATCTACTATTGGGCTAACCACAGAAGAAGCAGAAGAAAAAAAGATCCTTTACGCTACAGGAAAAGCATATTATGCCAATATGCCCAGAGGTAAAATTATGGGTGCAAAAACCGGGATGCTCAAACTGCTTTTCCATAAAGACACCCTACAAATCTTAGGCGTGCATATTATTGGAAGAATTGCCACTGAAATCATTCACTATGGGGTTATCCTCGTAGAAGATAAAAAAACACTACACCACGTAATATCGCAAGTATTTAACTGTCCTACTCTGCACGATCTTTATAAATACGCAGCCTATGATGGATTAATTCAAGTAACGCCAAAATTTAAATAAAGCGATCTTGTTATTCTTTAGTAGATAGGCAAAACAGAAGCTACGATAAATAATTTAAGTTAAACGCGGTACAGCTCTGTAAAAACTCAAGGAAACCAAGCAAAAATATCTAAGAACCTACTATATGAATTCGTCAAGTCATTAGAAAATGGAAAAAATAGTTATTCCTGCATATGCGTAAAGGCTTTTTGTATTAAACTGGTGTTTAATTAATGCTTTATGCATTTTTTCGTGAATAACAGGAGCAACAATGTACCCACCAGCAAGTGCAGCTCCAGCAGTACTTATACCAGAAATCGCCGAAAAACAACCATTTGATTTACCCCCAATTTGTCATTTTGGACGAAGCCAGAGCTTGATTTTAGATAGCAAATTGCTTATTCCTTTATAGATGAACACCAAAAGATTCTTTGCACGTTCGAATATAAAACATATAATCCGACCACACCCATACAAAATTTTAATAAATTTGTAGGGTTTTTTTTTTCATCGACCGATGATGGATTTATTGGATCT